>JBFLWJ010000014.1:6918-91402 GCA_040757835.1 Actinomycetota bacterium
CACCGCCACCGTGGCGCCCCTCTCCCGCTACACCTTGAACGTGGCCGACGTGGTGGGCACGGGACAGGACGTCTCCATGCTGCTCACGAGCGACCTCGCGGTGGTGGCGGAGAGGCCCATGTACTTCGCCTACAACAGCCCATCGCCGCCCGCCCCCTATGTCCTGGCGGATGTGGGAGGCATCCAGGTGGTCAGCCCCGTCAGCTACCAGGAGACGGTGGGGATCATGTTCCACGAGTCAGGCCTGTATGACATACACGGCGAGCTGGCGCGCGCCCGGGTTATGGTCCCACGGGGCGGCTGCCTCCGCGACGACAACCCCGCCGCGCGCTACCCGGGGTGGTCGCCCGTGGCCGGGGGCGACCCCTACTACTGGGTGCAGGACTCGCGCGGCCGCGGCACCTTCTCCACCACGGCGGTGGACGTGGGGGCCAAGGCCGGGAGCGAGGTGCTGTCTCCGGTGGACGGCGTGGTGGAGAGCGTCGAAGCCTATGCCCTCTACGGCTCATACCCCGACCAGCGCGTGGCCATCATCCCCGATGGTGAAGCCGGCCTGAGGTTTATCGTCCTCCATATCGAGGCCGACATCGGCCCGGGCGCGCGGGTGGAGGCGGGCCGGACCGTGCTGGGCAGGGTGCGCGCCCTCTCCCTCTATTTCCGCAGCGATATCGGCACCTACTATACCGGGGACGAGGGCAACCACGCCCACCTGCAAGTCAACCTCTCGGACTAATCCAATAACTTCGACAGCCTGCATCGCGTAAGCGATAGCGCCGTCTTCGGCGCGGCGGTGCCAGTCGCCCGGCCGACTCCGATCGGCCAGGCCTGGTACGTGGACGTACGGAAACTAATCCGCCCAGTCGCCGTTACCTCCCGCTTGGCCTCGGTCGATAGCCGTACCTATCAGTTGAGGCCGACGCCACTTCCGGGGCCGAGGCGGGACAGTAAACGGGGGCGGGCACGTAGCCCGCCCCCGCTGCAGGTTCTTTTAGTTACTTCGGCAGGATCTCCGTTAGCGGGATGTCCACGAGATGAGTATAGGTGAAATAGGAGCTGCCCAGGCGGCCCCAGTAATGGTCGGTCATGGCCTCGGTGTAGTAGAGCTGGCTTTCCTCGTCCCAGTTCCACACCTCGAGCATCCCCTTCACCTCGATGTAGGCGCTGTAGGGGTCGATGGCCGCGCCGTTGGTGTCGAAGGTGAAGATCACCTTGGCATTGTCCCCGACATGGTCCGGGTAGCGCGCCCCTACGTCGTTGCCGTAATGGCTGCCGCGCCTCCACAGGTAGGACTGGCTGGCTCCCGCCTTGCCGAAGAGTATGAACGAGCGGCCCCCGCTGTGCAGGATGAGCTGCAGGGGCATGTAGTCCAGGGAGCGCTCGTTGGCCAGCCAGTCGACGGTCACCCCGAGGTGCACGTAGTTGGCCGCGCTCCAGTTGGCGTTGTAGATATCCGGCGTGAACCAGTTCATGATCACGCTCTGGGGGTCTATGTCGGATGAAGGGCTTACGGCCGTGAAGGTGTACTTGTAATCGCCCCAGAGGATGTTCGGTTTTACCGGTTCCTCTACGACCACTTCCTCGGTCTCGGTCTGTTCCTCCTCCGTTGCCTGGTCGTCCTGCGCCCAAGCCCATCCCACCAGCAATCCAGACATGAGAAAACAGAGGAGGGCGATAAGCACCACCCTTTTCATACCCGGCCCCCTTCTCTCCGATTTCCGACTTACCTTAATAAGGAAACACCTTGTCAATTGTAACATATCGGCATTTCGCCGCGGCCCCTTGAACCGCTTGCTGCTCCATCCACGCCCGCTCTCACCCGTTCCGTTTCAGGGGCTGGTGGACCCTGCCGCGCCCAGTTGGATGAGGGGGAGGCGGCTCAGCGGCACCGTCTGTGGCTGCTGCAGGTCGGTCCAGTCGATGCCGTTCAGCACCAGCTCGGCCTGGTCCATGGCGAAGGAGGAATTGAAGGCGCGGGAATAGGGCATCAGCTCCATGGTCACGATATAGACGTGGCTCTCCCCGATGCCGTCGGGGAAATCGGTGTAATCCCGCCAGATGTAGGAGTGTTTGCTGTAGTCCTTGCCGAAGATGCGGTATTCCCTGCCCTTGCAGTCGAGGAGGACCTGCAACGGGGCCTTGAGGTCGGGGTGCTCGTCGCCGGTCATGGTCACTCTCACGCGCAGGTGGACGTAGTCGCCGCCGTAATCGACCACCTCGCTGGTGGGGTTGAGGTCCCGGTCCCTCCAGGCGCCCAGGAAGGTGTAGCGGTAGTCGTACCAGTCGACGTAGGGGTACGTCTCTTCTCCGGCGACCACCCCCTCGCCGTCCGGCTGCTCCTCCGTCCGCTGCACGGCATCCGCGCCAGCCGAACTCTCGCCGGGGGCCTCCTCCATCTTCGCGCCATCCGAGCACGAGGCGAGGACCAGCGCCGCGGCTATGAACAGCCCGCATGACAGGATGGCGAGCAGGCTTTTCGCGTTTCTCAGACCTCTCAATGGCGTCTCCCGCAACGCAGCGTCCTCGACCGGATCACGCATCCAGACAAATCATAGCAGAGACGTCGCGAAACGTAGTAATGAAATACGGCTTTGGTGGTGCTGCATGGGTGAGCCCTGATCGGGGGTCAGTCACCCATGTCGCGCGGCCGCTACACCACCGAGGACGAAAATGCTGGTCGCTATTTTCAGGGCAGGCCGGTATCTCAATCCTCTTCGTCCAGAAGGTCTCCCTCGAGGGTGTCCACCACGCTGGTATAGGCCACGATGCTGCGGTGGACGAGGTCCATGGCCTCGGAGACTTTGCGCGAGAGAAGGGGGTCCTCGGCGACCTCCTTGATCTGGCGCAGGATGTCCAGGACCTGTTTCATGGAGCGCACGAAATCGCCGGCCGAGTACTGGGGGTAGTTTGACGCCATGTACTCCAGGTCCTCGCCGCTGGCCCACTCGTGGACCACGCGAACGAAACCGGCGTCGGGCTGGCGCATGAGGTCCAGCCTCTCCCTGGACTCCGTGATCTTGATGCGCCCGGCCAGGGAGCGTGCCCTGGCGATGGCTTCCTCCAGCGCCGGGGTGGGTATGGAGGGGACAGGCAGGGGTTCACGCCCCCTGCCCCGGCCGCGTCCGCCGCGGCGCGTCGCCGGGCCTTCCCTGGTCTCGAAGACGAACACGGAGGCGAAGGCGGCGGTCTCGGCGGCGTCCAGGTGGTGAAAGACCGCCTCCTGGAGGCATTCCACCAGCACCAGGTCGCACTCGTTGTAGACGCGGCTGAGCACGAGGCCCTTGGCGGTGGGCTTTTCGTCCTCCAGGTATCCCAGGCGGGTGAGCACCTTCATGATGTCCGAGAGGCGGCGGGAGGAGACATCGCTGCGCGCCTCCATCTGCTTCTCGACGCGCTCCATCTCGGCCTTGATGTTCTGCATCTGGCGGCAGGTTTCCATGCACTGTTCGCGGTTCTCGCATGTGTGGCATTCCCGGCAGGCGAGGTCGTCCCGGGCGGCTGCCAGTTCCTCGCGGTGCGGCAGGGTATGTTCCCCTTCCCACTCCTCGGGGGGCGGGATGCGGAACCCGGTCAGGGCCTGCCGCAGCTTCTTTTCCTTGGCCTTGCTGTCGGCGGGAAGGAAGGAGGAGCCCAGGTGGCCTATGGCCTGGGGCGGCAGGGGAAACTGACCGTAGGATACCTTGAGGAAGTGGCCGCGGTCGTCCATGGTTGAGATGCGCGGGTTGCCGTACTTGTCCTCGGAGATGCCCAGGACCACCGCGGGGCGGCGTGAGCCTTTGCGGTGCAGCACGATGACGTCCCCCTCGAGCAGCTCTTCCAGCTCGCGGTTGATCAGTTCTTTTCTGCGGCGTTTGCGTTCCTCCGCCATCTCCTTCTCCATGCGGGAGACCTCGGAGCGCAGCACGAAATACTCCCACGCGTTTCCGCGCTCGCACTCCACCTTTTTCTCGTGGGCGCGCAACCTCTTCACCATCTTCCCCTTCGAACGCTCCAGCCTCACCACGTCGCGGTCGGCGTGGAACTGGGCGAAGCTCGAGTTGAGCAGGTGCACGGCATTCTCCATGTCGTAGTATCGCAGCAGGTTTACGGCCATGTTGTAGGAGAGGGTGAAGCTGGAGCGGATGGGCAGGCTCTCCATCTCCGCCAGCTTCTGCACCTGCGAGAACTGCACCATGGGGTTGTAGAGGGTGGCCGCGTTGCCCACCTTGTCGATGCCCCTACGGCCGGCGCGCCCCGTGAACTGGGTGTACTCGGTGGAGGTCAGGAACTCGTGGCTCTCGCCGCTGAACTTGTACAGCGACTCTATGACCACCGTCTTCGCGGGCATGTTGATGCCCAGGGAAAGGGTCTCGGTGGCGAAGACCACCTTCACCAGCCCCTGGCCGAAGAGGTCCTCCACTATCTCCTTGAAGATGGGGAGGCGCCCGGCGTGATGGGAGGAGAGGCCCATCTTCAGAGCCTCCAGCCACTGCTCGAATCCGAACACTTTAAGGTCTTCTTCGGGCAGCCAGGCCATGCGCGCCAGCACCTGCTCCTCGATGGCTTTCTTCTCCTCGGGGGTGGTCAGATCGGCCCCGTCCTCCAGGCAGTGGGTGACTCCGGCATCGCACCCCGCACGGCTGAATATGAAGTAGATGGCCGGCAGCATTCCCGACTTGTACAGCCGCATGACCACGTCCGCACGTCGCGGGATGAGGTGCCTGGTGCGCGGCGTCCTGCCGCCCCCGCCTCGCTTGGTCATGGACTTCTCGTATTCGTCCACCACCTGGGGGGAACGGCCGGACAGCAGGTTGACCATGATGCCGCCGATCATGTAGTAGTGGCGCAGGGGGACCGGCCGCTTGTCGTGGTAGATGGTCTCCACGTCGCCGCGCAGGTCGTTGAGCCATTCGCCGAACTCGCGGTAGTTGGAGACGGTGGCGGAGAGCCCGATGATCTTCACCTCCACCGGCAGGTGGATGATTATCTCTTCCCACACCGGACCGCGGAAGGGGTCCATGAGGTAGTGGCATTCGTCCAGGACCACGTAGCGCAGCCCGTATAGGGCGTCCGAGCGCTCGTAGATCATGTTGCGCAGTACCTCGGTGGTCATGATGACCACAGGGGCGTCGCCGTTGATACTGTTGTCGCCGGTGAGCAGCCCCACGTTCTCCGATCCGTAGACCGAGCAGAAATCGCGGTACTTCTGGTTGCTCAGGGCCTTGAGGGGGGTGGTGTAGAAGGTCTTGTCCCCCGTCTGCTCGGCCGCCCATACCGCGTACTCCGCCACCACCGTCTTCCCGGAACCGGTGGGGGCGACGACCAGGACGGAACGCCCTTCGTGCAGGCACTCGATGGCCTCTTGCTGGAAGCGGTCGAGGGGGAAGGCGTATCGCGACTCGAATTCGGCTATAGCGCTCGTCTCTCTCTCACTGTTCACGCCACCATTGTAGCAGAAGGCATCGCTGCTATCAGGCCCGTGTTGGAAGAGGAGAGCAGGCGGCCCGTGTCTCGCGCCGTCCTGCGGCTTAATATATACTGCGACATTGGATACGGTCATCTGAGAAGGAGGTCGGAGGGCAGGGCAGTTGGCGTCAAGCATACGCATCGCCGAATTGGAGATAGGCAGGGAGAAAGAGGCGCTGGCCTTCCTGGAGCAGGATCCCGTGACCAACCTGCGTATCATCTGGGCCCTGCGCCGCTGGGGCCTCTTCGATCTCGGGCTGGCGGAGCAGGGCGCCTACCTTGCCGCCTGGGGAAAGAGGGGCATGCAGGGGCTGCTGCTGCTCAACAACCAGGGGATGATGAGGGTGGCCGCGAAGGGCGAGACGGCCCGGGCGCTGGTGGAGGGGGCGCTCTCGGAGTTGGACATGCCGGAGGTGCTGGCCGGGCCCGAGGAAGAGGTCGAGGAGCTGCTGGATGGAGTGGGAGGGCTGGCGCAGTCGGTTGTGCACCGCGAGGAGGAGGTCAGCCTGGTGCTCTCTCGCGGCGACTTCATCCCTTTCTGGGGCAGAGCGGAGCAAGCGGGGGACGAGGACCTCGACTCCCTGGCCACCCTGGAGAAGTTGCTCCACGAGGAGCTGCTGGGGAGCGCCCCCGAGAACTGGGTCATACGTACCCAATTGCGGCGTGCCCTCGAAGACGGAGCGGCGGCGCTGGTGCGCTGGGACGGCAGACCGGTGGCCAAGGCGCAGATCGAGGCCGCAACTCCCCTGGCGGACGAACTCGGCGGGGTCATCACCGTGGGTGACAGGCGCAGGTGCGGCTTCGCGGCGTCGGCCTGTACGGTGGTGTGCGAATGGTCCCTGTCTCGCGGCAAGACGGTGCGCCTGGAGACACAGCGCGACAACGAGGCCGCCATCGCCCTCTACAGGGGCCTCGGTTTCAAGGAGCTCTTCCCCCACCTGGTGGTCAGGTTCCATCAATATTGACCCCATTGAAGACCGTGGATGCGGCCCCTAGAATTGAAAACTGAAGATACGACCCTTGGAGTGGAGGAGGGCGATGGCCCCGGATAGCGAGCACTGGGACCCGGAAATGGAGACTCTGGCAGGGGAGGGACTGGAGCGCCTGCAGCTGCAGCGCCTGCGTGAGACCCTGGAGCGGTGCGGCCGCAGCCCCTTCTACCAGGCATGGTTCAGTGACGCGGGTTTTGATCCCGGCGGCGTTACCTCTCTGGAGGACATCCGGCGCCTGCCTTGCATGGACAAAAACACCCTGAGGGGCGGGGACCCCGCCCGCTTTCTCACCGTCCCCATGGACGATATCGTGCGCATGCATTCCTCCTCGGGCACCACGGGACAGGCCACGGTCATCTTCCACACCGCCCGCGACATCGAGGCGTGGGCCGGACTGGTAGCCCGATGCATGTACATGGTGGGCGTCCGCCGCTCGGACGTCTTCCAGAACATGATGGGCTACGGGCTCTTCACCGGCGGCCTCGGTTTCCACTACGCCGCCGAGAGGATCGGCACCCTGGTCATCCCCGCCGGCTCCGGGAACAGCAGACGCCAGATCCAGCTGATGCGGGAGTTCCACACCACCGTGGTGCATATCATCCCCTCCTACGCCCTCTACCTGCTCGAGGTCTTCGCCGAGATGGGGCTGGACCCGCGCCAGGACACGGAACTGCGCATCGCTTTCATCGGAGCCGAGCCGCACACCGAGGGGCTGCGGCGCCGCGTCGAGAGATCGTATGGCGTGGACGCCTTCAACTCCTACGGGCTCTCGGAGATGTGCGGTCCGGGGGTGGCCTTCGAATGCCCCGCGAAGCAGGGCATGCACGTGTGGGAGGACAGCTTCCTCATGGAGGTGCTGGACCCGCTCACCCTGGAGCCGGTGGAGGAGGGGGAGGAAGGCGAGCTGGTGTTCACCTCGCTCAACCGCGAGGGCATGCCCCTGCTGCGTTACCGCACGCGCGACCTGGCCGCGACCGTCCCCGGCCCCTGCCCCTGCGGCAGGGCACACCGCCGCATCTCGCGCATCAAGGGGCGCAGCGACGACATGTTCATCGTCAAGGGGGTGAACATCTTCCCCATGCAGGTGGAGAAGGTGCTCCTGGGCGTGCTGGGCGTGGGCTCCAACTACCAGATCGTCCTGGACACGGTGGGGTCCATGGACGAGATGCGCGTGCTGGTGGAGGTGGCGGGCGAGCTCTGGCACGGCGAGGTGCGGGAGCTCAACAGCCTGCGCCGCAGGATCACCGAGGAGCTGCGCCAGGAGGTCCTCCTCACCCCCATTGTGGAGCTGGTGGAGCCCGGCTCGCTGCCGGCGGGGGAGGGCAAGGCGGTGCGGGTAGTGGACAGGAGAGATCACGCGAGGGGGGATTGAGCATGGCCAACCAGGTCAACGTCTTCGCCCAGAACCGGCCGGGCAGGCTGGAACGCCTGACCGAGGTGCTCCTCGAGGAGGGCATAAACATCCGCGCCATCACCATCTCCGGCGCCGAGGATTACGGCGTCATCAAACTGCTCGTGGACGACCCCCACAAGGCCTTCGGGGCGCTGCAGCGCGAGGGCTTTTCCGCCTTCCTCAAAGAGGTGATCGCCGTGGTCATGGACGACCGGCCGGGCGGACTACACCGTATCTGCAGGGTCCTCGGGGAGAGCGGGGTGAACGTGGAGGACGCCTACGGTTTCGTCTTCCAGGACCGCAAGACGGCTATCCTCGTGGTGGAGGTGGACCGGGTGGCCGAGGCGGAGGAGATCCTCAGCGCCAAGGGCCTCGAGTTCCTCTCCGACGCCGAGCTTTATTCCCTGTGATGGAAGGCCCCGCGAAGACCGTCTACACTCTGGGGACGAGCACGCGCACCTGGGAAAGGTTCCTGGACGTACTGCTGGCCTGGGGCATCGCCAGGGTATGCGACGTGCGCTCCTTCCCCGGCAGCCGCAGGTATCCCCATTTCTCCCGGGAAAACCTGGCCGCTTCCCTGCGCGAGGCGGGGCTGGACTACGTATGGCTGGGGGAGCGGTTGGGGGGCTACCGCAAAGGGGGCTACGAGGCCCATATGGAGACCGAAGCCTTTGTTGCGGGCATCTCGGAGCTGGAGCACCTCGCTGCTGAGGCCCCTACGGCCATCGTATGCGCGGAGGCTCTGCCCTGGAAATGCCACCGCCGCTTCATCGCCAGGGTCCTGGAGGAGCGGGGCTGGGACGTAGTGCACGTCATCGACGCCTCCCGCGACTGGAAGGGGTCGTATCCTCAGTCTTCAGTCCAACCAACCCTGCCGTCAACAGGTCCGGACTCCCTTACAGAAGAATGAAGGCGCGGCCCCATACGAACCCATTGGGAATCACGGATTGAAGACCGTTCCGATAAGCGATAGTTGTCGGAAAATCGAAGACTGAAGATACGACCCCAGGAACAGCGCTACCTTTTGCCTCGTCTTAAGCGATTGATGGACGGTACGATAAATGATTGATGGACGGTACGATAAATGGTAGAGCCGGGACTAAAGCCCCGGGGTTGTGTTATTTTTAGTGCGAGCGGGAATGCGCGGTGATGAAAGCGAGGGAATATGCGTAGAATAACGGCTGGGGCCGCGGCGCTCATGGTCTGCCTGGTCTTGGGGGTCTCCGTCTTTGTGGCCGCGTGTGGCGGTGGCGGCGCCGAGGGACTGCCGCAGAGGGAGATGCCTGAAAACGCCACGCCGGAGAAGATCATGCTCGACGGGTTGAACGCCACCGACGCGGCCCAGACCCTCCACTACATCTTCGACTATTCCTTCATCGTCCCCCCCACCGGTCAGCAGGCGTACACCAGCGAAGTGGCGCTCAATGGCGAGGGGGATTACGATGCCGGGAGCGGAAACGCCCAGGCCCACATGATATGGCCCTCCTTCGAGCTCGAGTTCGATTACGTGCTCTATGACGGCGTGCAGTATTACCGCGCCGATGAGAACGGACCCTGGTACGAACTCCCGGCCGGTTCCTCGCTGAGCGTTCCCAGCGTGTCCGAGATAACCCGCAATACCGCCGAATACATGGACAACTTCCAGAAGATAACCCGCCTTGAGGACGCCATGGTCAACGACCGCGACTGCTATCACATCGCCATGGTGCCCAATTTCGATGCCATCATGGAGAACCAGGAGTTCCTGGATATGCTCAGGGGTGACCAGGAACAGCTGGACGAAGAGACCTTGAGCAGGCTGGAGGAGATCAAGTCGTCCCTGAAGGAGGCCAGCGTCAACTACGAGTACTGGTTCGACAAGGAGTACCTTGTGCTCAGGCGCACCGTGTACAACATCGAGATGGTGCAGGCGGCGAGCGAACAGTCTTCCTCCTATACCGTGAAGATGATCATGGAGATAGACTTCCCCACCTACAACCAGGAAGTCGAGATCACCAAGCCCGAGGAGGCCCTGCTCTACAAGGAATAACGTCCGGAGGTGTTGGGCTTGACCAAGAGAGCGTTCTTTCTCGCCATAACCCTGACCACCCTGCTCGCCGTGGTCCTGGCGCTGGCCGGCTGCGGTGGCAAGGAGCAGAGCCTCGATGAGTCTTTCCAGGCGGCCACCCAGGCCGCCCGGGACGCCGGCAGCGCGCATGCCCAGATCAACGCGTCCCTCTCTCCCCTGGAGGGAGAGGGAGGCATGGGCCTTAACGTCCAGGGGGATGCCTGGATGGACATGGATGCCGGCGCCCTGGAGGCGCGCTTCACGGTCCTGGGCATGGAAGTCTCGCTGCGCTACGTGGACGGCACCGCTTACGTGCAGTTCGGGGGCGGGTGGTACGTGCTCCAGGGGGAGCTGATGGAGGACATCGACGAGGGCACCATCGATGCCCTGGTGGGACTGCTCTCCTCCATCCCGGAGATCATCTCCTCCACGGTGGAGCTGAACGAGGTGGGAGAGAAGTCGGTCGGGGACTACGAGTGCGTGGAAGTGGAGCTGGTGCCAGACCTGCCGGCCATCATGGCCCTGGACCCCGTGCGCAAGCTCGTCGGCGAGCTGGACATGAGCGAGGACGAAGCGCTCGAGTACCTCGAGGAAGCAGACATCGCCATCGAGGTATATATCCAGAAAGACGAACCGGTGATCCGCCGAGCGTACCTGGCCGCTACCATGGAGCTGCCTGCCATGGGAGATATCGTGGGCATCCCGCTACTCCCTGAAGTGGCGCGCATCGAGGTCACCGTGGACTTCCCGGAGTACGGCGTCGAGGTGGACGTGAAGGCCCCCGAGGACGCAAAACCCTTCGAAGGCCTGTAGGTGTTTCCCGGGCCGACCGGGCAATGGTCTCCGCTCGCGGCGCTTTCCGGCCCGGACCTCCGGGTTGGGCTCCACTGCGGATGTTTCATTCGAGACAGGGCAATGTTTGCTACGCAACCAATTTGCAGCTTATGACCTTGACGAGGTCGACGGGCGGGAGGTCGATCACTTCGAAACCTCGGAAGCCGGCGCCAGAGAGCACCGCCTCCCATTCCCCCACCGTGGTGATGTATTCACCATCGCCCCGCAGCAGGTGGGGGATGGACTGCAGCTCCCCCAACATCATCGCCCAGGCGCCGTGGTCGAGAGAGTAGAGCGCCTTCGCCACCAGCAGCTCGATGACGTCCCTCACCTTCTCCGGGTCGTCCAAGTCGCCGGCCACGCGGCAGAAGGGGTCGGCATGGATGAAGCGCCCGCCGCGCTCCATGACGCGGGCCAGCTCTCTCGCCATGCCCGGTTTGTCCTCCGTGGGTACATGATGCAGGGCGAGGGAGGACACGATGAGGTCGAAGCTGCCGTCCGGGTAAGGGATGGAAAGCGCGTCGCCCTCCATTATCTCCACGTTGGGCTTCCCGGCGAACCGTTCCGCGCAGACCTCACGCATGCCCCTGGAGGGATCGATCCCGATGAACCTCGCGTCCGGGGACTCCTCCAGAAGGAGCGCGATGAGGTTGCCAGTGCCACACCCTATATCGAGCGCCCTCTCGATCCTGCCACCGGCCGCGCTCTTTACCACCGCCGCGAGGATCATCGCGTACATGGGGTCCTTGAAGAAGGCCTCGTCGAACCCCGGCGCCATCTCGTCCCAGTCGGCCATCATCCCTCTCCGTCTTTCAGTTCCTTCTCGAACAGGATGCTCTCACGGTCGAAGCCGTAGGCCCGGTAGAAGCGGATCGCCCGCTCGTTGTCGGACGTGGTGTCCAGGCAGACCTCGCAGCATCCCCGATCCCTTGCCAGGCTGAAGGCCTCGTCCAGGAGGCGCTTTCCGGTGCCGCGTCCCCGGTGGCCGGCGTCTACCACCAGCTCGTCCACGATCAAGTACGGGCAATGGCCGTATAGGGACTGCAGTATCGAGGTGCTCATCACGGCAACCAGGCGGCCGTCCATCTCGGCCACGTAGACCTGGTGGTCGTCGCTCTCCAGGTAGCGCTCGTAGATGGCGAGCACCCCCGCCTTGTCCGCCCGTTTCTCTTCTTTGAACTGGTCCCGCAGTTGCCCCAACAGCGTGAAGACCGCGTCGAAGTCCTCCCGCCTTGCCTCCCTGATCGCTACGCCCATTTCTCCTCCATTTTCTGGTGCCGTGTCTTCACTCTTCGATTAAACGATTGCATGTCGGAAAACTGAAGCATGAAGATACGGCCCCAGCTATCAGGTGCATGCCGCTATTTGATATCATAGCCGTAATCGTAAAGCCGGAGGTAAGCTTAGCATGTTTTTTCAGGACATGATAATAGCCCTGCAGTCCTACTGGACGGGGCGCGGCTGCATCCTCGTCCAGCCCCACGATGTCGAGGTGGGGGCGGGCACCTTCAATCCCGCCACCTTCCTGCGTGCCCTGGGACCTGAACCGTGGCGGGTGGCCTACGTGGAGCCCTCGCGGCGGCCCACCGACGGGCGCTACGGCGAGAACCCCAACCGCCTGCACCAGCACACCCAGTTCCAGGTGATCCTGAAACCCTCCCCCGATGACATCCAGGACATCTACCTGGACTCGCTGCGGGCCATCTCCATCGACCCCAACCGACACGACGTGCGCTTCGTCGAGGACGACTGGGAGTCCCCGACCTTGGGCGCCTGGGGGCTGGGCTGGGAGGTGTGGCTGGACGGCATGGAGATAACCCAGTTCACCTACTTCCAGCAGGTGGGTTCCCTGGACTGCCGCCCTGTCTCCGTGGAGCTGACTTACGGCATGGAGAGGCTGGCCATGTACGTGCAGGAGGTGGACAACGTCTACGACGTGCGCTGGAACGAGACCCTGACCTACGGCGACGTGCAGCACCGGGCGGAGGTGGAGTGGAGCACGTACTGTTTCGACCAGGCGGACACCGACATGACCCTGGACCTCTTCGACCGCAACGAGGCCGAGGCCAAGAGGTTGCTGGATAAAGGCCTGGTGCTCCCGGCCTACGATTGCGTCCTCAAGTGCTCTCACCTCTTCAACATCCTCGATGCGCGCGGGGTCATCAGCGTCACCGAGCGCACCGGCTACATCGCGCGGGTCAGGGACATCGCCCGGGGGGCGGCCTCCGCCTACCTGGCGCAGCGCGAGGAGATGGGCTTCCCCATGCTGGAGGGGGGTGCCTGATGGCCAGGGACCTTCTGCTGGAGATAGGCACCGAGGAACTCCCGTGGGGAGCGGTGGAAGATGGGCGCCGCCAGCTCGCCGAGAACGCGGCCACCATGCTGGATAAAGAGAGGCTGCGCCACGGCGATATCGCCGTCTATTCCACGCCGCGCCGCCTCACCCTGCTGGTCAAGGGACTGGAGGAGAGGCAGGACGACGTGGAGGCCGAAGTGCGCGGGCCGTCGCGCGAGGCGGCATTCGGCGCTGACAACATGCCCACCAAAGCGGCCGAGGGGTTCGCTCGCTCTCGCGGGCTGAAGGTGGAGGAGCTGGAAGTCCGCTCCACCGAGAAAGGCGATTTCGTCTTCGCGGTGGTGCGCGAGGAGGGAAGACCCGCCCTGGAGGTGCTCCCCGGGGTCCTGGATGCCCTCATCCGTTCCCTCTCCTTCCGCAAGTCCATGCGCTGGGGGGAGGGCGAGTTCCGCTTCGCCCGCCCCGTACGCTGGCTGATGGCGCTCTACGGAGACGACGTAGTGCCTCTGGCCTTCGAGGGCCTGCAGGCGGGACGCGCGAGCCGCGGCCACCGCTTCCTCTCGGTGGGCGAGGTGGAGATAGGAGGACCAGGGGATTACCTGGACAGACTGCGGGCATCTTTCGTGCTGGCGGACGAGGAGGAACGCCGCCGGGCTGTCCTCTCGGGTGTCGAGGAGGCCATGGCCGCCCGGGGACTTCGGGCGGTGCCGGGCGACGACACCCTGGACGAGGTGGTCGACCTGGTCGAATATCCCCACGTCATAGTGGGAGAGTTCGAGGAACGCTTCCTGGAGCTGCCGCGGGAGGTCCTGGAGACGGCCATGCAGGAGCACCAGCGCTATTTTCCGGTGGAGGGCGCCCAGGGCTCCCTTGCCGCCGCCTTCCTGGTGGTGCACAACGGCGACCCCGCCATGGCGGAGACCATTGCCAGGGGCAACGAGCGGGTGCTGCGCGCCAGGCTCGAGGACGCCGCTTTCTTCTACCGCGAGGACCTCGCGGTATCCCTTGAGGACCGCCTGGAGGGCCTGAAGGCGGTCATCTGGCAGGCCAAGCTGGGCTCGATGTACGAAAAGTGCCAGCGCCTGCGCGAGCTCTGTTCGTTCATCTGCCGCAAGGCCCACCTCGATCCCGGGGTGGAGGAGGCGGCTAAGCGCGCCGCCCTGCTGTGCAAATCGGACCTGGTGACCTCCATGGTGGTGGAGTTCCCCTCCCTGCAGGGGATCATGGGACGCATCTACGCCCTGGCAAGCGGCGAGGCGGCGGACACCGCCATGGCCATCGAGGAGCACTACCGGCCACGCTTCTCAGGGGACGAACCGCCCTCGACCACCACCGGCATCGTCCTCTCCCTGGCCGAGAAGGCGGACAACCTGGCGGGGTGCTTCGGCGCCGGGATGGCCCCCACCGGCTCCGAGGACCCCTACGCGCTGCGCCGCCAGGCGCAGGCGGTGATGCCGCTCCTGGTCGGAGTACGCATGCACCTGGATTTCGCGGCGGTGGTGGAGGATGCGGCATCCAGGCTGGGCTTCTCCGATCCATCCGGGGTCGCGCAGGAGGTGGCGGAGTTCTGCCGGCAACGCTGGAGGCAGGCGCTGATCGGCGAGGGTTTCGACTACGACCTGGTGGCCGCCGCTCTTTCCGGCGCTCCGGAGGACCCCTACGACGCGCGCTGCCGCCTGGAGGCCATGAGCGAGGCGCGCCGCGGCGGCCGCCTGCAGAAGGCCTATACCGGGTTCGAACGCTGCTTTAACCTCTCGCGCAAGGCGGGGGAGACCGGCCTCGAAGAGGCGCTGCTCACGGAGGAGGCGGAGAAGAACCTCTACTCTCGCCTTGTATGGGCCCAGCAACCACTCCGGGACCACCTGGACTCGGACGAGCACGCCGCCGCCTTGGGGATATTGCTGGAGCTGGCCCCCGACGTCGACCGCTTCTTCGAGACCATCTTCGTCATGGGCGACGACGAGAGGCTGCGCGACAACCGCCTGGCCCTGCTCTCCATGGTGGCGGGGCTCTTCCTGGAGTTCGCCGACTTCACGGAGATAGTGACCGAGTAGGGGTCGTATCTTCGGTCTTCAACTCAATCACCCTTAGCTTCCCATATCGCGGACTCTCGGATTGAAGACCGAAGATACGACCCCATGAAGACCCTATATCGCGGACTCACGGATCGAAATCTGAAGATACGACCCCATCTTTCAATTAGTCGATTCTCTGTCGGAAAATTGAAGACTGAGGATACGACCCCTTGACAGAACACATGGGTGGAGATATTATTGCAATAATACAACAATTGTAATAAGGAAGATATATAACATGAGGGACAGAGCGAGGAACGCGGAGGCAGAGCAAACCTATTATCTGCTCCATCTATGCGTCAGGCTTCTACACGGATTCGGCTCGCATATTTTAAGGGACGCCGGGCTCAGGCCGCCCCAGATAGCGTTTCTCGGCTTCCTCCATGAAGCGGGCCCGCTCAGCATGAGCGCGATCTCAAAGTTCACCAACGTGACCGTCAGCGTGGCCACCAGGTTTATTGAGCGTCTTGAAGGCAAGGGGCTGGTCGAGCGCGTACCGGACGAGAAGGACCGCAGGGTCGTCCTGGTAAGGCTGTCCGACGAAGGAAACCGGATGGCAGGCGACTTGATCAAGGCCGGCAGCGAGAGCCTGAACAAGGCCCTGGGGGAGATCGATCGCGACGATTTCAAAATATTTTGTAGCGTACTCTCACTGATCATCGAGAAGATGGCAGCGGATTTTCCATTGGAGCATTTCTCCGAAATAACGTCGACGCAAATGCGGGAGGCAAAGGAGGCAGGCGGTGCAGACAAACGATAACGGCGTGACGCGGAACGGCATGAACCGTATCGAGCTCGAGGACATCCACAAGCTCTACAACATGGGTGGCGAGGATGTGCACGCGCTGCGGGGCGTGTCGCTCGAGATTGGAAAAGGCGAATTCGTGGCAATCATGGGCCCTTCAGGTTCCGGCAAGACCACCCTCATGAACATCATCGGACTCCTGGACAAGCCCTCTTCGGGCGGCTATTACCTGGACGGAAAGAGCGTGAGCGATATCGGCAAAGCGGAGCAGGCAGGCATCCGGAACCGGAAGATAGGGTTCGTTTTCCAGGCCTTCAACCTCCTCCCCCGTACCACGGTGCTGGACAACGTGCTGTTGCCTGCCATCTACGGCAAGAGCGACGGCAGGCGGGAAAGGGCAATGGAATTGATCGAACGCTTCGGCCTGGAGAGCGTCGCGCACCACAGGAGCAACCAGCTATCGGGCGGACAGATCCAGAGGGTGGCCATCGCGCGGGCTCTGATCATGGACCCGGCGATAATAATCGCCGACGAGCCTACCGGAAATCTCGATTCCGTGACCTCCGCCGAGATCATCGGCGTCTTTCGCGAGATCAACGGCGATGGCGCCACTATCGTCCTCATCACCCACGAGCCGGAGATGGCGGCCATGGCCGATCGCACGGTGATGTTGCGCGACGGCCGGATAGTGGCGCCGGGAGGCATCGGGTCATGAAAGCGGCCAGAGTGGTAAGGCAGTCCCTCGGAGCGATCTTCGCCAACAAGGCGCGGAGCTTCCTCACCGTCCTGGGCATCGTCATCGGCATCGCCTCGGTGATCGCCCTGATGTCGCTGGGAAACGGCGCGAAGAAAGACCTGACGGAGAGCGTCTCGATCCTCGGCACGACCAACATCACGGTAACGCCGGGGGTCAGCAGCGGTACGGGACCTCTGGGATCCCATGGCGGACAGGGTCAGGGGATCACCGGAGGCCGAGAGATGTCCACCCTGACGCAGGGTGACCTCGATGCGCTCGCGGCCATGACCGGATCGTCGGGGATCAGCGCGGTCTCGGGCAATATCGCTGCCACCAGTATATTCGAAACACAGCAGGGCGAGCGGCGTTTTCAGGTGACCGGCACCTCGCAGCACTACCCAGGGATAATGAACCTGGAGGTGGCCGAGGGCGGATGGTATACCGAGCAGGACGTGGAGTCCGGAGCCGCGGTGATCGTCCTCGGCAGCGACCTGGCGGGGGCGGTATCCGGGGGAGAGACCCCCATGGGAAAGAGCCTGCAGGTGGGGGGCGACCAGTACACGGTGATAGGCGTCCTCGGGGTGGCGGAAGAGAACGGCATAACCAATCCCAACGAGGGGGCTTTTATCCCTTACACTGCGGCAAGGACCAGTTTCGACACGGAATATTTCTCCTCCATCGTCATCCAGGCGCAGGACGAGGGGAGCGTCGATGCGGTAAAGGAAGAAGCCACCGGGGTCCTTCTCTCCAACCACGGTATCGAGGACGAGGAACTGGCGGATTTCACCGTGCGTTCCTCCCAGGACCTGCTGGCCACGATCTCCAGTATCACCGACATCATGACCGCCTTCCTGGCGGGCATAGCGGCGATATCCCTGCTGGTCGGGGGGATCGGGATAATGAACATCATGCTCGTCTCGGTTACCGAGCGTACGCGGGAGATCGGTCTCAGGAAGGCCGTAGGGGCCAGGACCATCGACATCCTCGTGCAGTTCATCGCGGAAGCGGTGATGCTCACCTTTGCCGGTGGGATCCTCGGCATCCTGTTCGGGCAGGTCCTGAGCGTGGCTGCCGGACACATGCTTGAGTTCTCCACCGTCGTCACCGGCGGCTCCGTGCTGCTCGCCGTTTTCGTGGCCGCGGTGATCGGCATCGTATTCGGGATCTATCCAGCGGCCAAAGCGGCCCGTCTTGACCCCATAGAGGCGCTACGTTATGAATAAACACCGATGCAAAGGGTCAGGAGCCTGTTGCGCAATCTCGGATACGGCGCGTGAGGGGTCGTGTCTTCACAAATCCCGTTTCAGGAGACGGCCGGTCTTCCCGCCTGCCTGCGAAGGAATTGGATTCTGAAGACACGACCCCACTTTTTCAGCCCGCCACTTGGTTTGCGCAACAGGCTCTCAGGCCTTGTCCTTTGGATACCCCGGTATGTTGCGCCATTTTAATATACCTCTAACTGCAAGGACGCAACTACCTATAATCCAAGAAACAAGACCTGGACCCCCGGACGTCGAGAGAGCGTCGGCCCTGGCATCTCGGCATCTCGGGTTTGCGATATCGTTTGGGTATCCCCGGATCACAAGCCAAGGCCGTTTATCCAGGTGTATTCGGGGTGAAAATCAATTATAATTTCACTGTTTTCTATCTTCCCACGAGATCATCCGGTCTTAACGGGACGGCCGCTTCTGAGGAAACCTGTTAGGAGGAAGGCATCATGGCACCTGCGAAGTACGTCTACGATTTCGACGAGGGCGAAACCGGCATGAAGAAACTGCTCGGGGGCAAGGGCGCCAACCTGGCGGAGATGACCAGGCTGGAGCTGCCGGTGCCGCCGGGATTCACCATCACCACCGAGGCCTGCAATTACTATTACCGGGAAGGCGGCTATCCCGCGGGCCTCGCGGAGGAGATCGAGGAGCACCTGCAGGCCCTGGAGAAGAGGATGGGGAAGAAGCTGGGGGACCCCGGCGACCCCCTCCTGGTGTCGGTGCGCTCCGGGGCGGCCATCTCCATGCCCGGGATGATGGACACCGTGCTCAACCTGGGCCTCAACGACGATTCGGTAAAAGGACTGGCCTCTCTCACCGGCGACGAGCGCTTCGCCTACGATGCCTACCGCCGCTTCATCACCATGTTCTCGGACATCGTCATGGGGGTGGAGCGCAAGTACTTCGAGGAGGAGCTGACGCGCAAGAAGGAGAGCCTGAGAGTGAAGCTCGATGTCGAGCTGGACGCCGCGGCATGGAAGGAGCTTTCGGAGAAGTTCAAGGCCATAACCAGGGAGCACGCCGGGCGCGATTTCCCGGCCGATCCCCGCGAGCAGCTCGACCTGGCCATCCAGGCGGTCTTCAAGAGCTGGGAGAGCGACCGCGCCAGGACCTACCGCAAGCAGTACGACATCCCCGACGACCTGGGCACGGCGGTGAACGTCCAGTCCATGGTCTTCGGGAACAAAGGCGAGGACTCCGCCACCGGGGTGTGCTTCACCCGCAACCCCTCCACCGGCGAGGCGCGCCGTTTCGGCGAGTACCTCATCAACGCCCAGGGCGAGGACGTGGTGGCGGGCATCCGCACCCCCAACACCCTGGAGGAACTGGGAAAGGAGATGCCCGGACCTTACGGGGAGCTCACCGGGGTCATGGACAAGCTGGAGAAACACTACCGCGACATGCAGGACATAGAGTTCACCATCGAGCAGGGCAAACTGTTCATGCTGCAGACCAGGACGGGTAAACGCACCGCCTCCGCTGCCCTAAAGATAGCCGTGGATATGGTGGGCGAAGGCCTCATCAGCGAGGAGGAGGCGGTGTCGAGAGTGCAGCCGGATCAGCTCGACCAGCTCCTGCACCCGCGCCTCGACCCCGATGCTTCCTACGACGTCATCGCCAGGGGTCTGCCCGCCTCGCCCGGGGCCGCCGTTGGCGAGGTGGTCTTCGACGCCGATACCGCGGAGATGCGCGGCTCTCGCGGGGACAAGGTGATCCTGGTGCGCTGGGAGACCACCCCCGACGACATCCACGGCATCATCAATGCCCAGGGCGTGCTCACCAGCCACGGCGGCATGACCAGCCACGCGGCGGTGGTGGCCCGCGGCATGGGCAAGCCATGCATCAGCGGCGCCGAGGCCATCAAGATCAAACAGGCGGAGAGGATATTCGAGGTCAACGATGTGGTGGTGCGCGAGGGCGAGACCATTACCATTGACGGCACCTCGGGCAAGGTCATCCTGGGCGAGGTCACCCTCATCGAGCCCAAGGTGGACGAGAACCTGGAGAAGGTGCTCGCATGGGCGGACAAGCTGCGCCGCCTCGGGGTGCGCACCAACGCCGACACCCCCGAGGACTCGCAACGGGCGCGCGATTTCGGCGCCGAGGGCATCGGGCTCTGCCGCATCGAGCACATGCTAATCGGCGAGGACCGCTTGCCCATCGTCAGGCGCATGATCCTGGCCGAGGACGACGAGGGGCGCGAGGAAGCCTTCATGGAGCTTGAGCCCCTGCTTCGCCAGGACTTCGAGGGCATCCTGGAGATCATGGACGGCCTGCCGGTGACCATCCGCCTCCTCGACCCGCCGCTGCACGAGTTCCTGCCCAACCTCGCCGACCTCAGGGTTGAGATAGAGAGCCTCAAGCACGTCCCCGGCGAGAGGGACGAGATGGACGCCAAGGAGAAGCTGCTGTCCCGGGTGCGGGCCGAGGCCGAGGCCAACCCCATGCTGGGCATGCGTGGCTGCCGTGTCGGGTGCACCATGGGCGGGGTCACCGAGATGCAGGTGAGGGCCATCATCAAGGCGGCCTGTGACCTCAAGCAAAAGGGTAGGGACCCGCGGGTGGAGATAATGATCCCCCTGGTCGCTTTCCGCCGGGAGCTGGAGATAGAGAAGACCAAGGTGAAAGAGGTGGCCGACGGGGTCATCTCGGCCATGGGGGTCGACCTGGAATACATGGTCGGCACCATGATCGAGCTGCCGCGCGCCGCGCTCACCGCGGACCAGATCGGCGAGGTCGCCGATTTCTTCTCCTTCGGCACCAATGACCTCACCCAGACGACGCTTGGATTCAGCCGCGACGACGCGGAGGCCAAGTTCCTCCCGCTCTATATCGAGCAGGGCATCATCGCGGATAACCCCTTCCAGACCCTGGACGTCGAGGGCGTGGGCAAGCTGGTGCGCATGGCATGCGAACTGGGGCGAGGTGTCAACCCGTCGATCAAGCTGGGCATCTGTGGCGAACACGGTGGCGACCCGCGCAGCATCCAGTTCTGCCACGAAGTGGGACTGACCTACGTCAGCTGCTCCCCCTTCCGGGTGCCGGTGGCGAGGCTGGCGGCGGCCCACGCGGCCATGGGCGGTGCTTCCGACGCGACGAAGTGACCTTCTCGCACAGCGGATAAAAGACTGACACCGCCGCGGAGTAGAATCATATAGAGGTGTACGTACGCTTTGGCCTGGGGGTGAAGACCGTGTTCATACTGGCTATCAACGGCAGCCCGAACCGCAACGGCAATACCGCCGTGCTGTTGCGGGAGGTGCTCGAGGCGGCGGGCGAGGAGGGCGTAGAGGGCCGGCTCATCCAGGTCATGGAAGCCGTGAAGGGGCAGAAGATGCCCTTCTGCACGGCCTGCTCCAGCCCCTGCAAAGAGGCCTGCCACGACAAGGACGCTGGACTGAGGAAGGTATGCGACGACCTGGAGGGTGCGGCGGCGGTGGTGCTGGGCAGCCCGGTATATTTCGGCACGGTATCGGCCCAGCTCAAGGCCCTCTGGGACAAGACGCGCGCCATCCGCGCCAGGCGTTCTCTGGTGGGGAAACCGGCGGCCGCGGTTAGCGTGGGGGCCGCGCGTTTCGGTGGCCAGGAGACAACGCTCCGGGCCCTCCACGATATGCTCCTCGTCCAGGGCATGAGCATCGTGGGCGACGGCAGCGACGACACCGACGGCGGGCACCACGGGGTGTGCGCGCAGAAGCCGGCCGCGGAGGATCACTACGCCCTGGAGAGGGCGCGCATCCTCGGGAAGCGCCTGGCGCGGGAGGTCAAGAAGGCCGCTTCATGAACGTGCGCGAGGAGATCGAGGGCTGGGAAGACGCATGGCTCTCCCCCCATGCCGTGCGCAGCCGTGACAGCCGGGGCCGGGAGAGGGAGGAGCCGCCCGATCCGCTGCGCACCTGTTTCATGCGCGACCGCGACCGTATCATCCACTGCAAGTCGTTCCGCCGTCTCAAGCACAAGACGCAGGTCTTTCTTGCCCCCGAGGGCGACCATTACCGTACCCGGCTCACCCATACCCTGGAGGTGAGCCAGATATCCCGAACCATCGCCCGCGCCCTGCACCTGAACGAGGACCTCACCGAGGCCGTGGCCCTGGGCCACGACCTGGGGCACACCCCCTTCGGGCATATGGGTGAGGACGCCCTGCAGGGGTTGACCCCGTCCCCTTTCCGCCATAACGAGCAGAGCCTGCGGGTGGTGGAGAGGCTGGAGTATGGCGGCAAGGGGCTCAATCTCACCTGGGAAGTGAGGGACGGTATCCGGGGACATACCGGCAAGAGCGCTCCTCCCGCCACCCTGGAGGGAAAGATCGTGCGCGTGGCGGACCGTATCGCCTACGTCAACCACGACATAGACGACGCCATCAGGGCGGGCATACTGGAGGAGGCGGACCTGCCGGCTTCCACCCTGCAGGTGCTGGGGCGCCACCACAGCCAACGCATAAACACGCTGGTCAACGACATGGTCGAGCGCAGCAGGGGCTCGGCTGAGATCCTCCTCAGCGCGGAGGTGGAGACCGCCCTGGACGAGCTGCGCGCCTTCCTCTTCGACCGGGTATATATCGGCTCCGTGGCCAAGCTGGAGGAAGGCAAGGCGGTTACCATGCTGCGCAGCCTCTTCGAGTTCTACCTGGAGCATCCGGAGGAGATGCCCGGGGAGTTCCAGGGCGGGGATGAGGCGCTGAGCATAAGGGTCTGCGACTACGTGGCGGGAATGACCGACCGCTACGCTGACAGCAAATACAAGGAGCATTTCGTCCCCCGCAGCTGGGAGGGCTGACTTCGCCGGGGATGCCCCGGGGGCCGGACCGCTTTCCGGCGGGCTCAGTTGCGGACAGATAAGGAAGGTCCATGGGCAGAGGACGCATAAGGGACGAGGACATCGACAGGCTGCGCGAGCAGGCCAGCATCGTCGACGTCATCTCCGACTACGTGCAGCTCAAGAAGGCCGGTCGCTACTTCAAGGGCCTGTGCCCCTTTCACGACGAGAAGACCCCGTCGTTCATGGTCGACCCCTCCAAGCAGCTCTATCATTGCTTCGGTTGCGGCGAGGGGGGGAACGTCTTCACCTTCCTCAAGAAGAAGGAGGGGCTGGACTTCCGCGAGGCGGCGGAGAGGCTGGCCTCCCGCACCGGGTTCACCCTGCACTACGAGGGGGTGACCAAGGAGGCGGGGGAGGTGGAGACCCGGCGCGGCAGGCTCTACCGCCTCAACTCGTGGGCGGCCGATATCTACCACGAGATGCTGCTCTCGCATGAGGCGGGGAGGCCGGCCCGGGACTACCTGGCCTCCCGGGGTATCGACCGCGAGACCGCCAAGGCCTTCCGGCTGGGTTACGCCCCCGGATCCTGGGACTTCCTGTACCGGCAGGCCACCCGCAAGGGTTTCGCGGCGCAGGACTTCATGGCGGTGGGGCTGGGCCTGCAAGGGGAGAAAGGCATCTACGACCGCTTCCGCGGCCGCCTTATCTTCCCCATCCACGACCTGCAGGACCGCGTCATCGCCTTCGGGGGGAGGGTGATCGGTGAGGGACAGCCCAAGTACCTCAATTCGCCCGAGACCCCCATCTACACCAAGAGCCGCCATCTCTATGCCCTCAACCTATCACGGCGGGAGATCGTGCGCGACGGGTTCGCGGTGCTGGTGGAGGGATATACCGACGTCATCGGGTTGTGGAAGGCGGGCGTCCGCAACGTGGCGGCCACCCTGGGTACCGCCCTTGGAGAGGAGCATATCAAGCTGCTCTCCCGCCTCACGGAACGGGTAGTGCTGGCGTTCGACGCTGATGCGGCCGGCGTCAATGCCAGCGAGAGGGGCCTGGAGTTCCACGGTGATTTCGACCTTGACCTGCGGGTCATGGTCCTGGAGGAGGGGATGGACCCCGCGGATTTCGTATCCTCGCGCGGACCGGAGGAGTTTCTTCAACGGGCGAAGGAGAGCGTGCCCCTGGTGGATTTCTGCCTGCAAAAGGTCCTCGAAGAGCACGACCCCTCGGATACGAACTCCCGCCTGCGCGGCGTACGCAAGGCTGTCCACCTGCTGGGCGGGCTGGGGAGCGACATCGAGAACGAACGCCATATCAAGGAGATAGCCGACTGGGCGGGCTCGGGTTACCAGGCTGTTTACGACCTGTACCGGCGCGAACGGGGCGGGGCCGCGGCAACGGGAACCAGGACACCGGAGGCCTACATAGCCCTTCCCCCCCAGGTGAAGGCGGAACGGGAACTTTTACGGCTCCTGGTGCATCATCCCTACTTGCTGGAGAAAGCGCAGGAAGATCTGGATATGGGGTTGTTCAGCGACCCCGGGTACCGTATAATCCTTCAGGCGCTCCTGGACAGGTCCGGCGCGGACGGGACCGCGGCCTACGGCGGAGAAGGGCTGCTCTCGGAACTCATCGAGGACCTGGAGTCCGAGCAGGTAATCAGCACCGCTACGGCGTTAGTTTTCGAGAAAAGTGGGAATGTTGATAGTATAGGTGACGAGGACGCTCGGGCTATCTACGGGGACCTTCTCCTTTCCCTGAAGGAATTCTATTTTGAGCGTCAAATAAGGAGATTGAAGAAAGAGTTGGAAGACCACACGGCCGCACCCCAGAGAGATCACGCGCGCGAGCAGGAACTCACGGAGGAGATTTTCGCTCTTGAGCGCCTGAAACGGGAGTTGAGATAGGGGCGCTAAAGGGAATCAGCGGTTCGCTCGATTATCCATAAGGTAATCCTCTCTCAGGTGGAAAAAGTGGAAGATTGGAAAGACCTCGACTACGAAGAGATAAAAGAACTGCTCTCTAAGGGCCAAGGCAGAGGCGTACTCACCCAGGACGAGATCACTGAATCGCTGCAGGCACTGCACCTGAGCCCGGAGCAGATGGACCACTTCTACTCTCTCTTGGAGGAGATGAACGTGGAAGTGTTGGATGGACCGTCCGCGGAAAACCTGCGCGAGATGGAGGAGGAAGAGGCCGAGGAGGCCGAGGAAGAGAAGGAAGAGACCCTGGAAAAAGACATGGAAATGGCGGGAAAGACCCCGACCAACGATCCCGTGCGCATGTACCTCAAGGAGATCGGAAAAGTACCGCTGCTCACCGCGAGCGAGGAGGTCGACCTGGCCAAGAAGATAGAGGCCGGGGAGGAGGCCTCGGCAAAGCTGCGTGAGAAGGGCGACAAGCTCTCCCGCGAGGAGCTGCGGACGCTGCGGCGCCAGGAGCGTACCGGCCAGGAGGCCAAGAGGAAGCTGGTGGAGGCCAACCTCAGGCTGGTGGTGTCCATCGCCAAGCGCTACGTAGGCCGGGGGATGCTCTTCCTCGACCTCATCCAGGAGGGCAACCTGGGCCTCATCCGCGCGGTGGAGAAGTTCGACTTCCGCAAGGGCTACAAGTTCTCCACCTACGCCACCTGGTGGATCAGGCAGGCCATTACCCGGGCCATCGCCGACCAGGCCCGCACCATCCGCATCCCGGTACACATGGTTGAGACCATCAACAAGCTCATCCGCGTACAGCGCTCGCTCCTGCAGGAACTGGGCCGGGAGCCCACTCCCGAGGAGATAGCCGAGCAGATGGAGCTCACCCCGGAGAAGGTGCGCGAGATCATCAAGGTGTCCCAGGAACCCGTGTCCCTGGAGACCCCCATCGGCGAGGAGGAGGACTCCCACTTGGGGGACTTCATTGAGGACGCCGATGCCGTGGTGCCCATAGACGCCGCCTCCTTCATCCTCCTGCAGGAGCAGCTCGAGGACGTGCTGAACTCCCTGAACGAGAGGGAGAAGGAAGTCATCCGCCTCCGTTTCGGGCTCACCGACGGCCACCCGCGCACCCTGGAAGAGGTGGGACGGGAGTTCGGCGTAACCCGCGAGAGGATCCGCCAGATCGAGTCCAAGACCCTGGCCAAGCTGCGCCACCCCACCCGCTCCGCCAAGCTCCGCGACTACCTCGAATAAGGCTTACACTTGGGTGCCCGGGCCGCTGGGTAATGGTCTCGCTCCGCTATACACGCTCCGCTCCGACCAACCCAGTCGAGCCCGGGCAGGTGATATTTTATAGGCGACACCCGCGCCCATGTACTGCTCCATTAACAACTGCTATGCACGGGCCTGCGCGCCGCTGCGCCCGACCTGGTAGTTCTCGGGCAGGGGTTGCGCGGATGGGTTGCCAGGACCGACCCACGGTTCTCGGGAAGGTGGGGTTATACAGGCGACACGCGGGGCGGGTACCGTTTCTCTAACCACTTATATGCACGGGCCTGCGCGCACGCCGTGCCTGACCTGGGATTTCCCGGGCTGGTGGCAGCGTAGATGGGTTGCCAGGACCGACCCATGGTTCTCTCTAATGGCCGGGAACTGGGATTAAAGGGACTTGCCCCATGCTCCGACGCATAATTCGAGATGGTAGTACTGGATATCCTCCTGGTGGCGTGGATGGCCGCCGGCTGCCTGTACTGGCTGGCGGTGCTCTTCCTGACCATACGCATCATCAAGACGGTCCCCCTGCTGGAGGAGTTGCCCGAACCCCAAAGGGACGAATGGCCGAGGGTGTCGGTCATCGTCCCCCTGCGCGACGGGGCGGATGACGCGAGCGGCCCGTTGAACGAGCGCCTGAAGGAAGAATATCCAGGCCTGGAATTCATCCTGGTGGATGACCGCTCCACGGACGGCACCGCCTCCCTCATAGACGAGCTGGCCGCCTCGGACGCGAGGGTGAGAGCCGTGCACATAGATGACCTCCCCGGTGGATGGCTGGGCAAGGTGTACGCCATGCAGAGGGGGGTCGAGGCGTCCGGCGGTGAGTGGCTGGGTTTCAGCGACGCCGACGCGGAGGTATCCTCCGGCGCCATCCCCAGGGCGATCTCCCATTGCGAGTCCCGGGGCCTGGACTACCTTGCGGTCATACCCGGACTCCACCGCGGCAGATCACTCGTGGATTCCGTGTCCCAGGTGCTGCTGCGCGTCATGCTGATAAGCGAACGGGCCTGGGCGGCGGAGAAAGAGGGAAGCAGCGCCGCCGTGGGCTCCCCGTCGCTGGCCCTGGTACGCCGCTCCATCCTGGAGGAGGCGGGAGGACTGGCGGAGCTGCGCATGGAGCCCTCGGAGGACGTCGCACTGGCCCAGATGATAAAGGGCGCGGGAGGGCGATGCGGAGTCGTTAACGGGCGCGGCTACGTGGGGGCGGCCTTCCCTCCGAGACTGCGGGAGATGGCCGTGGACATGGAAAGGGGGGTGTTCGCCACCCTGGGCGGGTTCAGCCTGCCACGCATCTTCTGGCTCACATTGCTTTTCTTCGCGGTCGAATTCGGGCCCTACCTCTTCTTCTTCCCCTTGGGGATCCCATACGGTGAGCTGATAGGTACCGTGGCGGTATCGCTGGGCATGGCAGTATCCATCCTCGTATGCAGGTGGACCAGGTTGCCGTTGATGGCCGCGCTCTACTTTCCCATAGACCTCTTCGTCGTGGTCTATATCCTGCTGAGGGCGGGGATAGTGGGGACGGCACGGGGGGGGCTGTGGTGGCAGGGTGACTTCTACCCCACGGAGATGCTGCGCATGGGGCGCAGGTTCAGCTACCGCTGATGCGGGGCGGCCGCGGTGGCCTCGGCATCGCTCCGGTCGGGACGGCCCGGGCGGATCATGGCCTGCGATAGACGACCTCTCCCCCGACGATGGTCAGGTCCACGCAGCCGTCCATGGCCCCCAGCTCCAGTTTGTGGGTGAGCAGGAACCAGAGGCGATCACCCGGTGGATCCCGGCGTCACCGCAGGCATGGGTGCAGGCCTGCAGCCCCATGCCGTCGATGATCTCCATGACGCGGTTCCATCCGTCCCTGCTCCAGTTGACGTCGCCGTATTCCCCCGGGGCGTCGCTGAAGGGCTTGAACATGTAGGAGGTGTGGCCGGACGACACCATCCATGCAGGTCCTGATGCAGTCCCCCAGGGCCAGGCGGGAGCCCGACTCTCTTCCCAGCTCCTTCCACCAGGCCAGGTCGCGCCGGCTCCTACGTAGGTGATGCGCCCGTCCTTGACCGCCACCGCCCGGGCGCGGGGCTTCGTTGTATCGGAGGTGAAAACGTCTGCGTTGACCATCGCCAGGCCGGCCGCCCGTGACCCAGAACGCTCGTATTTTGGCCTAAAGAACCTGGAGAGCAGTCCTCGTGCCATTCCACCATCACCCCCGGGGCACCCGCATCATTTTCCCACAGCTGATCACTTCTTGGTGTACTGGATACCGGTATCGTTATCGACGATCGCCGCCACCTCGTCGTTGCCGGTCATCACGCTCAAGCTCACCGACGAACCGTCCTCGAAGGCGAGGTCCACCCACTTCCCCAGCTCGTCATCGGAGCAGAGGTAAGTTCCGCTCACGGCGGTGCCCCAGGCATCGGACTCGAAGGTTCCATCCTCCTCGAGGACGATGGATTTTCCGTCAGGGGACTCAAAGGTCCCGACCGCGTTGAACCGTGCCTGTTCTCCGCTCCCGCCGCCGGCGTTTGGGGATCCGACTCCCGCCGGCCCCTCCTCGCCGTTTTTCCCTCCGTCCGAACCGCCGCAGCCCACGGCCATGAGCGCCACGGCCAGGAACAACGCCAGTAACGAGATCAGCAACACCCTCTTCATCCGGAACCTCCGTTCGACGACCATGGCTCCTCTTTCCTCCGGTTCAAGAAGCATCATATTGATTATCACCTGCTGCGCGGAAAGGTACTAGTAGTAAACGAACACCTCGCCCTCCTCCAACGTTTGGTCTTCGCCGCCATCCTCGATGTGGAACTCGCACCTCCCACTGCGGTTGAAGACGACGGTGTAACCTTCACCCGGCCTCAGCAGTGGTGAGGTTGGGATACCTTCTCCGGAGATGACGTGGTCCTCATCGTCCTGGTTGACCCAGGTGACCGTCTCGCCCACTCTTACTTCGACGCTCAGGGGGCGGAAGGAACAGCCCATCCCGGACGCGGCCGATCCAATATCGATGATATATACGGTGGCCGCGGAGTCGCTCCCATGGTCAACAGCGGCATTAGGGCTCCCCGAGAAGGTATCCAGGAACCATCGTACCGGCAGGAAGTTCCTCCCGGTGGCAAAAGCCAGGAAGCCCAACACCAGGCAGACGATGAAGGCATAGATAAAGACGGAGACAAGACGGCTTGGAGCGCCACCCAGGAGCTTGTCGTAGGTTTCTCGGACCTCTCCCGAGATCGCCGCGATCTCGAGGTTCATCGCTTCCACTTGCGGCAGCAGTTCGGCGTCCAGGGGCGAAGGTTCCAGGCGCAGCGAATCCAACCTCTCGAGCGTGCTCTTCCTGCCATTCCGCCCGCGCAGCAGGGGAGAGAACATGAAACGGGAGATGGTGTAGTACGTCCGTCCGGAGAGGAGGCTCTTGACCGCCGCATTTCCTGCGCTGTAGTCAAGCGCTTTCGAGATAGCCCCCGCTACGACCAGAGGATCGGCCAGGACCCTGGCGGCATAATCGTCGGCAGCCAGGCGGGAGCCCTGTGGGAAGAGGCCGCAGACCGCCCACAAGGAGAAGATCTTGACCGCGGACCAGAAGACCAGAACCAGCAGGGCAAACCAGGGTAGCTGGGGGACGCTGAACTGCAGGGGCAGGGAGTTCACGATTATGGCGAAGGAGAGGTAGTAGATGAGGAAAGCACTGGCGAAGAGGCCGAAATCGTAAAGCGCAAGGGCGATCCTCTTCGTCTCCAGTTCCCCGGCCTCTGCATGCCAGATCTCATGGATGATCGACGCCATCAGTTCTTCGTGGCCGAGTCCCTCGATCAGCTTTCCCGGCACGCAGACCCAGGTGCCGATGCCGGGCAGTTCGCCGCTGACGAAGTTCAGCGCGCCATCCTTCAGTAGCACCGGAAAATCGAAACTTACGCCGGTTGCCAGGCGTACGTCCCGGTTGGCCTCGTCCAGCCTGGGCCACCCTTCATCATCGCTTGCCGCAAGGGAAGCGGTGAGCTCGCCCGCGCTCGAGCTGCGCTTGAAAGGAAGACAATCCCATACCTGCACCGCTCCGGCCCTGGCGGATGCCGGCGGCGATTCGCGCAGGCGTTTCTTGAGCTTTCTCTTCGCCGGGAAGGACGGTCCCCTCCGCCTGCCCAGGAGGTAGATGAGCAAGTAGGGGACGGGGAGAAGGAGGATGACGAGGAAGATATAACTCTCTTTATCGCTTTCACCGGCGATCACGCTCAACAGAAGCCAGGTCAGTAAGGCCATGACACCGGCGGCGAAAAGCAGGCTCACGGACAGGAGCAACCGCGTCATCAACCTGCTGCGCCGGGACCAGTATTCCATCTGCTCCTACCCGCTTACGGCAAACCGCCTGTTGTTGATACCAAGGCCGTACTTCCCTGGAAGCACGAGCCGAGGTGGAAGCTAATCTAACATCATAATGAGCGTTTCTCAAGCGGTAAGGTGAAACCCCGCCCCCCCACGACTGTCACCCTAACGGACGATCTCCAGGACGGATATCTGCGGGGGGGCGTAGTTGGATACGAAGAGGCGCTCTCCAGTGGCGTCGACGGTCATGCCGATGGGGTCGGGTGTCTGGTAGGTGAACACCTGCCTGCGCGCGGCGATGTCGATGCAGCCCACCGTGCCGTCGTCGTAGTTGCAGACGAAGAGGTAGGCGCCGTCGGGGGTGATGGCGATGGTGCGCGCCTTGCTGCCCACCTTCACGGTGGCGGTGACCGTGCCAGCCACGCGGTCCACGTAGGTGACGGTGCCGGGCATGTTGTTGCTCACGTAGATGGTCTTGCCGTCGGGTGAGAGCACGGCGTGGCGCGGGTTCTCGCCGCAGTATATCTGGCGCGTCACCACGTGGCCGCCCGCCACGTCCACCTCCGCCAGGGTGTTGCCGCCCATGACGCACACGTATACCTTGCCGCCGTCGGGGGAGAAGACCATGCCGCGGGGGGTGCCGTACATGGAGATGTCCTTGACCCTGGTCAGGGCCAGCCCGTCGATGACCGTCACCGTGTTCGATTCCCAGTTGGCCACGTAGACCCACTTGCCGTCGGGGCTCACGGCGATCTCCTTGGGGATGCTGCCGGTGGGCACCTGCGCTATCACCCTGCCCGCCTCGGTATCCACCACCACCACCCTGGATGAGTTGTACAGCGACACCCAGGCATAGCTGCCATCGGGGGAGAAATCAGTCTCCACCGGCTCGTCGGGGAGGGGTATCTCCTTGAGCATTTCGTAGGTGGCGGCGTCGAAGATGAAGTTCTTGTGGGCGTAGAGATCGTTGACGAAGATGCGGTCGCCGCCCGGCATCAGCTCCACCGACTTGGGGCCGGCCTCCACGTAGAGGGTCTTCAGGGGACGCAGCCCCGTCACCGTCCCGGTGGCGTACACGGGCGGCGGCGGCTCCTGCGGGGTTTCCTGCGGCGTGACGGCACCGTCCTGCACCGTCGGGACAGCGTTCTCACCGCCGCCCTGCGAGGCCCCGCAGCCCGCGACGAGCGGCAGGCACAGAAGGACCATCAGCACCGCCGCAAGGACCATGAGCGCAAGTGGCCGTTCCCCGCCGATCGTGCTCCCCGCCAAGCTTTCCTCCCATCTTTCCACGTTAGGCCCGCCGTCAAATATTCTTTCGTTCCGCCGCGCCGGGTTACCTGCAGTGCTCGGACGGGCCGCCTGCCACCGGGGTTCCTCGTGGGCCCGCGACGGTCACACCCGCAGCCAGCCGGGCACGAAGAGGAAGCCGAGGCGCATGGAGAACCAGGCGTGCAGCGGGTACAGCCCAAGCCCCACCCGGGTCGCGGCCTTGAGGCCGTAGGGGTGGGTGGCCTCTATGAGCAGGCGGTTCATGTAGCTCAACTTCCACAACAGGTTGATCTTGCGGAACTCCCGGTAGGCATCCTCCGGACGGGCTAGGGCCATGGCCGCTATCTTGCCGGTGACCAGTGCACCGTGCACCCCGAAGAGCAGCACGGGGTCCTGGGCCCCCGCCAGGGTCCCGGCCAGGATGAACTTGTCGTGGAACAGCCGCGGGTTGTTGAAGGAGGCCATGGGGAGGACGCCCACGTCCAGGTCGTGCCACTCCGGCAGCTCGATGCCCTCGTCCTCGTAGAGCTGCGCCGGGAACCACTCCTTCGCCTCACGCGAGAGGGGCTTCTTGCGCTGAAACATCACCGCGCCCCCCAGCCCATGGATGGTGGAGAACCAGGCGTAGTCCCAGGAGTAGCGGTCCATGTACAGGATCACGCTGGGTCCGTTATAGCCGCTCGTGTCCAGGCCTTGCCCCATGAACCCGTCCACATGGATGTAAGGGATGCCCAGGGCCTTATAGGCGTCCTCGAAGAGGCCGGAGGCGATGATGCTCTTGGGCGGCAGGTCGTCGAAGTCTTTACGCGCCGTCAGCGGGTGGTTGAACTCGAACCGCACGCCCTCCTCCACCGCGACGCGGTACAGGAGCATGTCCAGGGAGCCCTTGCGCGAGCTGCGTTCCACCAGTACCGCGGGCACGTTCCTCGGGAAATCGGTATCGTAGCGTTTGCCGAAGGCGTACATGCGGGTGGTGGTGAGGGGCTCGCAGGCCGGGGCGATATCTATGCCGATGTAGCGAGACAGCTTCTCCGCCTGCATGGGAGTGCCGTCGGCCATGACGTAGGTGAGTTCGCCGGTGGACATGTCGCGTGCCGGGCCGGCGACACCGTCCCGCCTCTCCAGCACCCTTACCTCGTGGCCATCGCGCCTGAGGTTGATGGCGGCGCAGAGTCCCGCGAGACCGGCGCCGACTACGATGTGTTCTCCCATGTGCTCCCCCCTTGTCGGAACCCCTCCCAGGACGAAAGCCATGGTGCGCCGCTGGGCCGTCCACCGCGATGGGGGCAGCCACCCCGATGGGACCATAGACCCCTGTGCGTTCAACGACAATGATAGCAGAAAGGGAATCATCTGACCCGGAGCGAAGACTGTTGGGAAAACACGTACGGTCCGACCGGGGGCCGCGACCTCACGCCCGGCGCATATGGGGAGCCATGCTGGCGAGCCTTAATGGTAAGGGGGGATGGGACGTGAAGAACTGCCCGGATTGTGGAGCCGCCAACCCGGACGACGCCGCCTTCTGCTCCAACTGCGCCTTTCGGTTCGGGGGTGAGGTTCAGCCCGGACAGCCGCAATACCCTGCGCCCACGGGAGGGCCCCCGCAACAGCAGCCGGAGTACTACCCACCCGGGCACCAGCCCTATCAACAGACCTTCCCGAGCTACGGCGGTTTCTGGATAAGGCTGGCTGCCTACCTGCTGGACTATATGGTGATCTCCCTCGCGTTCCTTCCCATAAACGTCGTCTTCACGGCCATCGACCACCGCATCCCCATCTACTTCTTCTTCTGGGGCCTGTGGATCTGGCCCGAGGGGGTCAGCTCCCAGATCATGGTTTTCTTCAACCTGGTGCGGCTGTCCCTTATCTGGGCTTACTTCATCATCATGACCGCCAGGAGCGGTTCGACCCTGGGCAAGAGGCTGCTTAACCTCAGGGTGGTCGGTGAGGACATGCAGCTCATCGGCTACGGGACGGCAGCCCTGCGGGAGACCATAGGCAAGGTGATATCCGCGATACCCTGCCTCCTGGGTTACTTCTGGGCCGGTTTCGACGGCCGTAAGCAGGCCTGGCACGACAAGCTCGCCAAGACTTTCGTGATCAGGACCGGCCCTTGAGGACCCGGCCTCCCGGGCTCCTTTGGGCGGGCCGCTTCTACAGCAGGGCCAGGACGGGTGTAGCGGGAATCGCGGAATTGCTGGCCGCGGCGAGGATCAGGATCACCACCCATATCACGGCCAGGGCCAGTCCTATCCATCCCAGGATTATCCCGGCCCTCGCGTTGGACTCTCCGGTCTGGTAGCCGCCGCTCGCCGCGATCTCATTCTTGGCCGTGAAGCCGAGGATAATTGCCAGGACCGAACAGATCAACGGGCATATGATGAGCCCGATGATCCCCAGGATGAGGGAGGCGGTCGCTTTACTGTTGTTGACCTGACCTGCCACCGGGTAGGGCATGGGTGCGTAAGGTACGCCTGGTGGAGGTGCCTGGGGGGGATATGCTGCCGGAGGCTGGCCATATGGGGACGGTGGAGGGACGGCTCTGGCTTGCGGGCTCCAGCCATAGGGTGTTGGAGGAGGGGCCGCGGTTTGCGGGGCTTCCGCCTCGGTGGTAAAAGCGCCGCCGCAGTTGGAACAGAACGCCGCATGGTCCTGGTTCTCCGTCCCGCATCTCGCGCAATTCTTCATCGCTCATCCCCTTTCCCTCGGCATGTCCGGACCTTTTCCGCGCCGCGTGTTCAAGCTGTCGCGGCGGTGCCGCCGCTCTCCACCAGCCAGGCGTAGGCCGAAAGCGCCGCCTTCGCCCCCTCGCCCGCGGCGATGATGATCTGCTTCTCCACCACGTTGGTGGCGTCTCCGGCCGCGAACAGGCCGGGGACGCTGGTGCGGTTATTGGAGTCGATGACGATCTCGCCGAGTCCGTTCAGTTCCACCTCGGGGGGGAGGAAGGCCGTACTGGGGATGCTCCCGACCTCGATGAACACCCCCGCGACCTCCAGGGACCTCGTTTCGCCGCCGCCCTCTATATCGATGGCCTTGACGAAGGTCTCGCCGCGGATGGCGTTTACCCGGTGCGCGAGGAAGACCTCGGTCTTGCTGGATGCCAGCACCTGCCGGCGCCTGATCTCGTCTCCGCCCAGGGCCTCCTCGGCGGCGACGAGGTAGACCCTTTCCGCGATATGGCTGAGCTGCAGAGCGGCGTCAAGGGCGGAGTTGCCCCCGCCGACCACCGCCACCTTCTTGCCCCGGAAGAGTGGGCCGTCGCAGGTGGAGCAGTAGGCCACGCCACGGCCGCGGTAGGTGTCCTCGCCGGGCACGCCCAGAAGGCGCGGGACCTTGCCGGAGGCCACGACGACCGCCCTCGCCTCCAGTTCGCCGTCCTTGTCGGTGCCGACGACGAACCCGCCGTCCCCCTTCACCAGGGAAGTGACGTTGAGGCCTTCCCGCAGCTCGACCTTGAAGTTGTCCAGGTGTTCCCGAAAACGCTCGACCAGCTCGACGCCGGTGATGAGCTGGTACCCCAGGTAGTTCTCGACCTCCCAGGACCACGTGGCCTGGCCGCCCACGTTGCTCGTTACCACCAGGGTGTCGAGCATCTTGCGCGCGCAATAAACCCCTGCCGACAGGCCCGCCGGTCCCGCCCCGATGATCACCACGTCGTGCATGTGCGCTCCCGTCCTCAGGCCGTCGCCGGCTGACGCCCAGGCCGGTACTCCTCCATAAGCCTGCGGAAGTCGTCCCCCTCGAGGGTCTCCTCTTCCAGCAGCACCTCGGCGATGCCCCGCAGCGCCTCGGTGCTCTTTTCGATGACCTCTTTCACGCGGTCGTAGTTGCCGGTGATTATCTTCTTCACTTCCTGGTCGATCAGCTCCGCCGTGGCCTCGCTGTAGTTGGATTCCTTGCCGTAGGAGTAATCGCCCATGAGCAGGCGCGCACCCCTCTCCAGCCCCAGGGATACTGGCCCCACCCTCTCGCTCATGCCGTAGTCCTCCACCATCTTGCGCGCCAGGATGGTGGCCTTCTCCAGGTCGTTCTGAGCCCCGGTCGAGATCTGGCCCAGGGCGATCTCCTCGGCGGCGCGGCCCCCCAGGAGCACGGCCAGGCGGTCCTCCAGTTCCTCGCGGGTCATGATGTAGCGGTCCTCCTCGGGCAGCTGCATGGTCATGCCCAGCGAGCCGATGCCGCGGGGTATCACGGTGATGCGGTGCACCGGGTCGGCGTGATCGAGCAGGGACGCCGCCAGCGCGTGGCCCACCTCGTGGAAGGCCACGACCCTCCTCTCCTTGTCGCTCATCACCCGGCTCTTGAGCTCCAGGCCCCCGATGACGCGGTCGATGGCCTGCTCGAAGTCCTCTTCGTACACCTGTTTCTTGTCCTTGCGCGCTGCGAGCAGGGCGGCTTCGTTGACCACGTTGGCCAGCTCCGCGCCGGCGAAACCGGGGGTGCGGGCGGCGATCTTCCTGAGGTCGACGTCCCCGGCCAGTTTCACCCGCCTCACGTGCACCTTGAGGATCTCCTCGCGTCCTTTGATGTCCGGCCGGTCGATCATGATCTGGCGGTCGAAGCGCCCCGGCCGCAGGATGGCGCTGTCCAGCACCTCTGGCCGGTTGGTGGCGGCCAGGATGATCACCCCGGTCTGGGGGTCGAAGCCGTCCATCTCCGAGAGGAGCTGGTTCAGGGTCTGTTCCCGCTCCTCGGTGCCCCCGCTGGCCACGATGCCGCCCCGCACCTTGCCGATGGACTCGATCTCGTCGATGAAGACGATGCAGGGGGCCTTGGCCTTGGCCTGCTCGAAGAGGTCGCGCACCCGCGCCGCCCCCACCCCCACGAACATCTCCATGAACTGCGAGCCGCTGATGGAGAAGAAGGGCACGTCCGCCTCCCCCGCCACGGCGCGGGCCATGAGGGTCTTGCCGGTGCCCGGCGCTCCCACCAGGAGCACGCCCTTGGGGATCAGGGCGCCTATGCTGCGGTATTTTTGCGGGTTGCGGAGGAAATCGATGATCTCGCGGAGCTCTTCCTTGGCCTCGTCCAGCCCGGCCACGTCGTCGAAGGTGACGCGGTCTACGCTGCGGTCGTACAGCTTCACCTTGGACTGTCCGAAGGACATGGGGCTGGCCCCTCCGATACGCCGCGAAAGGCGGCGGAAGACGAAAAACCAGATAAAGACGATCAGGGCCAGGGGCAGCATCCAGGTCAGAAGGAAGTCGCGCCAGAAGGTGTTCTCCACCCGGCCGGAGAACTCGACCCCATTCTCTGACAGCAGGTTGATGAGTTCCTGGTCATCGGTATTGGGGATGCGGCTGGTCACAAAACCGCTTTCCCCGTCCTCGGTGATGGACGTGCCCTCGATCCGGGTGTCGGTGACGGTAGCCTTGGTGACCCGGCCCGCCTCCAGGCGCGCGAGGAACTCGCTGTAGCTTATCTCCGGCGCCTCGAAGGGGTTGGCGAACTGTATGCTCAGGATGATCGCCAGCGCGATCAGCGCATAAAGGGCGTACAGCCATACCCTTTTCTTCTTGGTCTCTTCCATATGAACATTATACCCGCACGGGAAGTGCGGGCCTTGCGTCCTCCAGTACCTCTCCCTCGATGCCCACCTTGACCGTGCAGAACGGGATCTTCTTGCCGGAGTCCGCCAGGGCCTGGACCGCGAGGTTCACCAGCCCGGAGCAGCAGGGCACTTCCATGAAGGCCACGGTGAGGTCGCGGACGTCGTTTTCGCGCAGGATGGCGGCGAGTTTCTCGCGGTAGAGGGCTGCGTCGTCCAGCTTGGGGCAGCCGACGATGAGGGTCTTTCCCTTGAGGAGACCACGGTGGAAGTCCGGATATGAAAAGCCCACGCAGTCCGCGGCCAGCAGGATGCTCGCCCCTTTGAGGTAGGGCGCCTTCACCGGCACCAGGTGCATCTGCACCGGCCAGTTACGCAGCTGTGAGGGTATGGCGGCGGACTCACCGCCGGTCTCCTCCGCGCCGGCGTGCAGCTCGCGGACCATGGAGCCGGGACAGCCGCAGGCGAGGGTCTCTCCGCCCCCGGCATGGCCGGTGTTGTCCTTCTCCGCGGCGAGGTGGCGCTCCACCGCCTCCTGGTCGAACTTTTCCGCCTCCCTCTCCACGATGGTGATGGCGTCCCGCGGGCACTCACCGATGCAGGCCCCCAGGCCGTCGCAGTAACTGTCTTTCACCAGCCTGGCTTTGCCATCCACGATGCGTATGGCGCCTTCCGCACAGGCCGAGGCACACAGCCCGCAGCCGTCGCACCGTTCCTCGTCTATCTCGATTATCTTCCTGATCATGGCCTTCACTCCTTAAAGACTTCCTTGATCCTCTCCACGGAGGTGTGCTCCAGGTAATGCTGGAAATCCCCGTTGACCTTGTTGATGAGGTCGTCGAACACGCAACTCTTCCCTTTTTCCCCACATACATGAGTGCCCAGGAGGCAGTCGTCCAGTTTCAGCGGCCCCTCGACACTCTCGTAGATGTCCCGCAGGGTGATCTCGCTGGCGGGACGGTTCAAGGAAAAACCTCCACCCGGGCCACGGGATGATCCCAGTATCCCGCTGCGTACCAGACGCTGCATCACCTTGGAGAGATGTGACTCCGAGACCTCCAGCCTGGTGGCGATGGCGTGGGCGGTCACCGGCGTTTCCTCGCCACTGGCCGCTACCATGGCCATGGCGTGCAGCGCCAGGGAGTAGGCCTCCGATATGTTCATGATGCTCTTCATGTCCGTCCTCCCGATTATACTGACATAGTAGTAAAACAATACCATAATACCATAATAGGCTTTAAGGTCAACCTCTCCCATGGGATCGTTCCGGGCCCGGCGAGTTCCATGCCGTGGCGGTTGAGGTGTCTGCTACCGGCGTTATCCCATTGCCGTTCGGGGGAATACTGTCCTTTATGCCGCCGCGGGCCTCGCGGCGGTGAGGAGGCGGTGATGCGGGCGGAAACGGAGAAGGGGGTGTTCGTATGCTTTCCGAGATCCCGAAGGACCTTGCCAAGATGAGCCAGAAGGAGCTGGACAGGGAGATCTGCAGGGTGGGCATGATCGCGGAGCTCGACGCGGTGAACCTCTACGAACAGCTGGCGGCCATGACCGACAATAAGCTAATCAAGGATGTCCTCCTGGATATCGCCAAGGAGGAGAAGACCCACATGGGCGAGTTCCAGGCCCTCCTGCTCATGGAGGACAAGGAACAGGTAAAGGAGTTGAAGGCGGGCAAGGCCGAGGTCGAAGAGCTGAAGGGCTGACCGTTCCGACAGGCCCCATCGCCGTCCGGCAGGACCGCCCCGGCGATGGCTCGCTCCTTCTGTGGAGGGTTGAAGAAGGGCGCCGTTCCCGGCGCCCTTCGTCGGTGGCGGATACCGAGATACCGGTCTGCGTCAGCTCGACTTCCAGAGGCCGTGCAGGTTGCAGTATTCGCGTGCGGTTATGCCTTCCTTGGGGGGCGTGAACTTGCCCTCCGGCGCCATGCCCGGCGCGAGGAAGATGCGCGAGCACCTGTCGCCGATGATGATCTGGACCCACTCGATATAATGGTCGTCCTGCATGGGATGGGCCACCTCGCCCACTTTCACCAGCACGCCGTCCTCCAGCACCTCCACCAGCGGGACATGCTTCTCCACCGCTGCGTCCACGGTGTTCTCGACCTGCAGCACCATGTCCTCGCCGCAGCATACCAGGGCGCCCTTTCCGCCGTGCAACACCTCGACGATATTGCCGCAGATCTCGCACTTATAGATCTCCATCCTCTCAGCCATGACTTCCTCCTTGTCCTATTGCCGCGCGGCTGGCCTGCCGCGCCCGCCTGGCCGTTAAAACTGCCTGAACTTGTCCCTGGAGGCGCCGCAGATGGGGCACTTGTCCGGGGCGTCGCCTTCGCGGGTGTGCCCGCAGACGCTGCATATCTGTATCGTCCCCACCTTGACGTCCTCGCCCCTGTCCACCGCTTCCTTGGCTTGCTTGTACCAGTCGGCGTGGATCTTCTCCGCTTCCAGCGCGTAGTAGGTGCTGCGTACCGCTCCGTCTTCGTCCTGCAGCTTGGCCGTGGCGTTGTAGACAGGATACATCTCGTCGATCTCGAAGGTCTCGCCCTCGATGCAGGTCTGGATGTTGTCCGAGGTAGCCTTGACCCTTCCCAGCACCTCCAGGTGGTTGCCGGCGTGTACCTTCTCCGCGTAGGAGATGGCCCGGAACATCCTGGCCATCTCCGTGAGGCCTTCCTCCTCGGCTTTGTCCGCGAACAGCTGGTATTTCATGTGGGCCATACTCTCACCGGCGAAGGCGTCTCCCAGGAACTTCTCCGTCATCTCTCTCATGCTCTCAAGACCTCCTTCCTGTACTTGCGGTTGCAAGTCTATGTTTCCCTTGCCGCGCGGTGATAAAACCCTGCGCCGGCACCTTCGCGCGATGATAGCAGAACGATCCGTTCCCGGCGAGCATCTGGATCATGGTCGATCTTTCCCGGTATGGGGTGTTGGTGAGGGGGGATAATTATGGATGCGAAGTCGCGCAAGGGCGGTCGGCCCGGTCCCGCGGGCGGTCCGCTGGCGGGACGGATAAGGCGATGATACGGAGAAGGAGGCCGGGATCGGATGATCGACGAGCCAGCGGAGGTGCTGACCAGGGAGCTGGCGGGTGCAGAGCTGGATGGCCTCGTGCTCGAGCCACGGGATTTCAAGCGGGGCAGGACGGACAGGGAAGTCTATTTCAATCTCTTCCTGTCCCGGGAGGGCCGGCTCTCCCTCACGCCCACCGTCCAGGGGCTCTTCTTCGCCGGCCGGGGAGACTATATCAAGGCGTGGGTCGAGTTCCGCTACGACCCCGTTGCGGTATTCGCCGATGGCAGTGTGGTGGACCTGGAGGAGAAAGGGCTGGCGCCCAGGCTCTTCTCCCTCCTGGCCTCCCTGGTCCCACCGGGTGGATCCCTGATGGTCATCTATGGAGCGGAGGCGCATGCCGTCTCTTCCGATACCGAGAAGGGCCTGAAGAAGAGCTTCCCACCCGCGGCGACTCCGTTGGGATATTACCTCTGGCGGAGCGGCCTGCGCTGGTTCAAGGACTGGTACTTCTCCGAGGGCTGGATGGAGGGGGGCATGAAGCTCCAGGCCACCCGCCCCCTGAACGAGGAGGTGCGCGCCGGCAGGGAAGCGAAGGCCAGGGAGGAGCTGGGCGCTTTCGCAGCGGCCTTGCGGGACCGTGACCTCGACCCCCTGGAGAAGGACGCCCTGGAGCGGGCAGAGGACGTCCTTTCCAGGCTCACGCCAGCAGCTTCTCCTTGAGAGCGGCGTTGAAGGCGGGGAGGTCTTCCGGTACCCTGGAGGTGATGATGTTGCCGTCTATCACCACCTCGCGGTCCACGAAGTCCGCGCCCGCCTCCAGCATCTCCTCCCTGATCTTCGGGTAGCCTGTCATGGTGAGGCCCTTCACCAGGCCGGCCGCAGCCAGCAGCTGTCCCCCGTGGCAGATGGCCGCAAGGGGCTTTCCGGTGGCCGCGAAGTTGGCGACGAACGAGCGCGCCTCCTCGGACTTGCGCAGGTAGGCGGGGGACCTCCCCCCCGGGATGACCATGGCGTCGAACGAGGTGGGATCGAGTTCTCCGAAGGTGTTGTCGACCCTGATCACCGCGCCGTGCAGACCCTTGATTTCCCCGGTATCGGGACCGACGGCCACCACTTCCGCGCCCTCCTGCCGCAGGAAATCCATGGGCACCGTGGCCTCCTGGTCCTGAAATCCCTTTCCAATCACCATGACGACTCTTTTACCGCTTAGAACCATCTTAATGCCTTTCTCGAAAAATGCGGTCCGATCACCAATGTGGACTGATCTGGTAGAGCGTATGATAGGAACAAACAGTCCCGTGATCATCTATGATTCCCCCGGGGGAGTGCGGGAAACCCGGTAATGGGTCTTACTTCAGGATCCCTTCCAAAAAGATCGCGATGTACCTGTCCACGAGGTCCGTCAGCTCGACACCCTCGAGCTCGGGGTATCTGAAAACGTCCTTCTCGATCAGCAGATACCCCATCATGCCCATGAATGCGGAGGTGGCCAGGACCGGGTCCATATCCTCTTTGAGCAGCCCTTTCTCTTTCCACAACTCGACGCATTGCCTGACGAAATCTCGTGCCGGGTCGAGCATCTTTTCCAGGAAAGGGCTGGCGGCCTCCGGGTTCTTGACGGCTTCCCCGATGACCATCCGGATGAAATCCCAGTCGGAATAGAAGAAAAGGAACATGCCCCTGGCTATGAACTTGAGAGCGGTCTTGGGCTCCAGTTCCGGCATCAGCTCCCGCACCAGGTCTAAAGCCTGCATGGTCGTGGTATGTGCGTCCACCACTGCCTTGAATATCTCTTCCTTGCTGTCAAAATAGCGGTAGAGTGCTCCACCGGTGATCCCGGCAGCCTTGGCGATCTCGACCACGGTCGCGCCATGCAGACCCTTGTCAGCGAAGACCTCCAGGGCGGCCTGGACTATCTTATCCCGCGTTGAAAGCATCTCCGCTTCCGCCGGCCCTCCCTTTGCTACTGCTTCGTCCTCATCCATAGTTCCCGCTCCTTGCAGACGGCCTTCTCCTCATTCACTATCCTAGCGTAATGCGACTAACAATAGAATATATCATATAGTATTGACACAGAAAGTAATAATATTATAAATATAATAATAATAATGTAGTAATATGTAACACATATGAATTATACCTGCTCAGCGAGGAAAGGCAGCAAGTCTTGGAACTGAAAAAAGTACAAACACAATCCGACTACGGCGTGATCGTCATCGGGGCCGGCGTGGGTGGGTTGTCGGCGGCCGGTGTCCTGGCCCGGGAAGGCCTCAAGACCCTGGTCCTGGAACAGGCCGATTTCGTGGGTGGTTGCGCCTCCTCCTTCGAGCGTTCCGGCTACCATTTCGACGTCGGCGCCTGCATCATCGAGGTGCTCAGGGCCCACGAGTCGTTTTACGACAGGCTGGGACTGGATATGAAGGACTACATCACTTTCCTGCCCAATGACCCCATCTACGAGCTGGTCGATATCCTGAGCGGCGAGAGGTTCACCGTACCCGCTTCCGCGCAGGGGATGGCGGAACTCATCGGGCGGCACAGCGCCGCTGACGCCCGTGCCTTCCTGCGTTTCATGCGCGAGGAGGGAAAGATGATGGACGGGTTCACCGATGCCGTATTCACCACTCCCCAGGGTGGCATCTCCGGTCTCTTCAAGGTCTTCGCGAAATACCCGCGGGCCGTCGCGAACCTGCACCGCCTCATGCTCCCTTACAACAAGGTGCTGGGAGACCTCTTCGTCCATCCCCTGACCCACCGCCTGCTGTGCAACTCCGCTGTGATCGGGGGCCTGCCCCCCTCCCGCCAGGTCGGGATGTTGATGTGGCAGACCTACGCGGAGCATGCGGGCATGTATTATCCACGGGGCGGCATGGGAGCGGTCCCACGCGCCATGGCCCGTGCGCTTGAGGACGTCGGGGGCGAGCTGAGGCTCTCATGCCGGGTGGGCCGCCTGCTGCTGGAGAGGAAAGCGGCCCGCGGCGTGGTCCTCGATGACGGTACCATCATTACTTCCCGCGCGGTTGTTAGTGACGCCAACGCCACCAACCTCTACCTGGAGATGATCGGAGAGGAGAACATACCCCGAGTGGTGGCGAAAGGGCTGCGCAGCTACGGACTCTCTCCCAGCTGCGCCATCGGCTACCTCGGCCTGGACTACCATCCACCCATGCAGTCGCAGCATATCATGGCGCTGTCGGACCCGGAGTTCATCGACATGTACTGGTCCGATATATACGAACAGGACATCGCCATGCCCCAGTCCGTGGGCCTGATCTCCTGCCCGAGCTACACGGACCCCTCGCTCGCGCCCGAGGGGGGCGCCTCGCTCTCCTTCATCACCATGGCGCCACGCAACCCGCGAGGCGCCCCCTGGGACGAGATGAGATGGGACTTCCTGGAGCAGGCGATAGGCATGCTCGACGCCGTGTATGTTCCCGGCATAAAGGACCACATCGTCTTCAAGACCATCGCCACTCCCGAGGACTTCGAGCGGAGGCTGCTCATCCCCGGCGGTACCATATATTCGTATTCCATGTCTGTGCTGAGCCAGATGATCTTCCGTCCGAGCAACCGCTCCAAGTGCATCAGGGACCTTTACCTGTGCGGCGCCAGCGCCCACCCCAGCGGCAGCGTACCCGGTGTCCTCTGCGGGGGGATGCTGGCCGCCGACGCGCTGCTCGAGGACTCGAAGAGGAGAAGAGGATGAGAAAGACCTACGCCGTTATACTTTCCACGCTGCTCATCGCCCTCGGGATCTTACTCATAACCATCGGGATAGCGCAGGCCGGGGCGGGGCAGGAGCAATACCGGCCTACCGTCTCCCTGGTCCTCATAGCGGGGTTCGCCGGGGTCTTCGTTCTCGGGCTGTTGTTCTCACGCTTTACCGCGAAGGACTACAGGGGAGCTTTCACAACGACAATACTCCTGTTGAGCGTGGGCATGCTCCTGCTGGGAGTATTTTTCGCGTTTGTCGAGATGCTGGTGAGCCCTGGAGTCTACAGGATGTTGCTGCTTGCGTCCCTCGTATTATACGGCCTGTTTGTGACCATGAACGGGGTGGCCAACTATTTCCTGTCCCAGAGGGTCTACCGCGTGTACGCGTTCGACTTCCTGCGTGCGCTCCCATATGCGTATTGCCGCTATCGTACCTGAGCGTATGCGGGTGTTTCCGAGAGGACAAAGAGCCGGATGAGGAGGGTCAAGGTGAAGAGAAAAGGTGGAAAACAGGAGAGAAGAGATGCCTCGCCGCAAGCGGACCTCATCTCCAGGGCTATGGAGGTCATGGACCCGGAATTCCTTGCGAAGACGGCGGAAACGAACCCCGATTTCATCGTGGGTATGCTGGGGTCGTTCGAGCCGCAGGCACTTGCCGCGGCCATAAGCCAGCGTCCGGAGCTGTTCACGAAGATGGCCCGGATCATGCCCCACGAGACCATACGCCGTATGGTGGACCAGAACCGCGAGCTGGTACAGGAGATCGTGCTAAGGGTCGATACGGACCTGCTCATGGAGATGATGATGGTCTTGCAGGGTGAGTGAGCCCGGGCAAAGAGGATATTCCGAGAGTATAACGAAATCCTAGACGTACGGCCGAGGACTGTCCGCACAGGTCCGTGAGGAAACGCAGGTGTGGAATGAGAGCGACATCCGGCGGATCAAAGGATAGCGAATTCAGGGTCAACAGCGGCGTTGTCGGAAGGACCCCAAAAACCCTGCTAGCCCTTTATCAACGCAAGGGCTTCGAGATCGCGCGCACCGGAGCCCCGTCTCCCCTGGCCACCATGGACGGCAGGCGGGCCAGCGCATAGACGCCCAGCTCAGGTCACGTCCACCAGCGAGGTTATACGGGGGACGAGGCTTTCCATGAACGTGGGGTCCTCTATGGTCAGCTCGATGGCGCCCTTGGGGCAGACGGAGACGCAGTTCCCGCACCCCCGGCATTCGTCGCTGATGGCGGCGCGTCCCCCCTGCAGGGTGATGGCTTTGGGGATGCAGATGTTGTTCTGGCAGGTGCCGCAGCCGGTGCACACCTCGGTTACCTTCACCTTTACTCCCGGCATGCGCTGTATCTTGTCGCTGATCTTGTGAGAGAGCACGGGCAGGACCTTCCACAGGCAGCAGCAGGGACAGCAGTTGCAGACGGTGAGCAGCCTGGTGCCGGGGCGCACGTTCAGCCACATTGGGTCGAGCTTGTTGCGGCCGATGAGGTGCACCAGCCCGGCCTCGCGGCACTTTTTCAGGTGATCCAGCGCCTCCTCTCTGGTCACGCGTCGACCCAGTGCGGGGTTGATGTCAAGGACCGCCTCGCCCATGAACAGGCATCCCAGATCTATCGGGTAATCCCCACACCCGCTGGCGTCGCGGCAGATACAGGTGTTCATGATCCAGAGGTGGCTTGCCTTCTCGACGAAGGCCTCGATCACCTGCGAGGGCAGGACGACGTCCTCCGAGGATACGTCCTCGTTCACGGCGACGATGCTGTCCTTGGGCAGGAAGACCATGTCGTCTCCCTCGAAGAGCAGGTACTCGATGCCCCTGCCGATGATCGGCAGCCTGGTCATCCTGGCCATGATGAAGCGCTGCGGAAAGGTCTTCTTGATCATCTTCACGAACCAGAGCGGACTGGACATGACACCCCTCCCGTTTGAAAGCCTGCGGTCCTCGGACCGTTCCCATGCGAGCTCTTATGTATATGGATACCTTGTTTATACCATGCTACGGCGGCGCCGCGGGTGGAGTTGATCCGCGGATCCGCGGCTTACCGCTCCCCCGTGTTCTTCATAGAGGTTCCGGTCGGGGAGGAATGGGGATAATCTAGTAACGTAAAAGCACGCAGCGCTCAATGCGGAGGTGAGAGATGGGCGAGGAGCGCTTTTCGAAAAGCGACATGAGTTACCACCCGCTGACCCCGGAGAGGTGGGATGACTTCGAGGAACTCTTCGGCGAGCACGGCGCCTACGGCGGCTGCTGGTGCATGTACTGGAGGACCACCCGCGCCCAGTTCAACCGGGACGCGGGGGAAGGGAACAAACGGGCGATGAAGGCCATCGTCGATGCGGGCACCGCCCCCGGCATCCTCGCCTATCACCGGGGCCGGGCCGTGGGCTGGTGTTCGGTCGCCCCCCGGGAGGATTTCGCGTCACTGGAGAGGTCGCCCAAGCTTAAACGCGTGGACGGCCAGCCGGTGTGGTCGATCGTCTGCTTCTATGTCCCGAAGGAACACCGCCGCCGGGGGCTCATGGAGCTGCTCCTGGAGGCGGCGGTCGCGTACGCGCGCGAGAACGGCGCGGCCATCGTTGAGGGTTATCCCACGGAACCCATGGAGAGACTGAAGGGCGCAGAAGGCTACATGGGGCTGAGGCCCAGCTTCGTCAAAGCCGGCTTCAGGGAGGTGGCCAGGCCATGCGAGTGGCAGTCGATAGCCAGGCTCTATACGTGAGCAGGCGTTCATGAAGGGGGAGTGATGTCCGCTTCCAAAAACTCCTCCATCTCCGGCAGCTGCAGGAGGAATCCCGGCGTCTCGTCGAGGTAGACCCTGACCTCGCCAAGGAGCAGGTCCAGCACGTGGCCTCCCGCCCCTTGGCCGGCGGTGAGGAAATGCAGGTGGTACCCGGGGGCGTTGATGTCCCCCATATATGAGGGGCACCAGAACCCGACCATGGTCCCCTCCACGTCATCCAGCTCGAAGACCGCCTGCGCGGCGATGGCCTCGCTCAGGGGCGGATAGGGCTTCTCCTGGGCAGGCACGCTCCTGGCCCGCACGTGTTCGAACCTGCCCTCGATCCTGATGGCGTAGAAGACGTTCTCGGACGGGAGGTTGGCGTTGAGGAGATCCTGCAGGCCGGCGTAGTCCAGGCCTGCAGGAGGGGTTATCTCTCTATCGCGGTCGAAGAAGGTGACCATGGCGAAGGGAGTGATGGCCGACCCGTCGATGGCGTGGACCGTACCGTCGTACCTTATCTGGTAGAAGGAGCCGTCCACGGCGATCATCTCTCCGTCCAGCCCCTCGAGGGTGCCGATGCCGGTATCGCCATGCTTGCCCAGTTCCGCGTACGAGACAACGCCGTCGTAGAAGCCGGACTTCAGCGCTCCCAAGGTGGATACCTGGTAGAAGGTCTCCCGGTCAGCCTGCGTTTCCACAGGCGATGCCTCCCGTGCGCAGCCGCCGAACGCCGCGGCGGAGAAGGCCAGGACCAGGGCCGATATCAGGGCAGGCAGGACTGAATGCGGGGCGTGACGGCTCACTTGCCTCCACCCCTCACGGCCGCCTGGTTGATGAGGTTGGCGAAATAGCCTGCCCCGAAGCCGTTGTCTATGTTCATCACCGCCACGCCCAGGGCGCAGGAGTTGAGCATGCCCAGGAGGGCCGCCATACCGCCCAGGTTGGCGCCGTATCCGATGGAGGTGGGCACCGCGATCACCGGGCATTCCACCAGCCCCCCCACTATGCTGGGAAGGGCCCCCTCCATCCCCGCCACCACCACGATCACGTTGGCCCCGATAAGGGAATCGGTACGGGTGAGGATGCGGTGCATCCCGGATACTCCCACATCGTAGAGCTTCTCCACCGCGTTCCCCGTGAGCTCGGCCACGATAGCCGCCTCCTCCGCCACGGGGATGTCCGCGGTACCTGCGGTGATGACCGCGATCTTTCCCACCAGCTCCTTGTTCTCCCTGCGGATGAGGATGAAACGGGCGAGGCTATGGTACTCCGCCTCCGGGCAGGCCTTCTTCACCTCCTCGTACACCTCGTCGCGGGCGCGTGTTAGCAGGATATTGCCCTGGTTCTTCTCGAGCAGGGCTTCCACGATGGGGCGGATGGTGTCCGTGTGCTTGCCCTCGCAATATACGACTTCCGGGAGACCTTTGCGCAGCTCACGGTGGTGGTCGAGCACGGCGAAACCGAGATCGGTAACGGGCTCGACAGCGATGCGCGATGCGGCCTCGCCGGGATCCATCTCACCCTGCCGCACCTTCTCCAGTATCTCAGCCAGCTCCTCCTTGCGCATGGTGCTCTCCTCGCCCGAAAACAGGACTCCCGCTCATGCCAGGGTCCTTGCTCATATTATAGGGTATCTGCCCTGGTGGATGGATTGTTTGCGATCAGCCGGGAGAAAGACGGGCGAAGGTATCGACGGAGGGGGCCTGGAATAATCCCTGTGACGGGTATCCATCGGAGAGACCGGAAGGGACACGCATGTCCAGGAAGCGAGGCGGATACGCCGCTCGCCTCAGGGTGATAATCGCGCTCGTGGCCCTGGCCTGCCCCACGTTTCTGCATGCCGAGACCGCTGCCGCCTTCGGATGGACGCGCACCGCCGTGGGCGGATTCGGCGGGGCCGCCAACACCGCCGCTGGAGCCATGGCGGAATACGAAGGGCGCATCTACGCGGGTACCTATAACGCCAGGGGCTGCCAGGTGTGGTCAACGAGCGGCATCTCCTGGACCCAGGAGGTTGGAGGGGGCGGCGCCGGGACCCCCACCGGCCCCGGCTTCGGGAACGCCGGCAACGTCAACGTCTCTTCCCTGGCCGTCTACGGATCCAGGCTCTACGCGGGAGTGCGCAATCCGGGTCAGGGCTGCCAGGTGTGGTCGTATGACGGCGAGGGCTGGACCCAGGAGGTGGGAGGGGGCGGCGCCGGCACCCCCACCGGCCCCGGCTTCGGCGACAGCGGCAACAACGACGTCACCAGCATGGCGGTGATGGAAGGTCTCCTCTACGCCGGCACTTACAATGCCGGCGGTTGCCAGGTGTGGTCGTATGACGGCACTGCCTGGAAGCGCGTGGCGGAAGGGGGATTCGGGGACGCGGACAACCTCGGCGCCACCTCCATGGCCGTCTATTTCCAGGACCTCTACGTGGGCACCCTGAACAACGACTATTCTTCCGGATGCCAGGTGTGGTCCTATGACGGCGAGGACTGGACCCAGCAGGTGGGGCAGGGCGGCGCGGGTACGCCCATCGGCCCCGGCTTCGGGGACAGCAACAACCGCAGGGCGGCCTCCATGGCCGTCTACGACTACGGCCTGTATGTCGGCACCTACGATTCGTCGGGCGGCAGCGGCTGCCAGGTGTGGTTCTTCGACGGCGCCAACTGGACCAGAACCGGCGATGGCGGTTTCGGAGATACCTCGAACCTGGCGGCGGAGTGCCTGGTCGCCGGGGGGCTGGACCTCTACGCCGGCACCTATAACGAGGACACCGGCTGCGAGGTCTGGCGCTATGACGGCGCGGGATGGGACCGGGAGGGCCAGGGCGGCTTCGGGGATGCCGGTAACGTCGCGGTGCTGTCCATGCTCCTGTCGGGCTCGGACCTCTTGGTGGGCACGCAGTGCGAGGAGGGGTGCCAGGCCTGGGAAGCGCAGGTCTCCAGCCACCTCTATTTCGCGGAGGGCTATACCGGCGGGGGCTTCCAGGAATACCTCTGCCTGGGGAACCCACACCCCCGGGAGGCGAGGGCGTCCATCACCTACCTCTTCACCGACGCGACCAGCCTTTCCAGAAAGGTAGCGATCCCCGCCGAGTCACGCCTGACCGTCTTCGTCAACACCGATGTGAGTGAGGACAGGGAGGTGGCGGTGGAACTGGAGTCGGACCTGGCCCTGGCCGCCGAGCGTCCCATGTACTTTACCTATGGCGGCGACTGGAGGGGAGGACACGACGCCATGGGGGCCCCGTCCCCCTCCACCACCTGGTACTTCGCCGAAGGCTATACCGGGAGCGGTTTTCACGAGTGGATATGCGTGCTCAACCCCTCTGAGACGAGGTCCGAACTCACCTTCCGCTTCCAGACCCAGGAGAGCGGGGAGCAGGTGAGGACGGGCTTCTCCGTATCCCCCCGCTCCCGTGCGAGCTTCCTTGTCAACGACATCCTCGGAACCGACCTGCAGAACTCCCTCGAGCTGGAGGCGTCCGCGCCCGTGGTCGCGGAGCGCCCCATGTACTTCGACTACCGCGGCACCCAGGACCATCACTGGCAGGGTGGCCATTGCGCGATGGGCGCGACCGAGCTGTCGCAGCTCTACTTCTTCGCCGAGGGCACTACCCGTTCCGGGTTCGAGGAGTGGCTGACGCTGCAGAACCCCAACCCCGTCAGCATCGTCGTGAATGCCTCCTACCAGATGGGCCCCGGCCAGGGCGCGGCGGTGAACAAGTCCTACACGGTGCCGGCGGGCCGGAGGAGCACGGTCTATGTCCCTGACGAGGTGGGGAAGGAGAGGGACGTGAGCGTGGTGCTCGCCTCTACCGCATACTTCCTCGCCGAACGCCCCATGTACTTTCTCTACACCGGTTACGGGGCGGAATGGCCCGGCGGCGACTGTGTCATCGGGGCAGGCCGCACCGCGGTGGAGTGGTTCCTGGCGGAGGGGTACACGGGCGGGGGCTACCATACCTGGTTGTGCCTGCACAACCCGGGCATCGACGCCGCGCAGGTCATGGTGGTCTATTACACCGAGGAAGAGGGGCCCCTGGAGCCGCGCCTGCTGGACCTGCCCGCGGGAACGCGCCTGACCGTCTTCGTCAACGACCACGCGGGCAACGGGTACCAGCTTTCCACGCGCGTGATATCCAGCAGGCCCATCGTAGTGGAGCGCCCCATGTATTTCGATACCGGTGGCGGCGTGCAGGGCGGCCACGTCATGGTGGGAAGGGACGAGCGGTAGAGCAATACCGCTCCAACGGGAGCGGACTGGAAGACGGGCTGCCAGGCGGAAGAAGGGCATGGCGGAATCACCGCCGCTTAGTGGGAAGCAATAGAATATGGGGGGCGCGGAGTACGCGCCCCACAGAGGATATTATTCTAAACCCGTTGGTCTACCAGCTCTCGTAGCTCGACTTGCGCTCGGGCTTCGGGCGAGCCTCGTTCACCCGCAGCTGGCGCCCCTCGAACTCTTTGTTATCCAACTCCGCGATGGCGGCCTTCGCCTCCTCGTCGTTCGGCATCTCCACAAAGCCGAAACCGCGGGAACGCCCGGTGTTGCGGTCCATGATGATGCTTACCGAATCGACCGTTCCATAGCCCTCGAAGAGCCCACGTATGGTCTCCTCCGTCGATCCGTAACTCAGGTTGCCTACGTAGATGTTCATCTTGCGACCTCTCAGCTCCTTTCTCAGCCCCTCCCTGCATAACCAGTACTTAGCGCAGAGAGAATGCCCCCCGTGCGGGCATCGCTAACATTGTAATGAAAAGCGGGCAATTAAGCAAAAGAAATATCGCGGCCCGCTGACCTCCTTGAAATGCTCCTTCGAACCGTACCGCTGCGCCTCCGCCAGATGGTCCCGGGGAGAGACGGCAACCACGGATGATGCCGGGTTCCATCCATTCCAACCGGGGGAATAATGGTTCAAGGACAGGCTTGAGGCGTTGATGGAAATGGAGGCGGACAATGGGAAAGGTATTGCTGGTCTCTGCCAGCCCGCGCAAAAAGGGGAACACCGCGCAACTGGTCGAGGAGTGCGCCAGGGTCATCGCGGAGAACGGGACGGAGACCGAGGTCGTCTCCCTGGCGGGCATGGAAATACGCTCCTGCCTGGCCTGCGGCAAGTGTGCCGAACTGGGAGAGTGCGTGCAGGACGACGGCCTCAACAGCATCCTCGCCAGGGTCAAGGAGGCCGACGGTTTTGTCGTGGGCACGCCGGTCTACTTCGGCACCGCCAGGGGAGACCTCATGTCCGCCCTACAGAGGATCGGCATGGTCTCCAAATCGACCGATAACTTCCTCTCCCGCAAGGTGGGAGGGCCCATTGCCGTGGCCCGGCGGGGAGGTCATACCGCTACCATCCAGGAACTGCTGATGTTCTATCTCATCAACGACATGATCGTTCCCGGTTCCTACTACTGGAACATGGTCTTCGGCCGCGATGCGGGAGAGGTCTGGGACGACGAGGAGGGTATCCTGGTGGTGCGGAGGTTCGCGGAGAACGTCGCCTGGCTGGTCAATACCATTGCGGCCCGGGCCGCAGGGTAACGGTCCTCCTCTGTTGCGTTTCCAGCCCGGGTAAAAACGGGGTCAGCCCCTGATATGTGGCTTTGTATTGCGTAGCGGCAGCCAGAGCTTCGGGCCTACCCTGCATGTCACATGTCAGGGGCTGATCCCGATCTCGTAGATGTGGGGCCAGGATTTGCCGGTCACCAGGAGATGGCCGGTCCTTGCGTCGAAGGCGATGCCGTTGAGGACGTTCTCGCCCGTCGGGTCCGCGGTGTCCGGTCTCAATCCCGCCAGGTCTATCCAGCCCGTGACCTCGCCGGACGTGGGGTCGATGATGACGATGAGGTCGGTCTTCCAGACGTTGGCATAGACCACCCCTTCGATATATTCCAGCTCGTTGAGGTTGACCACGGGTCCCAGGTTGTCGTACACGCTGACACGCCCGGTCTCGGTCCCGCTGGCTGGGTCCATGAAGTGGAGCGTGTCGCTGCCGTCGCTCATGATCAGCGAGGTGCCGTCGTGGGTCAGCCCCCAGCCCTGGGTCGGGTAGGAGAAGGTGCGGGTCTGCCGCAAACTCTCACGGTCGTAGACAAAGCCCAGGTTGGTGGTGTAGGTGAGTTGGAAGACCTCGTCACTCATGACGGTTACGCCCTCGCCGAAATACTCGGGAGCGAGGGCGACCGTTCCCAGGACCTCCCAGGTCTGGAAGTCGGTCTTGATGAGCTTTGATCGCCCGTTGAGGCCCGTCCCCTCGAAGAGGACGCCACCGTCCAGGACCAGTCCCTCCGTGAAGTTCCCGATGTCGTGGTCGTAGGAGCGGATGACCTCGTACGTATATACCGGGGCGTCCCTCCCGGCGAGGAACTCGAGGCTGCGGTCTTGCCGCTTCTCAGCCGCTTCCTCCACGCTGTCCTTCACGGCGGTATTGCCGCAGCCACCCAGGGTAAGGGGGATGCAGACGAAAAGGGCGGCAAGGATGAGCGTGAACGAGGTCACGGCGGTCGAGTTCAGGCGCCCAGACAGCATGGCCCCTCCATATATATGAGATCAGCCCTCGTAAGGATGGGGTCAGCCCCTGACCTGTGACATTTCTCGTTGGTTTAGATACCCAACAGGCTTTTATTTGCTGAAATGTCAAATGTCAGGGGCTGACCCCATCCTCATCACCATCCCCATCAGCGGAAATCGCCCATCTTCTTGTGTTTGTCCACGGGCCTGTCGAGCTGCTCCACCGGCTTGGCGGTGTCGTGGAAACAGCTCCCCGGCTTCTCGCTCTCCTTCACCTGCGCGTAGATGACCTCCCGCAGGAAGGCCAGGGCGCCGTCGGGGTCCCCGTCCATCACGATGCGCTCCAGCTCCATGCGTTCCGCTTCACCGAAAGAAAGTCCCCAGGTCTTGGCCATGATCACCTCACTTGTATCCGCAACTCATACGGATATCTTACCCACAGTCGTATCGTAAAGCGCCGACATGGGTCATATCGGCCTCAGATCAGGCCGGCGTTCTCCAGGGTCTCGCGCACCAGTTTGGCCTGTTCGGATGTGAGCCGGGGCAGGGGCCCCTTGACGTGCGGCTTTACAGGGTGCCCCAGCAGCCGCATGGCCTCTTTCTGCATGGCGTGTGGCGTGGGGGTCGAGGCGATGAGGGGCGCCACCGCGTAGACCTCTTTCTGCAGCGCGTCGGCCCTCGCCGCGTCGCCGCTCCTGCAGGCTTCGTATAGCTCCACCGTCTTCTCGGGGATGATGTTGGGCACGGGGCAGATGGCGCCGCACGCGCCCACGGCCATGGTGTCCACGAGGTTGAAGGTCATGCCGGTGAAGACGCAGAAGTCCTCGCCGGTCGCCTCCACCAGACCGCGGACCTCGTCCACGTCGAAGATGGTCTCCTTGGCACCGACCAGGTTGTCGATGTCGGCGATGCGGGCGATGCTCTCGGGCGGCAGGGACAGGCCGGTGTTGGAGGGGAAGTTGTAGAAGAGCACGGGCAGGCCCACACTGCCGCATACGTCCTCGTAGAAACCGTACACGGCGTCCTCGTCCAGGTTGTAGAAGCGGTGCAGGGCCAGGAGCAGGCCGTCGGCGCCGGCGTCCTCGGCATACTGCGCCATATCGATGGCCGGCTCTGTACCCCGCTTGTTGACCCCGACGATGACCGGCACCCTCTGCGCGCACTCGTTGACCACGGTGTCTATGGCGTCCTTCTGGTGATGATGGGTGAGATAGGGGTTTTCTCCGTTACTCCCCAACACCACCAGGCCGTGCACGCCGCCGTCGACCAGATGATCGGTCATGTCCCGCATCGCTTCCCGATCGACGTTGCCGTAATCGTCGTAGGCGGTCAGCATCACCGCGTAGATGCCCTCGAATCGCTTCATCAACCATCACCCCGCATTCGCTAGATGCATTACCCGACTGGTCTTAAAGATATCGGCCACGTCCCCGTCTCGGTTAACGCCTCCCAGAGCCGCGTTCCCGTTATGGTATCATTTTCCCATCGCGGCGGGATCAAACACATGCCGCCGCCCGTGAGAGCACTGGAGACGTCCATGGGGATCTCTGAGCTTCCCTGGTGGAAGGGGGGCGTGATATACCAGGTCTCGGTAGCCAGCTTCGCCGATTCCGACGGCGACGGCACCGGAGACCTGCCCGGCATCATCGAAAGACTCGACTATATCAGCGCTCTCGGCGTGGACGCCATCTGGCTCACCCCCGTCAACGCCTCTCCCAGGCGGGATTTCGGATACGACATCAGCGATTACTACTCCATAAACCCCGTCTTCGGGAGCATGGACGATCTCGACTCGCTGCTCGGGGAGTGCCACCGCCGGGGCATCAGGGTGATCATGGACATGGTGCTCAACCACACCTCCGACCAGCACCCCTGGTTCACGGCATCGCGCTCCTCGCGAGACGACCCCAGGCGCGACTGGTACGTGTGGCGCGACGGCAGGGCGCCAGGCAGGCCCCCCAACCGCTGGCGGGCGGTGGTTGAGGGCAGTGCCTGGGAATACGACGACGCCACCCGCCAGTTCTTCTACCACGCCTTCCTGCCCTTTCAGCCCGACCTCAACTGGCGTAACCCCGAGGTGAAGGAGGCCATGCTGGACGTGCTGCGGTTCTGGCTGGACAGGGGAGTGGACGGTTTCCGCCTCGACCTCATCAACTTCCTCTACGAGGACGAGCTGCTGCGGGACAACCCCCGCAAGTTCGGCCTGCGGCCTTACGACTGGCAGCGGCACCTTTACGACCGCTCGCGTCCCGAGAGCCTGGAGACGGCGAGGGAGATGCGCCGCGTCACCGATGCCTACCCCGAGCGCATGATGATGGGCGAGGTGTTCACGGACGACCCCGCGGACGCGGTGGCCTACCTCGGAGACGGCGGCGACGCCCTTCACCTCTCCTTCTATCTCGATTTCGCGCAGCGCAGGTGGAAGGCGGAAGCTTTCCGTGGGTCGGTGGGCTGGCTTGAGGAGCATATCCCCGCGGAGGGATGGCCCTGCTACTACTTGAACAACCACGACCTGCCGCGCACTTATTCACGTCTCGGCAAGGGCGGAGATGCCGAGGCCAGGGCCAAGGTGGCCGCGGCCATGCTGCTCACCCTGAGGGGCACCCCCATCGTCTACTACGGGGAGGAGATCGGGATGCCCGCGAGCAAGGTGCCCCGCAGGGCTATGGACGACCCCCTCGGCAAGAAGTTCTGGCCACTCCCGGTGGGCAGGGACGGTTCGCGCACCCCCATGCAGTGGAGCGGGGAGAGGAACGCGGGATTCACTTCCAGCGAGCCCTGGCTTCCCGTCGACCCTTCCTATGCAGAGAAGAACGTCGAGCGGCAGGATAGCGATCCGGGTTCCCTTCTCAACTGGTACCGCAGCCTCATCCGCCTGCGCCGGGAGAGGCCCGCCCTGCAGGCTGGGAGCTACCGTGCCATCACGGGCGCACCAAAAGGCGTCTACGCCTACCTGCGGGAAAGCGAAGATGACAAGGTAGCGGTGTTTCTGAACTTCAACCATCGCGGCGTGATGGTAGATACGAGTGTTGTGGAGGGACTGGTGCCTTGCCGCGCGCTCCTGTCCACCCATCGCGCCGTAGGGACGGAGTTATCGAGGGAAAAGACAGGGCTTTCCTCCAGCGAGGTATTGATACTGGGGGTCGTCAAATAGGCCCGATACCGGGAACGCCACCAGCAGCAGCGGTAGTACTGGCACCGGTCTTCACCGTCTTCTCCGGTGGGGGCGACCGGGACCGGGCCGGGCAACCGTGAGAAGAAGCCAGCAACCTGATCGCCAGGCGGCGGAAGGCTTTGTGTTCGGTGGTCTATTGGTATCTAATGATAGATAGCGGATGGTTGCGAGTCCTAGGGGGGACATCATGGCGGAAGTGATAACCGGTGATGACGTATACATCAGGCTGCGGGATTTCATGGACCGCCTTCCCAGCGGGCTGCCGCGTACCGAGAGCGGGGCGGAGCTCAAGCTCCTGCGGAAGCTCTTCTCGCCCGAGGAGGCGGAGATGGCCATGCGTCTGCGGCTCTTTCCAGAACCTGCGCGGGTCATCGCCAGACGCGTCGGCATGGGCGAGGAAGAGGCGGCCGAGATTCTGGAGTCCATGGCCAGGAAAGGCCTTATCCTGCGGGTGCGCGGCGGCAAGGAACGTTTCTACCTCGCGCTCCACTTCGCCGTGGGCATCTACGAGTTTCACGTAAGGAGCATCGACGAGGAGATGGCCGAGATGATGGACGAGATACTCGAGGCGGAGGAACACACGCCCGTTTTTCGCGATACCGTGATGGAACAGTTCCGGGTGGTGCCGGTGAACTCCGCCATAGATGTGGCGCATAACGTGGCAGGTTATGACCGCGTGCGGGAGCTGGTGAGCAAGTACGATGATATAGGGGTGATGCCGTGCATCTGCCGCCGGGAGAAGGGATTGCTGGGGCAGGAGTGTGAACGGCCGCAAGAGGTCTGCCTCACCTTCGGTGTAGGAGCGCAGACGGTGCTGGACAACGGCATCGCCAGGAAGATAGACACAGCGGAAGCCCTGTCTATCCTCGACGAGGCGGAGGAGGCGGGGCTGGTCCTGCAGTCCTCCAATGCCCGGGACATCGTCAATATCTGCTGCTGCTGCTCCTGCTGCTGCGCTGTCCTGCACATGCTGAAGATGGAGAAGAGGCCGGCCGACCACGTGCGGTCCCCCTTCTACGCCCGCATCGATCCAGATCTCTGCACCACGTGCGGCGCCTGCCTGGAACGCTGCCAGATGGACGCCCTTGTAGAGAACAAGGAGGCGAACGAGGTCGACCTGGCCCGCTGTATTGGATGCGGGCTCTGCGTGGCCACCTGTCCGGAAAGCGCGATAGAGATGGTCCAGAAGCAGGGCGTCCCGAAGCCGACCGCCCACTATTTCCACAACCTCACCACCGTCGCCAGGGGACGCGGGTTGCCCTTCGGGAACCTCAGTCCGGTGATCGGGCTGACCAACCTGCCGCTATTGCTCAAGGTCCTTCCATATCTATATAAGACCGGTCTGGTCACACCCATGGTCAACCAACTGGCCAAGAGGGGTTGGGTATAGGCGAAACCATAACAGACCATATGCTTATGGTCGCAGGGGAAGCGGGCCTTGAACTCAACGGATGTAGCCTCAGGCCATACAGTTGGTTCATGTGGGGACTGCCGGTGGAGATAGTGTCGGTAAGGAAAGAGTATTGACGCACCAGCATAGCGAGGATTTTCACCCCGCGAAACGGCTCGTAGCGGCCATCGTGGCCAACACCGCTTTTCTCGTCTTCGAGGTCGTCTTCGGGATCGTCGCGGGCAGCCTGGCGCTGCTGGCCGACGCGGGACATAACTTCTCCGATTCCTTCGCCCTGGTGCTTTCCCTGATCGCTGTACGCATGATGTCCAGGCCCAAGACGGAGGAGAAGACCTTCGGCTATCACCGCATGGGCATACTGGCAGCCTTTATCAATTCCCTGCTCATCGTGTTCATCTGTTTCTACCTTTTTTACGAGGCGATACAGAGGTTTATCGACCCGGTTGAGGTCGAGGGCGCCTTGGTCATCATCGTGGCCGGCCTGGGCGTCCTGGTAAACGGCGGCCTGGCCCTGCTGCTGTGGAGGGGGAGGGAGGACCTCAACATGAAGAGCGCCTTCCTCCACCTCTTCACCGATGCCGCGGTTTCCCTTGGGGTGGTGATCTCCGGTGTGATCATCCTGCTTACGGACTGGTTGTATATCGATCCGCTGATTACCATGCTCATCGGGGTGTTCATCATCATCAGCGCTTTTCAGATAATGCGGGAGGCTTTTCATATCCTCATGGAATCGGTGCCCAGGGGAGTCGATTATGCCCGTATCATCACCGACATAAGCTCGCGGCCGGGGGTGGTCGAAGTGCATGACCTGCACATCTGGGAGATAGGGTCGCATCTATACTCGCTTACCGCACACATCGTGGTCGATGACGAGAATCTGAGTGAATATGGCGAACTCCTGCGAGGCATCAAGCAGATGCTGCTCGCAGAGCACAAGGTGGTCCACACTACCCTGGAGCTGGAGACCGAGCCCTGCCCCCCCGGCGAGGAATGCCACTTCTAGGAGCGGAATATTGGGACTCGAGCTGATACGGGAGGAAACGACCTTCGACCTGGCGCTTAACCTGGAGCGCGATGCTCTCTACTGGAGGGAAGCCGGGGGCAACCGGGCGAGGGTTTGGCGCAACGAGAGCTGTGTGGTGCTGGGGAGGTTCCTGAAGCCCGAGGAAGAGGTCTATCTCGGAAAGGCGATGCAGCTGGGGATACCTGTGCTCAAGCGGGCCAGCGGCGGGGGCGCCGTCTACCACGACCTGGGCAACCTCAACTACTCTTTCTACCTGGACCTGGAAGGACTTCACCCGCAGGGGATACGCGAGAGCCTGAAAACCCTTTCCTACCCGGTGACCTCACTGCTCGATTCTCTGGAAGTACCCTGGAGATGGGTGCCGCCCAACAACATCTACGTCGAGGGAAAAAAGATATCCGGCTCGGCGCAGGCGCGCAGCCGCGGCCGTTTGTTGCATCACGGCACGCTGCTTGTCTCGTGCGACCTGGAGGTCATGCAGGCACTTCTCAAACCGGAGGGACGCTCGAGGATGGCCCCAGTAATCAACCTCACCGAAGTGGTGCCCGGCATCGTGGTGGAAGAGGTGGAGAAGATGCTGTCGCGATATATCAGGAGATGGAGACCTTGAACATCGCCGGTTTGACTTCCAGTTCCAGGGTGCCGTCCGGCGAGGATTCCCAGTCGACGGTCGAATCGGTATGCAATGCGGCGTCGAAGATGCCCTGGATCATCCCGACGATCATGAGCTGCAGCACGGCGTTTTCCATGCGCATGCGCACGCCGGTCCTCTTGATCTCGAGTTCCTTCAGGTTTCCCAGGCCTCTGAGGGCCAAGCCGGCGCGAAATTCCTCCACGTCGGCGTAATCGTCCATGGCATAGAAGCCGTTCATGGTGAAACGGCGTTGCGCTTCCACCACTATCCTGGGGATATCCTCCCCGAGTTCCAGCTCCAGCTCGCGGAAGATGGGGTCGATCTGGTTGGGGCCCATTACCGCCATCCGCCGTTTCGTCCTGCCGTTTACCACGACGCCCCGCTTCAGGTGCCACTTGTTCTCTGAGAGCTCTGTCGGGCCTCCGCAGGTCGAACACCTCTTCAGCTCGATATCTCCCTTGCTGTGGGAGTAGCGTTCCCACCTCATCCTGCCCTTCAGTTCCTCGGGATGTGTCGAGGGGTATGAGGTCAGCTTATAGACGTCCGGTCCCACCTCCATATACTCAACCCACTGGTCGTAACCGAGGATCGCCTCCATGGCCCCGCAGTGGCAGGCGGCGCACATGAGCAGGGAATTGGGCTCACTGATGCTGACGGTATAGTAGTCCCGCTCATCCCATTTCAGGCGCATATCGACGAAGTCGAACCTGCCGACCCCCATGGGGATCGCGAGTTCCATGAAGCCGTCGTCGAGGGACCTGGCATCGAGCTGGCCGTCCCTAACCATCTTGTTCACATCGCTGGGGAGGAAGAGCTTGCAGTAAGAGCGATAAGTCCTGCGGATGCAGTCCAGGACGACGTGTTCGATGGGAGAGCCGACGATGTTCTCTATGCCCTTGAAGAGCGGATCCAGGTTCTCGCATTCGGTGAAGATGATGCGGTCCCTCTGGTCCCTCTTCTGGACGATATCCCCATTGTCCATCCAGATATATTCCCTGGTGATAACGTGGGGGACACCGCATTCCTCGCAAGGCTCCAGGATACTCATCGCTTCCCTTCCAACGCCGTCAGCAGTCAAACGCCACCTGCGGAGTTTTTTCACTCCAGCGTCTATATCGGCATATAAAGAATATACAGTAGTCATATCGGTCCGGATTATTCGCTGTCTGTGCTCAAGGTGGGGGCATATCGCCCCCTGCCTTTGAGGTGGCGGACGCGAATAGCGGTATAATAGAGCATGGCGTTTCGGCTGTTTTTCCTTATTAAGTCCGGCAGGTCCAGCGATGCGTTGCCGCCCTTATAGCGGGTTCGCGGGTCCGACAGCGGCGGGACTTTTCCTCTAAACGTACAGGCGCCAGGCTACGGCTTCAACGGTGTTCTGCGGGGATGGAGGTGACGGCGATGGCGACCATGAAGGCGGCGGTCTACGTGGAACCGGGGTCAATGGAGATAAGAGAGGTCCAGGTGCCCGAGGTGGGGCCCATGGACGTGCTGCTCAAGGTGAGGGCCTGCGGCATCTGCGGCTCGGACCTTCACAGTTACAGGCTCGGCTTCTACGTGGAACCGGGCCAGGTCATGGGCCACGAGTTCGTTGGAGAGGTGGTGGAAGCCGGGTCCGCCCTGGCCGGCGTGGAGCCGGGGCAGCGGGCCATGGGTTTCACCATCGGTATCTGCGGCACCTGTTACTGGTGCCAGTCGGGTGCGCTAAATAATTGCCCCCAGGCCTTCAAGGGGTCCACCGGTTACGGCAAGCCGGGGGCCTTCGCGGAGTACGTGAAGATCGAGAACGCCATGCCCGGGCTCACCTTCCATCCCATCCCCGAGGGGATGAGTGACGAGGAGGCGGCGACCCTGGAGCCGGTGGGCGTGGCCGCCTTCGCCGCGGAGATGAGCGGCGCCAAGGAGGGGGACAAGGTGGCGGTGCTGGGCGCGGGCCTCATCGGCAACGCGACCATGCAGGCCATGAAGGCGGTGCCGGTGGAGATGGTTGTGGTGTCGGAGATAGCTCCCTTGCGCATGCGCCTGGCGGGTGAGCTGGGGGCCGATACCGTCATAGACGCCGCCAACGAGGACGTGCTCGAGCGCATGAAGGAGGAGTTGGGCGTCGGCCCCTACCACTTCGGCGAGGGGGCCATGGCCGATATCGTGGTGGACGCCGCCGGGGCGCGGGACACCTTCGCCCAGGCGCTGGAGATCGTGCGCTCGGCGGGGACGGTGGCCCTGGTGGGCCTCCCCGAAGGCGACCAAGTGGTGAACACTACCAGGATCGTGCACAAGAGCCCGCGCATCATCGGGTGCCTTGGCTCCATCTACCCCAAGGCCATAGAGCTGATCGGCGAGGGGAAGGTGAAGACCGCTCCCCTCATCACCCATACTTTTCCGCTGGAAGAGATAAACGAGGCCTTCAGGGTGCAGATGGATCCGGAAGAGTCCATCAAGGTACTGGTCAAGCCGTAAGAGACAGGGGGTATGAGGATGCGCCTGCGGGATAAGGTAGCGGTGATCACGGGCGGCGGGAGCGGAGTCGGCAGGGCGGCCTCGCTGCTCTTCGCGGCCGAGGGGGCCAAGGTGGTGGTGGTCGATTACCAGGGTGTCTACGGCAAGGCCGTGGGCCAGGAGACGGCGGACGAGGCCAAGTCCCAGGGCGGGGAAGCCATCTACGTGGAGACCGACCTCACCGAGGAGGAGCAGGTGGCGGCCATGGTCCACCAGGCGGTGGAGGCCTACGGCAAGGTGGACATCCTCTTCAACAACGCCAGCCATGGCTTCTCCTCCCCCCTGGCCATGTCACCCCTCCTCGATGCGCGGGAGCAGGACTGGAACGAGGTGATCAGGAACAACCTCAACAGCCTCTTCTTCTGCACCAAGTACTGCCAGCCGGAGATGGCCAGGGCGGGAGGAGGTTCCATCGTCAATACCGCCTCGTCCAACGCCCTGGTGGCGGTGCCGGGGGCGGACGCCTACACCGCGGCCAAGGGCGGGGTGGTCGCGCTCACCCGTATCATGGCCATCACCTACGCCCCGGGCATCAGGGTCAACTGTATTTGCCCGGGGGCGATCAGGACGCCCATGATCGCCGCCATGCTGGCGGTGCTGGAGGACTTCATGACCCAGAACATACCCCTCAAGCGGGTGGCGGAGCCGGAGGAGATCGCCCGCGCGGCGCTCTTCCTGGCCTCCGATGAGGCATCGTATATCACCGGTGCCATTATCCCGGTGGACGGCGGCTGGACGGCGCAGTGACGGCGCTGTCATCGCGAGGAGCCGAAGGCGACGTGGCGGTCTCATGGAGAACGCATCGTCCGGGAGGTGGGCCGTGCATGTAATGGATCCGTCTGCGAGATCTCTGGATACCAGAACGATACCCCAGGGGAGGAGATGAACCATGGCCGAGGTGATAGAGAGGGACGTCGATCCCGCCAGGTACGACAAGGATTTCCTGCTGCTGCTCTACCGCGAGATGGTCAAGCAGAGGACCTTCGACGAGAACCTCATCCGGCTGCTGCACGAGGGCAAAGTCTCGGGCTTCTACCACTCGGGAATGGGGCAGGAGGCCACGGGCGCGGGCACCTGCGCCTCGCTGCGCGATGACGATTATATCCTCTACGACCATCGCGGCTGCAACCAGATGATCGCCAAGGGCGTCCCCCTGGACAAGATCTACGGCGACTTCATGGGCAGGGTGTGCGGCACCACCTGCGGTCTCGGCGCGGGCATCGTACACGTCGCCTATCCCGAGCTGGGGGTCCTGGGACAGAGCGGCACCCTGGGCGCATGTTTCGTCATCGCCGCCGGCACCGGCTACGCGATAAAGGTCAAGAAGACGGAACAGGTCTGCGTCTGCTTCTTCGGCGACGGCACCGCCGCCCGCGAGACCTTCCACGGCGGCATGAACTGGGCAGGGCTCTATAACCTGCCCATCGTCTTCTACTGCGAGAACAACGAATACGGCATCTCCACCCATTACACCAAGGCCCACGCCTTAAAGGAGAACATCGCCGACCGCGCCGACGGCTACGGCATCCCCGGCTACGTCATCGACGGCAACGACGTGCTGCTGGTCTACGAGGTGGCGAAGGAGGCCATCGAGCGCGCGCGCTCCGGCGGAGGTCCCACCTTCATCGAGGGGAAGACCTTCCGCTACCGCGGCCACTTCGAGGGCGACCCCGCCCTCTACCGCGACCAGGCGGTGGTGGACGAGTGGATGGAAAAAAGGGACGCCATAAAGAACTACCGGGCCAAGCTTATCGCCGCGGGGGCGGCGGCGGAGGCGGAGTTCGACGCCATCGATGCGGACGTTGAGAAACAGACGCTTGACGCCATCGCGGCGGCGGAGGCCTCTCCCATGCCGGAGTGCACCCGTATCTACGAGGGCATCTTCGTCGAGGGGGTGGTGTAGGTGAAGACACTGACCCTGATGCAGGCCATCAACGAGGCCCTGCTGGAGGAGATGGAGCGCGACCCCAACAGCGTCTATTTCGGCGAGGACGTGGCCGCCATGTCAGGGGCCTTCGGGGCAACCGCCGGGCTGCTGGACCGCTTCGGGCCCGACCGCGTCTTTGACACCCCCATCGCCGAGGCCACCATCGCCGGGGCGGCCCTGGGCATGGCCCTGGCCGGGCTCACGCCCATCACCGAGTTCAGCTTCGCCGACTTCGTGGGCATCGCCTTCGACGAGATCTACAACAAGCTGGGCAAGTGGAACTGGATGCACGGCTGCTGCTTCAAGATCCCGGTGACCATCCGCCTGCCGGTGGGGGCGCTGGCGGGTTCGGGGCCGGAGCACTCCCAGAGCCCGCAGGCCCTCTTCATGCACTCCCAGGGACTGTACGTCGCGGTGCCCTCCAACGCCTGCGACGCCAAGGGGCTCCTGAAGACGGCCATCCGCGACCCCAACCCGGTGCTCTTCTTCGAGCACAAGCTGCTCTACGGCATGCCCGGCGAGGTACCGGAGGAGGAGTACACCATCCCCTTCGGGGTGGCCGACGTCAAGCGCGAGGGCTCCGACGTCACCATCGTCGCCACTTCCATGCAGGTGCTCACCGCCCTCAATGCGGCCAACATGCTGGCGGCCGAGGGCATCGAGGCGGAGGTGATTGACCCCCGCACCCTGATCCCCCTGGACAGGAAGGCCATCCTGGACTCGGTGCGCAAGACGGGCAGGGTGGTCATCGTGCACGAGGAACCCAAGACCGGCGGCACCGGCGCCGAGCTGGCGGCCATCATCGCAGAGGAGGCCTTCTTCGACCTCGCCGCGCCCATCAAGCGGGTGGGCAGCGCGGACACGCCCATCCCCCAGAGCATCTTCCTGGAGATGGAGTACAAGCCCAACGAGGAGAAGGTCATGGCCGCGGTGCGCGAGGTGATGCAGTACTGAGCCACACGGGAGGGACGAGCTGATGGATGTCGTTATCCTGCCCAGGCTGGGGGTCACAATGACCTCCGCGATCATCGTCGCCTGGGAGAAAAAGGAAGGCGACCACGTGGACAAGGGCGAGCTGCTGGTGGTGATCGAGTCCGAGAAGGCCACCATCGACCTGGAGTCGCCCTACGAAGGTTACCTGCGCGTGATCCTGGTGGAGGAGGAGTCGGAAGCGCAGGTGGGCGAGCCCATCGCCATCATCGCCGCGCAGGACGAAGAGGTCGACGTGGGAGAGGTGTTGCGCAAATGGGAGGTCGAAAAAGCGGTCAAGGAAGTGGGCGCTATACCGGCTCCCGCTCCGGCGAACGTCGTTATGCCGCCACCCTCAAAGGTCAAGGCGGCCGCCCCGTTCGGCGCCAGGGTCTCCCCGCGGGTGAAGAAGCTGGCGGAGGAGTTGGGCGTGGACCTGTTGGCGGTGGCGGGCACGGGACCGGACGGCGTGATCACCGAAAAGGACGTGCGCGCGGCGGCGGCCGGCCCCGCCATAAAGGCGAGGGTCAAGCTCAACCAGGTACGCAAAGCCATGTCCGCGCGCATGCTCTCCAGCTGGCAGAACATCCCGCAGTTCACCCAGATGGCCACGGTCAATGCGGTGAACCTGCTGCGGGCGAAAGAGGGCATGGAGGGGGTCTCCATCAACGACCTGGCAGTGAAGGCGGTTGCGGACGCAGCGGCCAAGAACCCCGAGGTGAACAGCAGCTTCGAGGGCGACACCGTGACCATCTACGAGGACGTAAACGTCTCCGTGGCCATGGCCACCGAGCAGGGGCTGGTGGTCCCGGTGATCAAGAACGCCGACCGCAAGACGGTGCAGGAGATCGGCCGGGAGATACGGGGCCTGCAGGAACGGGCGGCCGCCGGGCAGCTCACGAACGAGGACCTCTCCGGCGGCACCATCACCGTCTCCAACCTGGGTTTCTACGGAGTGGAGACGGGCACGCCCATCATCAACCCGCCCCAGAGCTGCATGGTCTTCGTGGGCTCCATCCGCAAGGCCGCTGTGGTAGGGGAGGAGGAGGAGATACGGGTGGCGCCGGTGCTGGAGCTGTCCATCGCCTACGACCACCGTTTCATCGATGGCATGACCGCCTCCCGCTTCACCACCGGTCTCAAAGTGGAGCTGGAGAGCATCCCTCACTGAGCGCGGGCGATCCCCCCGGGAGGAGCCAGTCCGTATGGTAAGCTCCCCGGCCTGCCTTATAATCAAACAGGGCGCTTACTGGATGGTACTGCGAAGAGCGGGGGTGGCTATGGATTGTGCGAATTGCGGCAAACCGGTGATGGAGGGCAGGGAATTCTGCAACTACTGCGGGGCATCCCTTAAACCACCTGTGGGAGTGGAGGGCTATCTGCAGCTTCCGGGCCAGCCGCCCCCCTCCGTACAGGCGCAGGGAAAGAAACCATTGAGCACCGGGAAGATAGTGGCCATCGTCCTTCTGGCGGTACTCTGTTTCGGATGCGTCTCGAGCGCCATCGGTTCGATCATCGCCTATAGACGGGGCAACACCAAGAGCGCCACGGAGTATTTCAACGAAGCACAATCTCATGCCACCAATAAAGAATTCGCAGAGGCCATAGCGGACTGCGACAAAGCCATCAAGGAAGAAAAGGACTTCGTTGCGGCCTATGAGTTGAGGGGGGGGCTGTAAGTACATGTTGGGCCACTACGATGAGGCCCTGGCGGATTACAATAGAGCAATAGACATCAATCCGGAGCTGGCCGAGCTGTATCTGCTTCGCGCGAATTCCCGCATCGAATTGGAGCAGGGAGAGGAGGCTCTGGACGACTGTGAAAGATCCATGAGTTTGGGTCTTGATGTAGCCGAGACCTACTTTATCAGGGGGAAGGCGTATTTGTTGTTGGATAGATACGAAGAATCCTTATTGGATTTGAACAAGGCGGTTGAGCTGGCGCCCAATAATGGGGGCTGCTATATAGTGAGAGCAGCGCTATACAAGGAGATGAAGGATTATGAAAAGGAGATCGCAGATCTGAACAGAGCCATAGAGATCGACCCGACTTCAGATCTCGCATATATAACTCTTGGCTCCGCATATATTGACGTGAGGCAATATGAAACAGCAATAGAGAACCTCGACCGCGCGATCGAGATCAATCCGGAAAGCAACGAGGCATTCAGCACCCGCGCATATTGCCGTAATTCCATCGGACATTATGAGGAAGCGATCGGAGATGCAAACCAGGCGATAGCTATCGACCCGGATTACGCGAACCCTTATACACATCGTGGATATGCATATGCAATGACCGGAAGGTATGAAGAAGCCCTTGCCGACTTCGATAGATCGATCGAACTCGATCCCGAGTACGCCAGGGCGTATAAGAGCCGTGGGATCGCCTATTACCTGATGGCCGAGAACGACAAGGCCATCGCCGACCTCGAAAGAGCCATTGAGCTCGATCCGGAGATAGAGGAAGCGAGGGAATACCTGCAGAAGATGGGGGTGCCTGGATACTGATGGCGTCGTGTGGAGATGGATATGGGCGTGCGTAAGAAGCTGTTCCTTCTCCTCGGGAGCGCCTACGGACTCATGTGCCGGGTGCCGGTCGTCGGCGAACCTCTGGTCAGGGGATTCTGCCGGGCCATGGGCTTCATGGGCAACCGCGTGCCCGGCGGGATGAAGTGGAAGGGGTCCATGGCCGAACTGCAGAGGGACCTGGTAGAGGTCTTCGGCCGGCTGGACATAGATTTCTCGGCGATGAACCAGGATGAGGAGAGCATAGAACTGATACTGTCCTCCTGCCCGTACGGCTTCCGCAGCCCCGGGCACGCGCAGGCCTGCGACGCAGCCATGGACATGGACCGCAACATGTTCAGCCACTGCGGCTGCGACCTGACCATCGAGACCCGCTTGCCTCACGGGGACCCGGTCTGCAGGGTCCTTATCCGCAGGAAAGCCTGAGACCACTCCCGTCACCTTCGTCCGGCGACTACTACCGGTTGACAGAGGGCATGAGATGGCTCGAAGGTTGTATTATTCTGGTAGCACTGCTGGAGATTGGTCAGCTTTACATCACTTCTTGAAGGCGTATATTTAGTTTATCGGGGGCTATGTTCTCACCGCGACAGGCATACGCGATACGTCAACTGATTCCATCAATGCGGGGCATCTCGCTGGATGCTCACTTTGGGCCGATACACGGCTGCTGTCGTGAAGATGAACCCGGAGGGTGCCCCGAGGATGTCTCCGGGAGAGGTATTGCGAGGAAAGGAGAACGGTCATGGCCGAGGTCGTTGAGGAAAAGGACATCTACGAGCGATTGCGCGAGTTCGTGGATGCGATGCCGGGTGGTTTCCCGGCCACGGAGAACGGCGTGGAGTTGAAGATCCTCAAGAAACTCTTCGCGCCCGAAGACGCGGTTATGGCCTTGTGTTTGAGCCGCCAGACGGAGCCGGTGGAGTCAATAGCCGAACGCTGCGGCATGGAGGTCGTGGAGGTCGAAGGCAGGCTCGAATCCATGGCCGCCAGGGGGCTGATATTCAAACAGGTCCAGGAGGGTAGAGCCCTCTACCGCGCGGAGCAGTACGTCGTCGGGATCTACGAGTTCCAGATACCCACCATGGACAGAGAATTCGCGGAGATGATGGAAGAGTACTTTCTCTACCTTGGTATGCCGATGCTGGCCAACCCCACGAAGCAGTTACGCACCATACCGGTGCATTCGGCCCTGGAGATGGCCCCGGCGGTCGCCGCCTACGACCGCGTGAGGGAACTGGTGAAGGAACAGGAGACGATAGTCATAAATGACTGTGTCTGCCGCAAGCAGCAGCGACTGCTGGGAAGCGAGTGCGGCCGCCCCTTCGAGGGATGCCTGGGATTCGGCCCCATGGCCGAGTTCTACCTTGAAAGGGGACTGGGGCGCAGGGCGAGCGTCGAGGAGGCGCTTGAGTTGCTGGACCACTCGGAGGAAGCTGGGCAGGTGCTGCAGCCCAACAATGCGCAGCACATCGATTTCGTCTGTTCCTGCTGCTCTTGTTGCTGCGGGGTGCTCAAGAACCTCAAGCTCTTCCCTAACCCGGCGGAGTTCATCGAGTCCTCCTATCAGGCGCAGAAGGACAGGGAAAAGTGCGTGGAATGTGAAACCTGCATGGAGCGCTGCCCCATGGATGCCATCGTCGTGGCCGGGGAGGAGATGCGGGTCGACCCAGCCAGGTGTATCGGGTGCGGCGTATGCGTGCCGTCGTGTCCCGAGGAGGCGATATCACTGGTGCCTAAGGAAGGCGCCCTCGTCCCTCCCATGAACGGTGATGAGTTGTTGGACCGGATCTTGGTTGAGAGAGGGCTGGTCTGACAAGGCCGGCCTTCATCTATGGAAGCATGGGGGCGAGTGCTCCCGCCCTTCCGCTCTTGTTGATCCGGGCTCGCCGGAGCTGCCATCTTTTTAGATGTAGGCCAGCCGGGCTGTGTCTTTACCGGCTAACGGCCCAGGAGCCCCTCGATGGCGGCGAGGACGTCCGCCAGTGGCGGGACATCGAACCAGCGGCGTCCCGCCAGGTCGTTGGCGTAGGCTTGGTACAGCTCCGATATGGCCTTCGCCAGCTCCGGGGGCAGTGGGTCCGGCACCGACTTCACCAGCGGCTTCCAGTCCACCTTGCTCTTCTTCTTGGCCTCCTCGGTGTCGCGGTGCCAGTCCGTGCCCCGGTAGTGGATGCGGGCGATCTCCTTGCTGACCGGGAGCCCCTTGTAGGAGAAGCGGCATTCGTCCAGGGTGCCCAGGGCGTCGACCAGCACCAGGTCGCGCTTTCCGTCGAAGCCGAACTCCACCTTGCCGTCCTCGTTGAAGAGCCCGAGCCGTCCTGTCTCGCGCGTGATCATATCGTTCAGGAGCAGCACCGTCCGCTGCATCTCCTCCGTCTCGCCAGCATCCATGCCGCTTATCCTGCCTGCCTCCTCCCAGTCGATATAGCGGTCGCTGGACTCCAGCTTGGTGGAGACGTCGAGCATGGGCCGGTCAAGCACCTGGCCGGGCTCGGGCATCGCGTCCAGGCCGAGGTCGGCCGGGCTTATGCTGCCCTCCCGCAGCCGCTTGAAGACCGAGGAACCGCCCGGCAGGGAGTTGCGGTACATCACCTCCAGCGGGATGAGGAAGTTAACCCGCTCCTCCTCATAGGCGGAGTAGTCGTAGGCGCCGCCCCGCACCACCGGCTCTATCACCCTTACCAGCCTGACCTCCATGGTGTCCCCGGGCTCCTTCAGTTCAGAGGTCCTTTTGGCCACCCCGTCCTCGACGATCCCCGCGTAGTGCGTCTTCACGCCCTGCTCTTCCAGCCTCTCGAAGAAGTAGGCGGAGGCCATGCAGATGGCCTTGCCCTTTCCCGCGATAAGGTCGGGCATCTCGCCCCAGTCGAAGACCGAGTAACGGTCGGAGTAGACGAAGCGGCCCAGGCCGGCCTCGCTGCCCTCAGGCTTCTTCAGAACGGTCAAGTCCTTGACGCTGCCCATGGCGGATGAACCTTTCTCGCGCCGCTCCACCTCCACCCGGAGGGCGGGAGCGGAACGGATACCGTTTTCCTAAGCTACCAGAAAAGATGCGGCGTGGGTACCCTCCGCCGGGGCCGTCCCGCGGCGCTCAACCGTCCAGGAAGAGGGTATGCCTCGCCAGTTGGATGGTCTCCAGGTTCCCCGTGTATTTGCCCTCCACGTCGGAGATCTTGACCGCGTCCACCCAGCGCTCCGAGCCCTTGAAAGGCTGGCAGGCCACCATCTTGATGACCATGTTCAGGGGCTTCACCCCCACGTCGTTGGTGAGGAAGGTACCGATGCCGTAGGTGTCCTTCACCCGGCCCGCGCAGGCCTCGTGGATGGACTTCGCCAGCTCAAGGTCGAGGGAGTCCGAGAAAACGATGGACTTGCCCGCGGGATCGATGCCGAGGCTCTGGTAGTGCGCGATGGCGCTCTCGAGAAATGTGAATGGATCGCCGGAATCCTGCCTGACGCCATCGAAGACCTTGGCAAAGTAGGTGTCGAAGGCGTAGAAGAAGTTCTCCGTCCCGAAGGTGTCGGTGAGGGCGATGCCCAGCTCGCCCTTGTAGACCTCGAGCCAGCGCTCCAGGGCGATCTGGTTGGCAACCCGGAAACCGTACTTGGCGGAGTGGAACTGGAACCATTCGTGTGCCTGGGTGCCGATGGGAGTCAGGCCGTGGAGGTGGGCGAGGTGGACGTTGCTGGTGCCCAGCAGATACTCACCGGCCTCCATGAGGTCGGGGATGAGCATTGCGTGGTTGCGGTACGAGAAGCGCCTGCGGGTGCCGAAGTCCACGAAGCGGATGCCGTTGTCCACGAAGAAGCGCGCCTTCCCGCGGTTGAGTTCGTGGATCTTCTTCTCCGGGTAGGACTTCTCATTCTCCCCGGTCATCTCGAAGTAGAGCTCGCTGATGAGCGCCATCAGGGGCACTTCCCACAGGATGGACGTGTACCAGTAACCCTCGATGGTGATGGTCAGCTCCCCACCCCTCTGGCTTATGGCGACCTCGTCGGGGTCGAAGCGGTATGCCTCCAGCAGATCGAGGTAGACGGGGTGGAAGTAACCGCACTTGTCCGCCAGCCATGCCTTCTCGTCCTCGCTGAGTCTGAGCTTCTTCATGGCCTTGACATACTTCTTGAGTTCTCTCGAGAAACCGCGCGGAAAAGGGGTGTCGCCGCGGTTTATGAAGCTGTAGCGCGCCCTCACCCGCGGGTAGAACTGGCATACCGCCTGCTGCATGGTCAGCTTGTAGAGGTCGGTGTCGAGGATGCTCTGAGGTCCGTCCATCTCTACCCCCTGATCGCTATATGCCGGCTTGCCAATATATTATCACCAACCATGGCACACTTGGTGTCTGCCCCGGCCCCTGCCTGCCGGCGCTGGCGGGCCGATTGTCAAACCTGGACCGCGGATATATCCTTTTCTTGGTCGTGCATTCGGAGGGGAGGCCGGGATGAAAGTCAGGGATTTCGAGGGCAAGAACATATATATAGTGGGCGGCTCCAGCGGTATCGGCCTGTCCACGGGCGAGCTGCTCGCGCAGCGGGGCTCCAACGTCATCGTCTTTGCCCGCGGCAGGGAACGCCTGGAGGAGGCGCTGGCCCGGATCAGGGCGAAGGCCGGGAGCGAGCGGCAGCGCTTCGCCTGCAAGCAGCTGGACATCTGCGACCGCGAGGCGGTGGAAAAGGTCATGGCCGAGGCGGTGGAGGAGTTCGGCCCCCCGGACATCCTCATCAACTCAGCCGGCCGCGCCCTCCCCGATTACTTCGAGAACATCAGCTACGAACAGCTGGACGACTCCATGAAGCTGCACCTCTACGGCAACTGGAACACCATCAAGTCCCTCCTGCCCTACCTGAAGCAGAGAAAGGGGTACATCGTCAACGTGAGCTCCGCCGTGGCTTTCGTCGGCGTGTTCGGGTACACGGACTATGCGGCCTCCAAGTTCGCCCTCATGGGCCTGACCGAGTCCCTGAAGAGCGAGCTGAAGCCCTGTGGAGTAGGGGTATCCATACTGTGTCCACCGGACACGGATACACCCGGTTTCGAGGTGGAGAACCGCAACAAGCCCCCGGAGACCGCGGCCGTGAGCGAAGGAGGCGGACTCATGCAGCCCGATGAGGTCGCGAAGGCCCTCATCAAGGGGATGGAAAAGGGCAAGTTCGTCATCGCGCCGGGATCGGCGAAGACCATCTACCTGCTCAAGCGGTTCTTTCCCTGGCTGGTGGACATGGTTATGGACCAGGGCATCAGGAGAGCCCAGAAGAGCAAGGATTAGGAAGTAGAAGACGGTATCGGGAGGTAGTGCCGTGATCATCGATTGCCATATCCATTTCGATCCCGAGATATTGAGCCTGGAGAGGATGCTCGCCTGCATGGACGAACACGGCATCGACAAGGCCGCGCTCATCCCCACCATGGTCGAGCCCTTCTATCTGGACAGCAGAGCAAAGGCGGGTGCGGGCGACCTGCTGCGCTACCTGCTCATCCGCGCCAACACCCTGGGGCAGCTGTTCTATTCCACCACCATCGACAAGAAGGGCAATTTCGTGCTGCTGGGCAGGAAGTTCCGCATCTACGAAAAGCCGGATAACGCCCCGGTGGCGGAGGCGGTGGAGAAGCACCCCGACCGGTTCATGGGCTGGATCTTCGTGAACCCCGCAGCGGCTGGAGACCCCATCGAGGAGATCGAGAAGTGGAGTTCCCGGCCGGGCATGATCGGGGTCAAGGCGCATCCCTTCTGGCACCGCTATGCCATCAGCAGCCTGGACGGCGTCGCCTCCTGGTGCGAAGAGCACGGCTACCCCCTCCTCATCCACCTGGGTTGCCGCGAGGGCAGCGGGGACTACCAGAGGCTGCCGGAGAGATATCCCAGCCTCAGGGTCCTCTATGCCCACGCGGGCATACCGTACTACCAGAGGTTATGGGCGTATATCAAGGGCAGGGACAACGTTTATATCGACCTCTCCAGTCCCTATCTCAACCAGGACCTGGTGCGGAAGGCGGTCGATTTCCTTGGCGCGGAGAAATGCCTCTTTGGGACCGACGGCCCCTACGGCAGCCAGACCCCCGGCGGCGACTACGATTACGGCCTCATCAAGGGGTGGGTAGAGTCCCTGCCGCTCTCTGGCCAGCAGTCCGAGAAGGTCTTCAACACCAACTTCCTGAAGATCATCAAGACTTGATCAGAATCCGGGATACCAGGAGGGCGGGTCGTCGCCGGACCTTAAGGCCACCCCCTCCCAGCCTTGGGAGGTCTTTCTCATCACCACCCACGGGGCGTCAAGCTCCTGGTTGGTGCAGATGGCCGCTCCACACGCCTCGTCTCCTTTGATGAAGAGGCCGCTTATCTCGAACTCCAGGTCTCCTTCGGTCTCCTCCTCAACGTAGGCGAGCATGGCCTCCTCCACATTCGCCATCTTGTTCTCATACCAGGCGGGAGGGTCCCAGCCGGTGCCGAAGTCCACCCCTTCCCATTCGCCATCGACCTTCTCCATGAGTATGTACGGGACCTCGAGGTCCTCATTGGTGCAGAAGGCAACGGCGCACGCCTCGTCTCCCTTAGTGAAGATATTGTAGATCTCGAACTCAAGCCCTTCCGCCGAGTTCTCCTCCGCGTAGGCGAGCATGGCCTCCTCCAGCTTGGTCGTTCCCTTTTCTCTGCCATCGTCCTCGCCGTCTTCATTATCACCGCCGTTGTCCCCGTCCTCTCCATCGAAGTCCAGGTCCCCGAGTTCGTCAGGGTCGATGCCCGAATCCCTCAGGGCCTCGCCGGAGAGGTACCATTTTCCGTCCACCTTCACCAGCTGCGTGGGCTCCACCTCGCCGTCGGCCGCCTCTTCGGTGACCTTGTCGCCGTATTCATCGGTGTAGGTCACCGTGCCGTCGACGACGGTCACCACCGCCTCGTCGCCGTCGATCTCCGTCTCCATCTTCCGGATCTCTACTTTCAGGTCCTCGGGGAAAGCCGAGAAGAAATACTCCCCGAAGAAGACATCCAGGTTCTCTCCCAGGGCATCCTCCAGCTCTTCCCGGAACGACGGCTCGATCGTGTCCAGCAGCATATCTACGTCCTGTTTCTCGATGGCCTTGTAGAAGTTCTCCACCACCCGCTCCGGGCTGGAGGCATCGCTCCCGCCGTCGCCCCCGAAGACCACGAAGACCAGCACCAGGACGATGGCGACGACCGCCAGCACCCCGATACCGCCCAGCACCCAGGGCAGCGGTGATTTCTTCAGGGGAGCCGCGTAACCGCCGGGTGCCCCCCGGGGGGCTCCAGCGGGCGGTGGCGGTACGTAAGCCTGAGGTCCCGGTGGGGCGGGAGGCTGCGCCTGCACTGCCGCCCCGCGCAGGTCCGCCCCGCAGTAGCCACAGAAGTCACTGTTGTCGGCTATCTCTTTCCCGCATTCCCTGCAATACATCTTCAATCTCCTTCATGCACGTTTGCCGCACCTGTTGCGGAAGGCCAGCCCCTCCTGCAGTGGATTGCCGCAGACGGCGCAGAAGGCCTGGACCTGTAAAAGAGGGTGAAGGCGAGGCCGGAGACGGCCAGGCAGAAGAGCCAGGGGACCCGGTCCAGGGCGTCCTTCAGCATCGGAGTGGGGTTCAAGATCATGGCGAGGGCAGAGCGGAAGGAGAAAGAAACGCCCGTACCGGTCGCTTCCACCTGTTCGCTCCCTTCGCCGTACTGTCCCTGGTTGTGGATTGGCACGCCTAATGATACCTCAAGCCGTGCAAGCGTTTCCAGCGCAGCATTTCATGCTCGATTATAATGTCTGAAAGGGCTGCACTCCATGGAAGCAAGTGCGCGGACGCACATGTATCCCGACGATGTCTTACTGCGATGGTGAGTGCATGCGTTAGTGATGGACCTGCTTGGATCAAGGGGATGAGGTGGTCATATGCCAAGCCTGAGAGGCAGCAGCGCGAAGGTGCTCGTCCGTACGCTCATGCTGCTGATGTTGGGGAGCCACGGCCCGGTGAAGTACCAGAGGTTTCTCTTCAACAGCGTGGTGCCCCTCCTGGCCTTGAAGGTCAAGGGAGTGGGGAGCGAGCCGGCGGATGTTCCCGGCATACCCGCGGAATGGCTGATTCCGGATAAAGCGGCGAGCGACAAGGTCCTGCTCTATCTCCACGGGGGCGGATACGTCATCGGCAACATCAACAGCCACCGCGCCATGGTCTCGCAGATCGCCATGGCCGCCGGGTGCCGGGCGCTGATGATCGAATACCGCCTGGCGCCCGAGCACAAGCTGCCGGCCGCGGTGGAGGACGCGGCCTCGGCCTACCGCTGGCTGCTGGCGCAGGGTTACGAACCGGGGAACGTCGTCATCGCCGGCGATTCCGCGGGGGGAGGCCTCACCGCGGCGACCCTTGTATATCTGCGGGACGCGGGCGACCCCCCTCCCGCCGCCGCCATGATGCTGTCTCCCTGGGCAGATCTCGAGGTGACAGGGGAGAGCTGCCGGACCGTGGGCAGGAGGGACCCCATGGTGAAATCCGACCACTTGAAGAGATGGGCGGTTATGTACCTGGGGGGCAAGGAACCCCGGGACCCCCTGGCTTCTCCCATCCATGCCGACCTGACCGGGCTTCCCCCACTGCTCATACACGTGGGTACCTGTGAGGTCCTGCTGGACGACGCCAGGCGGCTGGCGGAAAAGGCACGCGAGGACGGCGTGCCCGTCGAGCTGTACGAGTGCGACGGCATGTTTCACGTCTGGCAGTTCTTCTCGCCCATGGTCCCCGAGAGCAAGGATGCCGTCCAAAGGTTGGGCAGGTTCTACCGGGATAAGGTCGGGGTATAAGCCAGCTTCCCGGAGAGCAATATGGTCGGATTATTACCGGCGCAACCGCGGATTCACTCCCTGGGCGGTGATGCGCAGCGCTGGGTGAGCATAACCAGGAACCACTCCCAGCTGTACTTGGCCCCATTATATTCAATCGCCTCTTTGCCGATCGTCCGCATCTGCATGATCCCGCAGATAGAGATGTTGAGGGAGAGTCTAGATGTGAGGCAGGCCAAAGCGACCATGAAGGAGAGCGTGATGATGGTCAAGAGCAACTATCGCCGGGTGCTGTCGTTCTTCATGCTGCCCCGGTTACTTGGGTACGCTGCCTATTTCATGCTGGGACAATTCTGTCGTGGCCATATAGGAAACGTATATATCTCGATTTTGTTGATCATGGCATTCTCTTGTGTGGAGGGCGGTAGGGCATCGTTCATCGCAGCTGGTTTCAGCGAACTTTATAAACAGGCCGGAGGGATCAGATCAAGCCAAGAGAAGGAAGGGCTACTTGCGATTGAATGACAGCTCCCCCGGAAATCGCATCCTGCGGGATAATGCGGGAGTTCTTCGGCAAGAAGGGCTACAAGTACGGAAAATACCGGCAGTCCATCGAGTTTATCGTCGAGAACGGATACGCCGGGCTCATAGAGGCAGCAAGCAGCTGGAAAGGACCATACGGCAAGCTATAAGATATTGATGTCGGTCTTATCCGGTCTTGGTCGGTCAATACTCGCGGGGAGGGTGGCATCATGGCGGAACTCTCGGAGGAAATGGTCCATTTCGTCAGGCTCAGCTCGCTTTACAACCTGTCCAACGGCTGGTCCTGGTTCGCGTACAAGCGCGTTGGGCCGGAGGCCATCATCGAACTCGAGCTGGAGATGTGGGAGGACATGCTCCCCCCCGCGGTGGACCTCCTGTATCAGCTCATCCAGCCGGAAGGGACACCCATCGAACAGATAAAGCAGGTTCACAGGGAGATCACCAGGGTCAACGGCAACGTCCCGGAGTACCTGGAGGAGACGCCTGACTCCCTGAAGTGGCGGTACACCACGTGCGCCAACTGGAACTCCCTGCTCCAGTTGGGTTATGAGGACTACCTGGCCATGGAGGGAAAGCCGGCAAGGGTCTCCTGCATCCACGGCTGCACCAAGACCCACGAGATCTATTTCAGGAAGATCGCTCCCGGCCTTAAGATCGAGCACTTCGAGCTGAGGCCGGAAGCGGACGACACCTGCGTGTTCCAGGTGACGCTGTAGTATAAGGCAGCCGGTGGCGCGGAAACGCTTCACCAACGCAAACCCGGGGGGAGAACATGCTTAATCTGGGCATCGTGCAGATGAACGCCGAGCCGCTCAACGTGGAAGGGAACCTGCTCAAGGCGGAGCGGTTCGTCGCGAAGTGCGCCGCGGACGGCGCCCAACTGGTGGTGCTGCCGGAGATGTTCAATGTCGGCTTCCACCTGGGCGAGTCCCTGATGATGGTCGCCGAACCCCTGGACGGAAAGACCGTGCAGTGGATGCAGGAGCAGGCGTCCACCCACAACGTGTATATCACCGGGAGCTTCTACGAGCGCTGGGAGGAACACTTCTACAACACCATGGTCATGGTCGGCTACGACGGCAGCGTCCAGCACTACCGCAAGCGCAATCCCACCTGGTCCGAGTCGGCGGTGTGGCGCCGCAGCGAGGTGCCCGGCCCCGGCATATTCGACACCCCCTTCGGGCGCATCGGGGGCGTCATCTGCTTCGATTCCTTCTCGCGTGAGACCCATGAGGGTTTTGCGAACAGCGGGGTCGAGGCCGTGGTCATCGTCGCCTTATGGGGCGCCAACCGCACGCGGTCGTTCTTCTGGCGCCCCGACCTCCTGCTCAGCCGGGAAGGCCTTGTCCGCTGGTCCCGGCTGGCCTCGGAGGACGTCCCCCGCAATCACGCGAAGGCACTCGGGGTCCCGGTCGCCTTCGTCAACCAGAGCGGTACTATCCGCATGACCAGCCCCATCCCCTTCCCGGACTGGTCGGTACAGAACGGATTCTACGATTTTATTGGCAAGAGCCACGTCCGCGACGCCTCGGGCGAGGTCATCGCCAGGGTGGATGAAGGCGAGACCGACTCCTACTTGGTGGTACCTGTGGAGGTCAAAGCAGCGCAGAAAAGGCCGGAGGTAAGAAAGTCAAACATCTCCCCGGGCTACCTGGCCAAAGAGTACTATTTCGTGGAGCCGCCGTTAATCTGCAAGCTCTTCCAGGTCTGGTTCCTGAGTGGCCTGGTGCCAACGGAGTACGAGGCACGGCGCCTCCGCCACTTGTTCTGAAGAGACGAAGAGCGCTAACGGGCATGCTGGCTGGTGCCGGTGAGCAGTGGTTATGCTTGTGCTGTCGGCTCCGCGGTTATTCCGCGGACTGCTCTTTGACGATCGCCCGCCGGATGAGGGTAATGGCCAGCTCGAAGAGGTTGCCGTACATCCTCTCGTCCTCGTCGTTCTCCTCCTCGACAATGGCCATCTCCGGGAGTCCCACGGGCTGCCGCCTTGGAGGATGGATCTCCTGCCGTTGTTGACCAGGACGTCCACGCTGCCCCAGCTGCGGAAGAAATGGTCGGCCATGGCCTCCCAGTCTATGAGCACCCTCATGTCGAGTTCGTAGATCTCCCCGCTGCCGCCCGCCAGCTCGACCATGTGCAGCGTCTCACTGGCACCTTCGGTGTCGATGTCCACGATGCCGATGCGGCAGCCCTTACGCGCCAGCGCCAGCGCTCTTCCCAACCCGGAAGCCGCCCCCGTTATTACAACCTTCTTGCCGTCCAGTTTCATGTGGTTACTCCCCTCGATACGCAGTGCAAACGGTCGATCCACTCCCCGGCGGGGCCGTGCGAAACCGCTTCTCCTATTCCTCGTACAATTTTTCGAAGGTCTGTCCCTTGTAGGTCGAGCGCTCCAGCTCGCCGGCATCGACCCAGATGATCTCCGGGGTGAACTTGGCCTTGGTGTGGAAGGCCTCCTTCATCTCCTTCTCCAACTCGGGCAGCTTGTCCGCCGGAAAGTCCTCGCCGCGCTCGATCTTTACCTTCAGGGGAGGCACCACCAGCGGCGGCTTCTCGGTAAGCACGATACGGAACTGGCCGGTGACCCTGGGCACGAAGCCGCCCACTACGCTCTCCACCATGGTGGGATAGACGATGCACCCCTTCACTTTGAGCATGTCGTCTGTGCGCCCCACCACCTTGTAGCGGAAGCCGGTCTTGCCGCACGGGCAGGGGGATGTGAAGACCTGCTGGATGTCGCCCATGCTGGTGCGCAGCCAACTCATGCCGTCCCCCGCGAACACCGTTACCACCGCCTCGCCCTCAGCGCCGTCCTCCAGGGGTATAGACACCTTTGTATCCGGGTCCACCAGTTCCAGGAGGGCCATATCGTCACCGGTCCAGTGCATGCCCTGGTATTCCTCGTGGTCGCAAGATACGCCAAAGCCCGCCCCGGCGTCGAAGATGCGCGCCCCGAAGGCGGACTCGAGCCGGTTGCGCACCTCTGGTATGCCCGCCCCGGGCTCACCACCGCACAACAGGGTGTGGAAGCCCAGGTCCTTGGGGTCCCTGCCCTGCTCCCTGCACTTCTCGATGAGGTAGTCGGCCAGGGAGGGAGTCCCGGAGTATACGGTGCCGCGGAAGAGGGTCTGCATGAGCATGATGCGGTCGGTGCCCGATTCCGCGCCCACCGGGATGGCCATGCAGCCCAGTTTGTGCATGCCCATCATGGTGGGGATGCCGGCGATGACCATGGAGAGGGCGAAACAGAAGAGCACGCGGTCGTGGGAGCGTATGCCCGCCCGCCAGGCGCCCCTGACCATGGCCTCTCCCCACACTTCTTCCATGTCGTGCCAGGTCATGGGGTAGGGGGTGGGTATGCCCGTGGTGCCGGTGGTGGTGGCCATGATGCTGAGATCGTCCACGCTCACCGGCATGATCTGGTCCAGTACGGCCAGCAGGTCACCCTGGAATTCAAAGACCATGGTCCGCAGGCCTTCTTTATCGAAGAGGGGGATGGCCCTGGAGAAGTCCTCGAGGCTGCTTATCTTCTCGGGGACCACTCCCCACTCGTCGAACTTCTTCGTGTAGAAGGGAGCCCCATCGCAAAGCCGTCTCAGAAACACCTTTAATCTCTTGAGCTGTATCTCTCGCATCTCCGGGGTGTTCAGGATAGGCTCCATCTCCATATTCCAGTAGGGACGTTCCTCGCTCATGATCGCTTCCCCCTTTCAAGCGCCAGCCGCATCATCTCTCAATATGATAATCCACGAACCGGGCCAGTGACGTAAACGCCGATCTCAACATGAGGAAGATAGGGATGCCGGCATTATAGAGGTCCTGGCAATAAGATCCCATATTGATGCTGGGCAGTAGCGGTTGAGGAAGTCGTAGGTCTTGACGGCCTTGATGGCCTCCCGCTCGCAGATGGACATGCAGTCGTTGCACGCCATGCACTGCGGAAAGTGCGGATTGACCGCCAGCCTCCTCTCTTTCCACGCGCCCTCGATATGGAGCACGTCAGCAGGGCATGCCTTGGTGCAAAGGCCGCAGCAGTGAAGGAGCATGCCTGAGGAGTGATGATAACGGCCAGGAGACCATCTATTGTCTTTGCGCCTCGCTCTTGTATTTCCTGGTGACTTTCCATGCTTGTTTGAGGAAGCCCGGGGTCTGCTTCGCGATGAGCGAGAACATGTTTTTCGGCGGCTTACGGTAGTCGAGAGCGGGTACCATGGTCACCGCCTTCGCTTTCGTGCACGACACCATGCACAAGCCGCAACCTATACAGCGCTCCGGCGAACGGCTGTGTTTCTTGGCCCTGGTATCGACGGTAAGCGCGGCCGTGGGGCAGGCCTTGGCGCACTTGCCGCAATAGGTACAGAGGGAGGCATCTACCCGCGGGATGAAATGGGGCGGTGCGATGATGGTCGGGCAGTCGAACTCGGTCACCAGGCGGAAATTGTAGCAGCAGCAGGCACAGCAGGAGCAGGAGGCTTGCCCCTTGCTCTCCTGGATGTTGACGACCCAGCTCACCAGGCCGTTCGCGGCGGCCTCGGCCTTTATCTCCAGGGCATCCCTACGGCTTATCTCCGTATAGCGGCCCTCGCCCACCCCTTTCTCAACCCATTCCCCCATCAGCAGGCAGTTCGATAAGGGTTTGTCGCAGCCATTCCCCAGCACTCGCGCCGACATGCGGCACTGGCAATTGGTCACGCCGAACCGGTCATAGCTCTCCATGATCGTCTCGAGCTTATCGAAGGGTAACGCTACCTGGCTCGCCTGTATCGTCTCGCTCAGAGGGACTACCCGCGCCGAGCTCATCTGGTAGGCCTGCTGGTAATCGAGCATCCACCCGGTCATGAAGAGGTCCTCCCAGAGTTCGATGAAACGGAGGTGCCAATCGCTCAGGCTGTCCGGGTCGTAACCCATGAGGGTCTCCTCGAAGATCTCTCCGAGAACTCGCTTCAATCTATAACGCTTCCTGGCTCCGCTCCCACTACTCTTGATGGACCTCTTTTCGGTCTCCAGTTTGTGGAGGACCGCTTCCACCTCTTCAGCCGTTCTGCCCTCTACCCTGGCCAGATCCGCGCAGCTCGTGCCCCTGAAGGGATGCAAGTGGCGCACCAGGGCGGCCTCCTCCTCGGTCCATAAGTGCTGCACGAAGGCAACGAGTTCGTCGCACAGGGGCGGATTGTTCAGCAGTGGCGTGGATAGGGTCACGGCAGCGTCGATATGGGCCTTGGGGACCTGCGGGTAATCGCCGGGCAGCCGGGGACGCAGGTTGTGGGGTTTGGGATCGGTGGGGCGGATGATACCCTCTTCGACGACGACATAGCGCTTACCCTTGTTTTCGTTTTCGGACGACATGGTCAACTCCTTTGCGGTCCTCGCTGTACTGCAAGTCGGAGGCTCGCGGGCTCGAGGGCATCATGCCCCATGCTTTCAGGGAATCATAAAGGTGTCTGTCCCGCAAGGTCAGGCACCACTCCGTAGCAACGGGGTAGATGATGACTGCTACCCGCTTCCGCTCACGAAACCACTGCTGCACTCTCCCCGGCCCTATAAGTAGATGATAAAATCATGCCATTGAGGTTCAACGACGGTGAAGGTCGCTTTCACCATAGGGGCGCAGGAGCGCGACTTGCCTGAAACATATCGCAAGACGAGACTGCCGGCGACTCGTCTTCTGACCATCGCCGTTATGAACATCGGGGTGAAGGCCCACTACGTCAGCGGGTTTTTAGAGATAGACGTCACCGATGCCAGGCGGAGGATAAAAGAAGCAAAGAGCAGAGGTGATCGCATATCTTTCACGGGCTGGATCATGAAATGCGTGGCCTCGGCCGCCAAGGAGTTCCCTGAGATAAACGCGTACCGCAAGGGCCGGTACCTCTACATGTTCGAGACCGTGAACATGGGGATGATGGTCGAAAGGGAGTTGAAGGGAGAGAAGGTCCCCCTAGGCTGCGTGATCAAAGACTGTGACACGAAAAGCGTCAGGGATATCAGCCTAGAGATCGCAGAAGCCAAGGAGGGGGACACGGGAGATGAGCTTGTTATCGCTGATCGTAGATCGGCGAAGATCGCGAAATACGCCGTCATGCTGCCGAAACCCTTGCACAGCCTGGGGGCCCGCATCTTCTTCTGGGACCCCGTGAAGAACCACGCGAGGATGGGCACTATCGGCGTCACCGCCGTCGGTATGTTCGGAAGGTCGGGCGGCTGGCCGCTGCCCATCCCGAACGTGCATTCGCTCGCGCTCGCCGTGGGCGGCATATCCCGTAAGCCTCGCTATATCGGGGGAGGGGACGAGCTGGAGCCCCGCGACATGCTCGACCTGACGCTTATGTTCAACCACGATGTCATCGATGGTGCTCCAGCGGCGCGCTTCAGTGCCAGGCTCATCGAGATGATGGAAACGGCATACGGGCTCGAACGGTAAACCGGTAGTTCTACGACGGGTAAAAAGGAGCGGAAAGGAAGCTTTGCCCTATGGGTGAAAGAAGGTGTCGACCGATGGATCGTATGCCGGAAGAGAAAACGAGTTCTCAAGAAACAGTCCGGAAGAACGATTGCGAAATATCCATGACATATGGCGGTATCGGCCCCAAGCTGGCCCTGCTATGCCTGCCTTATATAATCCTCTCGATTGTCGTGATCATCAGGTATCCAGAATTCCTTGATCTCGGATTCCTCGATCACACCTTATTCCAGGTCATAGGCTTTATCTGGTTGGGGTTGGGGTTCGTCCTCTGGGTCACTTCGGCGGTCTTTTTCTTGATATACTTTAAGCACGGAAGGTTGATTACCAATGGTCCATATGCCCTTTGCAGAAACCCCATCTATTCCTCGTTGATCGTCTTTATAATACCTGCCCTGGGAATCATCTTTCATTCAGGCCTGATCTTCTCCATTGCGCTGGTCCTGTATGTCGGGTTCAAGATCTCTATTCACGGGGAAAACATCGTGCTGAGAAGGGCCTTTGGGGAAGAGTTTGGGAGATATGAGGAATCCGTCAACGAGCTCTTACCCTTTCCCCGTTTTCTTTTCAGGAGCGGGCATTAAGATCGGTCACCCATGTCGCGTGGCCGCAGCGCTATCGAGGAAAAAATACGGGTCACTATTGCTCCATACTAGCTCGCGCCTCTGCATGAAGGCCATGGATCCCTCGACGGCATCACCGCTTCATCAGCGCGAACACACCCCAGCCCAGGTATTCACGCGTGTAAGCGGCGTAGCGCTCGGGTTCCGTGGTCAGTTTGGCTCGAACGTCTTTCGCGAACTCGTCGTCGGGATTGGCTTCAAGCCATCGCCGCATGGTGAGCCATTTAGCCGCTTCGTATCTGTCCCAGCTGTCTTGGTCCGCTAAAACCATTTCCACGACGTCGTAGCCGAGGCGGCCGAAAGACGCGAGAAGTTCTGGAAGCGTCAGAAAGTCGGAGATCGAGCCGGCAAGACACCCCCTGGCAACATCTTCCGTCGGCGGCAGCTGCCGCCAGTAGGGCTCGCCGATGAGGATGATCCCCCCGGTGCGGAGGCTCTGCGCCAGAAGCTCGATGGTGCCAGCGACTCCACCGGCGATCCACGTGGCGCCGAGACAGGCTGCCACGCCGACCTTTTCGTCCGAGACGTAGCCGGCAGCATCGCCATGGATGAACTCGACTTGATCGGCGACGTCGAGTTCTTCAGCGCGGATTCTCGCCTGCTCGGTGTACAACTGGCTCATGTCGATGCCGGTGCCGATGACTCCGTGATCGCGTGCCCAGGTGCACAGCATCTCCCCCGAACCGCTTCCGAGGTCGAGCACCCGGGTCCCCGGTTCCAGGCGCAGTGCCGCTCCGAGAGTGGCGAGCTTTTCGGGCGTGAACGGGTTATGGATGCGATGTGCGCTTTCGGTGACGTTGAAGATCCGTGGAATGTCCATTTCGAGAAATCCCCCTATGGGTCTGAATGGACGCGCTTTATGTCTGCGCGGCCCCGATGTATACATCCTATCATCCCATATAGGATTGGAGCGTACGGGCCAAGTCCCGTCAAGTGGTGTATTAAGCTCCATCGTACCATCCCCCTCATGATGACAGCCTAGACGGCTGCCGGTACCAGTTCCTTCACCTCCTTCTCTACTATCTCTATGGCGTTCCCGTCGAT
>JBFLWJ010000015.1 GCA_040757835.1 Actinomycetota bacterium
GAGGAGGCCAGGCAAGCAAAGGCAGCGCCGGAGCGTACACCGCCGCCGCCACAGAGGCCTGCACCCCAGGGACCGGCGCCGCGCCAGCCGACGCCGTCGGGTGAAAAGACCGCGCCGCCTCAGATGCGCGGCAGGCCTCAGGGAAAGCCTCCCGCAAGGCCGAGGACGGACCGGCACGATCAGGTGCGCACCGAGAGGCCGGCCGTTGCGCGCGAGCCCGGCACCAAACCGATGAAGAAGAAGCTCCGTGTCCCGGCGGGGATAACGGTGAGGGAATTCGCGCAGCGTGTCGGCAGGACCCCCTCACAGATCATCTCCGTCCTCATGGGTATGGGAGAGATGGTAACCATCAACCAGGCCATCTCGGAGGACGCCCTCATGCTGGTGGCCGAGGAGTTCAAGATAGACCTGGAGATCAAGACGCGCGCCGGCGAGGAGGTCGTTGCCGTCGAGGATGCCCCCGAATCGTTGCTGCCCCGTGCGCCGGTGGTGACGGTCATGGGACACGTGGACCACGGCAAGACGTCGCTGTTGGACGCCATCCGCAACACCGCCGTCACCGATCAGGAGATGGGCGGGATAACCCAGCACATAGGTGCTTCGGTGGTTGAACACGAGGGCAAGACCATCACCTTCATCGACACCCCCGGCCACGAGTCCTTCACGGCCATGCGGGCCAGGGGGGCCAGCGTGACCGATATAGCGGTGCTGGTGGTCGCGGCAGACGACGGAGTGATGCCGCAGACCATCGAGGCCATCGACCATGCGCGCGCCGCCGAAGTGCCCATCATGGTGGCGGTGAACAAGATAGACAAGGCGGAGGCGAATCCAACCCGCGTGCGCCAGCAGCTCACCGAGTTCAACCTGCTTCCCGAGGAATGGGGAGGCGACACGATCTACGTCGACGTCTCCGCGAAGGACGGCACCGGCCTCGATCATCTTCTGGAGATGATATTGCTGGTGGCGGAGATCAACGATTACCGCGCCAACCCGCAGGCGCCGGCCAGCGGAAACATCATCGAAGCGCGCCTGGACAAGGGGAGGGGGCCGGTGGCTACGCTGCTGGTCAAACGGGGCACGCTGCGGCGCGGGGATGCCCTCATGGCCGGCAAGGCTTACGGAAGGGTACGTGCCCTAATCGACGACAAGGGAAAGACCATCCAGGAGGCTGGCCCCTCCACTCCCGTGGAGATCCTTGGCCTCTCCACGGTCCCGGAGGCGGGCGACGAGTTCGCGGTGGTCGAGGACGAGAAGAAGGCCCGAGCGATCGCCGGGGCCAGGGCCTCGAGGGAACGAGCTTCAGGTGATCGCAACGCGGTCCCGACCCTCTCTCTGGAGGACCTCTTCCGGCAGATCCAGGAGGGGGAGGCGCAGGAGTTCAACCTGATAATAAAGGGTGATACCCAGGGCTCGGTGGAAGCGGTGAAGGACTCCGTGGCCAAGATAAAAGTCGGGGAGATCGCGATCAACATCATCCGTACCGGTGTGGGAGCCATCACCGAGAACGACATCATGCTGGCCCGCGCTTCCGATGCCGTGGTGCTGGGCTTCAACGTCAGGCCGGATGCGGCCACCCAGGACATGGCGGCCAGGGAGAAGGTAGAGGTTCGGACATACCGCGTCATCTACCAGCTGCTGGAAGAGCTGGAAGCGGCACTGGTGGGCATGCTAAAGCCCGAATACGAGGAGATAAAGGTCGGGGAGCTGGAGGTGAGGGCGGTGTTCAAGGTGCCCCGCCAGGGGGCCATAGCCGGCTCTTACGTGCAGAGCGGGGAGATAAACCGCAATTCCCGCGTCAGGCTGGTGCGGGACGGGACCATCGTGTTCGAAGGGGGCATATCTTCTCTGCGCAGGTTCAAAGACGATGTACGCTCGGTCTCCGCCGGTTACGAGTGCGGCGTGGGGCTCGAAAACTTCCAGGACGTCAAGGAAGGCGACGTCATAGAGGTCATCGAGATGCGCGAGATACCCCGGGGCACCGAGGCGGCTGACTCCTGAGGAGGTCGTCGTCGTGTTCATAGGAGCATTGCGGATAGAACTGTATATGCCCCAGTGCCGGACCCTCAAGGACAAACGCCAGGTGGTCAGATCGATCATCGACCGCACCCGCAACCGCTTCAACGTAGCCGTCGCGGAGGTAGACAAGCAGGACCTCTGGCAGGTGTGCAGCCTCGGAGTATGTTGCGTGAGCAACACCGAATCCGCGGTGCGGGAGATACTGGACAAAGTGGACCGCAGCGTGAGGTCGACCGGCCAGGCCGAGGTGCTGGAATCGCCGGTAAGCGTGTTCAAGCCGTAACCGCGCGCCGGGAACGGGCGAGGTGACGAGATGATCCCTGACCGCATGAAGAGGGTCAACGAAGCCTGCAAGGAAGCGCTGGGGGAGATCCTCCAGGAGAAGATAAAGGACCCGCGCATAGGCTTTGTCACCGTCACCATGGTCGAGGTCACGCCTGATCTCCATCAGGCCAAGGTATGGTTGAGCGTGATGGGCACGGAAGAAGAGGTGGAAACGGCCATGCGGGTGCTCGAGAAGGCAAAGGGATTCCTGCGCAAGGAACTCGGAATGCGCGTCCGCATGCGCTATACTCCAGAGCTGAAGATAATCCTGGACCATGGGGCCGAGATAAGCGAGCGGCTCCAGGGTATCCTGCACGAACTGGAAGAGGATGGCACTTGAACGGAATCGCGCATATAGCGTCGCTGTTGCGGGACGCGGAGACAGTAGGGGTCGCCTCTCACGTAAATCCAGATGGAGACAGCGTGGGATCACTCCTAGCCCTGTCCATGGTCCTGGAGCGGACCGGAAAGAGAGTGCGTGCCTGCGTCCCTGAACCGGCGAAGTATCCTCCCCAGTACGGCTTTCTTCCCGGCAGGGAGTTGCTTATGGACCCCGGCGAGCTCGAGGAGGGACTGGAGCTCTTCGTCGCCCTGGACTGCAGCAACCCCGAGCGTCTCGGACCGCTGCGGGTCAAAGCGGAGTCTGCGCAGACCCTCATAAACATCGATCACCACGAGGACAATAAGCTCTACGGCACGGTGAACCTGGTTGACGCCGCGGCGTCCTCCACCTCTGAACTGGTGTTCGCGGTCATCAGGGAAGCCGGCTGGCCCCTCGACCCTGAAGTCGCTACTTGCCTCTATACGGGCGTGGTCACCGATACCGGCCGTTTTCAGCACCGCAACACGTCCCCTCGTACCTTCAGCCTGGCGGGAGAGCTTGCCGCCGCGGGCGGCGACATCTTCCGGGTGGTCAAAGAGGTATACGACAACCAGTCCCTCGCATATACCCGTCTCCTTGGCCGCGCCCTGCAACGCCTGGAGGTCGTGGGCGATCTCGGCCTTGGTTACAGCTTCATAACCCAGCAGGACCTGGACGAGACCGGCGCTTCCCTTCCCGAGACCGAGGACCTCATCGACCACTTGCGTACCGTCAGGGGCATCCAGGTGGTGGCGCTCCTCAAGGAGCTGGAAGACGGCAAGGTGAGGGTGAGCCTGCGCTCGCGCGACGGCATCGAGGTAGGACCCATCGCCCGTGCCATGGGCGGGGGCGGCCATGCCATGGCCGCGGGCTATACCTCGGATGCCGATATCGTGAACAGCATCGAGGTCCTCATCGGAGAGCTGCGGGAACGGCGTGGAAGCTAGGCGGACGGACGGACTGCTGCTGCTGGACAAGCCCACGGGCCCCACATCCCATGACATGGTCACTGCGGTGAGAAAGGGCGTTGGCGCGGCCAGGGCGGGCCACTGCGGCACCCTGGACCCCCTTGCATCCGGACTGCTGGTCATCCTCCTGGGGACAGCCACCCGGCTGGCTCCGTTTGTCCGGGGAGATCCCAAGATATACGAGGGCAGCATCGTGCTGGGCCTCACCACGGACAGCATGGACATAGAGGGACAGGTCACAAGCGAGAGCGACTATACGGGCGGGGAGGCTGAGGTGCGCGACGCACTGGCGTCCCTCGAGGGTGAGCTGGAACAACTGCCTCCCATGTATTCTGCGGTGAAGTACCGCGGCAAGCCCCTCCACCGCTATGCGAGGAAAGGCGAGGAAGTACCGCGCCGGGCCAGAAGGGTCAGCGTCTACAGCGTGGAGATGCTGGCCTTCCACAGGACGGGCGAACGGATGGAGGTGGACTTCCGTGTGGCATGCTCCCCCGGCACCTACGTGCGCGAACTGGCGGCGAGGTTGGGCGAGGCACTCGGCTGTGGCGGGGCCCTGTCGCGCCTGCGCCGCACGGCGTCCGGCCCTTTCCTCCTCGAACATGCGCACTCCCTGGACGAACTGGAAAAGCGGGGTACCGCAGGAGACGTGATCCTCCCCGCGTCGTCCGCGCTGAGGGGACACATGAGCATCGAGGTTGAGGAGGCTGTGGTGGAGGCGGTCTGCAACGGGTCACAGCTGGAGGGCTCCATGCTACGGCGCGTAGACGAAGGGATAGTGGACGGCGACATCGTCGCCGTCCACGGCGGGGGCAAGCTGCTGGGAGTGCACCGCGTGATCACGGCCTCGCCTTTCTCGTCGCGTGCGGTTCGTATGCTGCCGGGAGGTAACCGGTAGCCGGGCTCTCATGAGCGCGATTGAAAAGGCCGGGCGGTGCCTTATACTCTTTAGGTGAGCATTGGGGCGCGTTTTTCGTTAGCGAAGCGCGTGACAGGAGAAGAACGGCGGCGAGTTATGGAAATCATTCCAGGCATAGGGGCGATCCCCGAGGATATCGGAGAGACGGTGGTGACCGTCGGTATGTTCGACGGGGTCCACCGCGGCCATCAGAAGATCATCCACATCGCCCACGAGAAGGCGAGGGAGAGAGGCCTGCGCTGTGTGGTCTTCACCTTCGACCGCCATCCCCTCGAGGTCCTCAAGCCGGGGAAGCACCCCAAGCTGCTCTCTTCCAGCGCGCAGAAACTCCGGCTGCTGGAAGAACTCGATGTAGACATGGTGCTCATGGCCCACTTCGACGAGGAGTTCTCCGCCATAACCGCCGAGGAATTCGTGGACGGGCTGCTCATGAATGGACTGCATGCACGCGAGGTGGTGCTGGGCGAGAACTTCCGCTTCGGCCGGGGAGGGGAGGGGGACGTCGGCTCCATGGCGGCATTCGGCAAAACGAGGGGGATAATGACGTCCGCCATCCCGCTGCTGCGGGACAACGGCGATGTGATATCGAGCACACTCATACGCAAGATGATCGAACGGGGGGACGTCGAGGAGGCAGCACGCCGCCTGGGCTGGGACTATATGATCGAAGGAGTGGTGGTGAGAGGAGACGGCCGGGGAAGGAAGATGGGATTCCCCACCGCCAATATCGAGGTCCACGACAACCGCTGCATACCGGCCAAAGGCGTCTACGCGGGGGAAGCCCATCTCGAGCACCGTATCCTGCCGGCCGTGAGCTACATCGGGGATGTGCCCACTTTCGCCCACGCCATGGAGATCAAGAGGCGGGTCGAGGTGCACATCCCAGGCTGGGAGGATGATCTCTACGACCACTTCATGGGGATATCGTTCCAGGCCAGACTGCGTGGGGAGGCGACTTTTCCGGACGCGCAGGCGCTCATCGAGCAGATACGGGCGGACGTCAGCCGGGCCATGGATATGCTGAAGCAGCCGTAAGCGGGGACGGTAGCCCGACAGCCGTACCGGACCGACCCGCATGACACGCACGTTTTCCCTCTGTCCTGCGCTGTGTTATCATCTCATCGTGCAAGAAAGAGTGGAAAAAGATGTATAGGCGGCGGGAGGGCCGCCTGAACCTGGTCCTAGGAACGAAGAAAGCCGACTTCGCTCTTGGGTCCATGGGGATGAAGGAGGTGAAAAGGCATGCCCCTCAACAGTGAACGGAAACTCGAGATAATCGAGGAGTACAGATCTCACGAGCAGGACACCGGGTCCGCTGAAGTCCAGATCGCTATCCTCTCCAAGCGTATTGATGACCTTACCGAGCACCTCAAGGTGCATAAAAAGGACCATCACTCACGCAGAGGACTGCTGAAGATGGTCGGCAAGAGGAGAAGGCTCCTCGACTATCTCAAGGACAAGGACGTGGAAAGGTACCGCGAGCTCATCGAGAGATTGGGACTACGGCGTTAGCGACCGCGGGATTCGTGAGATGAGAAGAAACGAATGGAGATGAAGAAGGAATGACGGAAGAAGAAGCAAGGAAATACTCGGTGGATATAGCCGGAAAGGTGACCGAGTTGGAGGTGGGCAAACTGGCCTGCCTGGCAGATGGAGCCGTGGTCATATCCTGCGGCGGCACCGAGATCCTGGTAACGGCCATGGGGTCCAAGCACGAGGTTGACCGGGATTTCTTTCCCCTGGTGGTCGACGTCGAGGAGAGGATGTACGCGGCCGGGAAGATCCCCGGCGGTTTTTTTCGCCGCGAGGGACGCCCGTCGGAGAAGTCCATCCTCAACGCCCGCCTCATAGACAGGCCGCTTCGCCCCACTTTCCCGGAGGGTATGCGCATAGAGGTACAGGTCATAGCGACGATACTCTCGGTCGACCAGCTCAACCCGCCGGACGTGATGGCCATCAATGGAGCGTCCGCCGCCCTGTGCATCTCGGACGTGCCCTTCAACGGGCCGGTGGGTGCGGTAAGGGTGGGCCTGTTCGATAGCGGGCCCATGCTCAACCCCACTCTCCAGGAGCTCGAGGACAGCCGCCTCGACCTGGTGGTGGCGGGGGTGCTCAACCAGGAGACCAACGAGATCGACGTGATCATGGTGGAGGCCGGAGCCAACCAGGTCCCCGAGGACGAAATGGTCGACGCCTTGGAGTTCTCGAAACAGGGCATACGGGAGATGATCAAACTGCAGCTGCAGATGGCGAGGGAGGTAGGCAAGGAGAAGCGCAGCGTCAACCTCAAGAGCTACGACTTCGATGCCGTACGCGCCCGCTTTCCCGAGATGCAGAAACGCGTCGATCAGCTGGTGCACGACACGGCCCGTAACCAGTTGGACAAGGGCGAACGCGACCGCTGTATGGACAACCTCCAGAACGAACTGGTCCTGGCGGCGGAGATGGACGGCGCCAACGAGGAGTTCGTGGCGGCGATAAAGGAATACTTCAGTCACCTGGTGGGTAAATCCGTGCGCCGCATGATCGTGGATGAGGACATGCGGATAGACGGCAGGCGTCCCGAGGAGATACGTTCCATCTCATGCGAGGTGGGCCTGATATCGCGCACCCACGGGTCGGGCCTGTTCAGGCGCGGCCTCACCCAGGTACTGACGCTCCTCACCCTGGGCCCCATAAGCGACATGCAGAAAATAGACGACCTCTCCCCGGACGAGAGCAAACGCTACCTGCACCACTACAACTTCCCGCCTTTCTCGGTGGGCGAGACCGGTATGCTGCGCGGGCCGCGACGCAGGGAGATAGGCCATGGGGCTCTCGCGGAGAGGGCGCTGGTCAACCTGATCCCGGATGAGGAACAGTTTCCCTACACCATCCGCCTGGTTTCTGAGGTCCTCTCCTCCAACGGCTCGACCTCCATGGCTTCGGTGTGCGCCTCCACCCTGGCTCTGATGGACGCGGGTGTCCCCCTCAAGGAGAACAAGGCGGTGGCCGGCATAGCCATGGGCCTGATCAAGGAGGAGGACAAGGTCGCGGTACTCACGGATATCCAGGGGTTCGAGGACAAGTATGGCGACATGGACTTCAAGGTTGCGGGGACGGACAGCGGCATCACCGCGCTGCAGATGGACATGAAGGTGCAGGGGATATCGGTGGAGACCATGCAGCGGGCGCTGGAACAGGCCAAGGAAGCCCGCATATACATCCTGCGCAAGATAAGGGAGGCCATGCCGGAACCACGGAGCGAGCTGTCGCCGTTTGCGCCGCGCGTGGTGACCTTCGAGGTGCCGGTGGACAAGATCCGCGAAGTCATCGGCCCCGGCGGCAAGGTCATCCACAAGATAATGGCGGAGCACGACGTGGAGCTGGATATCGAGGATGACGGCCGCGTGTTCATCACCGCCAAGGACCTGGCGAGCGCCCAGGGGGCGAGGATGATGGTCGAGCAGATCATCCGCGAGCCCAAGGTCGGTGAACAGTACGACGGCACCGTGACCCGCACCACCAGCTTCGGTGCCTTCGTCGAGATACTCCCGGGTAAAGATGGATTGATCCACATCTCCAAGCTCGCCGACCGCCATATCCCACGCGTCGAGGACGTCATAAACGTCGGCGACAAGGTAAAGGTCGAGGTGATGGAGATCGACAAGATGGGAAGGATCAACCTGAGGGCACTCGATCTGAAGATACCTGACGGCCTGCCCGATTCGGGGCCACCGCGCAACGACCGCAGGCCGGAAGGGCGCAGGGATTCCAGGCCACCACGCGGCCAGTCAGGGCAGCAGGGCAGGCAGGACGGCAGGGACAGGGGCGACGCAGGCCGTCCGAGGCAGGACGGGCAGGACAGGAAGAGCTGGTAACGGGACGCCGTTTCCTATGGAGAAACACTTTCAGCGTACCGAGGGACGGAACGGCATCCGCATCCTCACGGAGCGGATGCCGAATCTGCGCAGTGTCACTACCGGGTTCTGGGTGGGGGTGGGCTCGCGCGACGAGCCCCAGGAGCTCTCCGGCATAAGCCATTTCATCGAACACCTGCTCTTCAAGGGGACCTCCCTGCGCAGCGCCAAGCGTATCGCCGAGGATTTCGATGCCATGGGAGGTGAGCTGAACGCGTTCTCCGCCAAGGAGTACACCTGTTACTATGCCAAGGTGCTGGACGAAAAGGTGGAGGACGCCTTCGAGGTCATGACCGACATGCTGCTGCGCTCGCTCATGCGGCCCCAGGACGTGGACGCGGAGCGCAAGGTGATCCTAGAGGAGATCGCCATGCATGAGGATTCCCCCGACGATATCATCCACGACCTCTTCGTATCAGCCCTGTGGGAATCGCATCCCCTGGGTCAGAGCGTGCTGGGCTACCAGAACGTCATACGCACCCTGGGGAGCGATGAGATAGCGGCCTACTTCCGCCGCTTCTATTTGCCACGCAATATCGTCATCGCGGTAGCGGGCAATATCGAGCACGAGAAAGTGGCAGGCCTGGTCGAGCGCTTCATGGATAGCGACGGGGCAAAGGGACTGCACGAGCGCCACAGCGTGGTGCCGGAGATCAGGCCCCATACCGTCGTTTACAACCGCCCCACCGAACAGGCGCATATCGTCCTCGGCACCCAGGGACTACCGCGCCAGCACCCCGCTCGTTTCGCCCTCGCCATCCTGGATAACATCCTGGGCGGGGGGATGAGTTCCAGGCTGTTCCAGAAGATAAGGGAAGAGCGTTCCCTGGCCTACTCCATCTTCTCCTACCACTCCATGTACGTCGAGACGGGCCTGGTGGCCGTCTATGCCGGCACGAACCCGGAGAACGTCTCGGCGGTGCTAGAGTTGATCAAGGAGGAGATAGACCTTCTGCTCGAAAGAGGGATCAGCGAGGAGGAACTGGAGCGCGCCAAGGGGCACATCAAGGGCAACCTGGTGCTTAGCCTCGAGGACAGCGGCAGCCGCATGACCCGGCTGGGAAAAGCGGAGATATGTGCGGGCGAGATCCTCAGCCTGGACGAGCTGCTGCGGCGCATTGACGTGATCACCACGGACGACGTGCGCAAACTGGCCAGGGACCTTTTCGGGGCGCGCAGGCTGGTGGCAACGGTCATCGGACCTTTCGGGGACAGGGAGATACAGGGCCATCTATTCTGAGCGGGAAGACCACGGCAGCGGTTTGGGTCAAGGGGGGATCGCATGATCAAGGTAGGTGTCAGCGGCGCGGGCGGGCGCATGGGCCGTGAGGTCTGCCGGGCAATCACCGCCGAGGAAGGCCTGGAACTGGTATGCGCCATCGATCCTTCCTATGCCGGAACGGTCCTCAGCGAACTGTTGCCGGGACTCGAGAGCGATATCACGGTTTCCGGTTCCCTGCAGGACCTGCACTCGTGCGGTACCGAGGTGATGGTCGACTTCAGCGTGGCCGCCGCCGCCCGCGTCGGGGTGTCCTACGCCCTGGACCGGGGCATCGCGTGCGTGGTCGGTACCACCGGACTCGAGGCAGGAGACCTCGAGGATTTCGCCCGCATCGCGGACGAGAGGGGGACCGGGTGCCTGGTGGCGCCAAACTTCGCCATCGGAGCGGTGTTGATGATGGAATTCGCCCGTCTTGCCGCGCGCCATATGCCGGCGTGCGAGATAGTGGAACTGCACCACGACCGCAAGATCGACGCTCCTTCGGGGACGGCCCTGAATACCGCGAGGATGATCCTGGAGGAAAGGGGAGTCGAGATCGCAAGCGCAGAGGCATCAGAGGCCGGGCCTCGCGGCCTGGACCTCGGAGGGATACGCGTGCATTCAGTGCGCCTGCCGGGACTGATGGCCCACCAGGAAGTTATATTCGGCGGGGCGGGACAGACCTTGAGCATACGGCACGACACCTTTGACCGCGCCTCCTTCATGCCAGGGGTGATGATGGCGGTTAAGGGGATCGTGGAGATGAAGGGGCTTGTCCTGGGCCTCGACAAGGTACTTGACGTTTAAGGCAAGCCGCTCCCGGTCCGGCGAGCGGGAGAGTGACGGCGAACGAGACGACAGGTAAGGCAGGGAGAGAGGAGGGACGGGAAGATGAGGGACCTAGCCGGGAAGATAGTCCTGATCACCGGGGCTGCGCGGGGCATGGGAAAGCTGCATGCCGAGAACTTCCACCGGGAAGGCAGCGTGGTCGTGGTCACCGATGTGGACGAGGCCGGGCTTAAGGTGACCGAGAGCGAGCTGCGCTCGCGCGGATGCAAGGTCCACGCATACGGACTGGACGTCTCCGACCGCGACGCTTGCTTTGCGCTGGCGGAAAAGGTCAGGTCCGAGGTGGGCCCCATAGACGTGCTCATCAACAATGCCGGGATCACCGAGTGCCACGCCGTACTCGACCTCTCCGAGAAGGCGGTGAGGCGCATGGCTGAGGTGAACTATATGGGGTACGTCTGGATGATGCAGGCGGTGGTCCCGGAGATGCTCAAGAGGGGATCGGGGCACGTGGTCAACGTCTGTTCCGTTGCCGGCAAGGTGGGAACAGCCAAGATGGGCGGCTACTGCGCCACGAAGTTCGCCGATATCGGCATCACCGACGCCATCCGCATGGAGACCAGGGGCAGCGGAGTGGACTTCACCATCGTCAACCCGGGCTACGTCTCCACCGGCATGTTCGAGGGAGGCAAGGTGCCCTTCATAACCAGGTGGCAGGACCCCATGAAGGTCTCCCGAGCCGTGGTGGAGGCGGTGAGGAGGAACAAGGCCGAGATCTGCGTTCCCCGGGCCAACGTGCTCCTGGTGGCCTTCCTGCGAGGGCTTTGTATGCCCAAGCTCATTGATTTCACCTTCCACCTCTTGGGCGTCGATAAGTCCATGGACGGTTGGTGCAGGGCGGGGGAGCGCCCGTTCTAGGGCTTTTCCGGCCTTGAGGTGCTAGATCCAGCCCGGCGACAAGGCTGGTCGTCGTCGCAAGCTCCTCCGAGCACCTTGCTCGCCGGGCTGGTGGCAGCGCAGACGAAGGCTCTTTGGCGAACCCAGCCTAGAACGGGCGGTGGGGATAATATAGGGCGACATCCGGGCGGGTACAGAGCCTTTGTACTGTGATAATATGCACGATTCATGGCGCGACCGACCTGGTAGTTCCCCGGGCTGGTGGCAACGCAGACGGATGCTCTCTTTCCGAAAAAGCCCGGAACGGGCGGTGGGGATAATATAGGGCGATATTCAGGTCCGAAAAATACCTGTTGGCCACATCCATGCGCGGTTCTCGTTCCCCATGATCCATATGTTGTTCCGCGACCCTGCCGTTGGCTGGTTAAAAGGTGATCGCGAGGTAAGCGTTGAACAACAGGAGTAGGATTTGGAGGAGGACGTTTTCGCTTAAAATCCTCGTGGGATCCGAGGTTGTCGTTGAAAACGACTGGAGTGAAGATGGCGACGGCTAAGAAAAAGCCGGCACGGGCGAACAAGAAGGGCAAGGTGCCGTCTACGGGCAACGCCAGGAAAGGGACCGGCGGCAGGAAGACGGAGAGAGGACTGCCGAGGAACCTGCGCGAGATCTACGGCGTGGCCATCATAACCGTGGCCGTCCTCTGTTTCCTTGCCTTCTACCTCTCCGCGCTGGGTCCGGTGGGAAGGGGGCTCGACCTCTTCTTCTCCTACGTCATGGGCGGCGTGCGCTATGCCCTACCCTTCATCCTGCTCCTGGTAGGCCTGGCGCTTTTGCTGGGCCGCCTGGGCGAGATACCCAGTGAGAAGGATGCATGGCACTTGACCTGGGTCGAACTGGCGGGGACAGCGGTGATGATCATGGCAATCTGTGCGCTGCTCAGCCTGGGACGTGGCGACGTGGAGACGATGTTTGAGCGCGCAAACCTGGAGGCCGGAGGCGGGCTCATAGGAGCGGCCATAGCTTGGCCGCTGGTAAAGATGTTCAGCAGAACGGGAGCGTACGTGCTCCTGATAGCGATGTTCATCGTCGGGTTCCTGCTCTTCACGGGTCTTACCATATCTAAGTATTTCCAAGAGAGGGTGGAGAAGAGGCGTCGCCAGCGCGCCGAGAAGAGGGCGGCGGTCCCCACGGCGGCGGCATCCATGACCGCCGGCCGGTCGCCGAGGAAAGAGGCGCCTCAACCACTTCCTGGAGTCGAGAAGGCCGGGATGTTGGTGGAGGACGGCCCGCCACCGGAGACTCCGCCCGCGCCCGAGATCCCCCCTGAAATGGCTGCTCCACCGAAACTGGTCGAGGAGGATACGGGCCAACTGGCCATCGAGGTGGAGGATGGGGGCAAAGGCAAGGCCTACAAGCTACCGCCGCTGGAGCTGCTGAGCAGGGCCGGGGAGCGCAATCCCATATCGCATAAGAGCGTGAACGAGAGCATCTCCATCCTCGAGAAGACCCTGAAGGAATTCGGAGTAGACGCGGCGGTGACGCGTGTGACGCGGGGTCCCACCGTGACCAGGTTCGAGGTCGAGCTGGGCTCGGGAGTGAAGGTGAACCGCGTGCTCAACCTGAGCGACGACATAGCCTACGCCCTGGCATCACCGGATATCAGGATAATCACCCCTATCCCGGGCAAGTCGGCCATCGGCATCGAGATCCCCAACCGCGAGAGGGACCTGGTGACCCTGGGGGACATCCTGTCCAATCCCATGGCCAGCAAGTCGCCGGGCCCGCTCAAGGTGGGTCTGGGGATGGACATATCCGGAAAGCCAGTGATGATGGACCTGCGCGAGATGCCGCACCTGCTGCTCGCGGGCGCCACCGGTACCGGGAAGAGCTGCTGCATCAACGCCATTATCGCGTCGGTGCTGGTCACTTCCCCTCCCCACGATGTGAGGATGATCATGGTCGACCCAAAGTACGTCGAGCTCTCGCACTTCAACGGCATACCCCACCTGCTCACCCCGGTGATAACCGACCCGAAGAAGGCAGCCGGTGCGCTGGCCTGGGTGGTGCGGGAGATGGAGATGCGATACCAGCTCCTCTCGAAGGCGGGGGTGAAGAGCATCATCGCCTACCGTTCGGCCCTCAAGGAGGGCCTCGAGAAGGAAAAGGACGAGAAGGGCGAGCGGCAGTTCCCCCACCTGCCGTACATACTGGTGCTCATCGACGAGCTGGCCGACCTGATGATGGTGGCCTCGGCGGAAGTAGAGGACAGCATAGCGAGGATCGCCCAGATGGCGCGGGCGGTGGGGATCCACCTGGTGGTGGCCACCCAGAGGCCTTCGGTGGACGTGGTGACCGGGATGATCAAGGCGAACATGCCTTCACGCATAGCTTTCACCGTGGCCAGCCAGGCCGATTCGAGGGTGATCCTCGACGTGGGGGGCGCGGAGAAGCTGGTGGGCCACGGCGACATGCTCTTTCTACCGGCGGGGAGCTCGAAGCCCATAAGGGTGCAGGGTTCCTACATCGCGGAGCGGGAGATCGCCGCCGTCGTCGGGTTCATCAAGCGCCAGCGCCAGGCGGACTACCAGGAGGAGATCCTGGAGGAGGCGGGCAAAGGGAGGAGAGAACAGACCCGCGAGGACGAGTTGCTGGAGGAAGCCATCGAGATCGTGGTGCTCTCCGGGATGGCCTCGGCGTCGCTGCTGCAGCGAAAACTCAGGGTCGGCTACGCGCGGGCGGCGCGTCTGGTGGACCTCATGGAGGACCTGGGCATCGTGGGGGGTTCAGAGGGCAGCAAACCCAGGGCGGTGCTCATAACCCCAGAGGAACTGGAGGAACGGAGGAGGCGCATGGGGGCGCAGCCGGAAGGGGAGGTAGCCAGTTGAGCCGCTCAGGGAGATACCATTACCGCGCCGGTGCTTTTGACGTTCTGGTTATTAAAGACATTGGTCTCTGGTATAATCAACCCAATAGGCATTGAGCAGGAGGTCGCGGTGGCCAACAGGTTGGCTCAGGAAGTCGAGAAGGTCCTTGCGGCGGCGGTCGGCGATTTCATCGCCAAGGCCACGGTGAAGAAGAACTGCGAGCTGATAGGCACCACGCCTGACGACCTGACCGCCGATCAGCTTCCGACCCTGGCCGAGAAGATCGAGAAATCCGTATCCTTCTTTTCCGGAAAGGACGTCGGCAGCGGGGTGGCGGAGAAGATCAAGGCCATAAAGATCTGATATTGCGTGGCACCGTGCCGCCAGGGCCGCGATCAGACTTAGCAACATGGTAATAGAGGAGGACCGGGGTCGAGATATGCCCGGTCCTTTTAGCGTCTCGCAAGATGGCCGTGGTGGCGGCGAGAAAAGGAACGGCCGGGGCGCTTGAAGGCGGCCGCGGCGAGGTGGTCGAGGATGATGGTGCATAAGAAGTCCTTCTTTCTGTTCAGCCTGGGTTGCCCCAAGAACGAGGTGGACTCGGACGGCCTGGCCTCGATGCTCATGAGGGAAGGCTGGGCCATGCAGCGCCATGCCCGTGATGCCGGGGTCATGGTGGTCAACACGTGCTCGTTCGTGGCCGCGGCGGTGGAGGAATCGCTGGAGACCATCATGGAGCTGGCGGACCTGAGGGAGGATGGAGGCAGGCGCCTGGTGGTCAGCGGCTGCCTGGTCTCGAGGTACGGCGGGGGTACTCTCGCTCCCCTCCTTCCCGAAGTGGACATGTGGGTCGACATGTCCGAATATCATCGCTTTGCAGCCTTGCTGGACGAGCTGATCGGCGAGGAGCCCACGGGGGAAGAAGGCGGGGGGCGGGACCGCGCTGCAACGCTTGAGCGCGGTTTCGTCTATGTCAAGATCGCAGAAGGGTGCTCGAGGAGGTGTTCCTTCTGTGCTATCCCGGCCATCAGGGGACCCCTGAGCTCGCGCCCCCGTGAAGAGATCGTGGAGGAAGCGCGCCTCTTCACGCGGCACGGGGCACGCGAGATAGTGCTCGTGGCCCAGGACACAACCTCGTACGGGCTGGATTTATACGGCCGGACCGCGCTCCCCGACCTTCTCTCGGACCTGCGTGAGGCCGTGGGAGAGGCGTGGCTGCGCGTCATGTATACGTATCCCGAGGGCGTCGATGACGCCCTCCTGCGGGCCATGGCCGATTACGGCGCCTGCCGCTATCTGGACCTTCCCTTTCAGCACTCAGACGCTGGCGTGCTCAAAGCAATGGGGAGGAGGGGGGATGCCGGGTCACACCTCCGGCTTCTGGCGAGGATAGGCGAGCTTATGGGGGAGGTGGCCTTGCGCGCCACCTTCATGGTGGGTTTCCCTGGCGAGGACGGCAGGGCCTTCGCTGATCTCGCGGCATTCGTGGCCGGCGCCCGTTTTGACTGGCTGGGGCTCTTCGGCTATTCTCAGGAGGAAGGCACCCCCGCGTTTTCCCTTGGAAAAGGGGCTTCCGCTTCCGTGACACGCGCCAGGCTGCAGGAGCTGGCCGCCGTGCAGGAGGAGATAATGCGGGAGAAAGCAGTGGCGCTGGTGGGGAACGAGATGAGAGTGCTGCTGGAGCAAGCGAGCTCGGAGGCTCCAGGCTTCTGGGAGGGCCGGACGTGGCGAGAAGCCCCCGAAATAGACGGCGTGGTCTTCGTAGCAGACACCGGGGGCTTGCGAGCGGGGAGCATGGTCGACGTGGCGATAACGTCGAGCGAAGGGGTTGACCTGGTTGGCACGGTCAAAAGGGGATAATGACGTATCGAACGCGGTGGGGAGAGGGGACAACCTGAACCTGCCCAATGCCCTTACCATGTCGCGTATGCTCATGGCGCCGCTCATCGCCTACCTGCTCTCCGACGATGACCGCCGCAGGAACGTCCTGGCGGCGATCACGGTAGGCGCCGCCGCCCTCACAGATCTCCTTGACGGACACATCGCCCGCAAACAGGGGAAGGAGACCAGGCTGGGGCAGTTTCTCGACCCCCTTGCGGACAAGATATGCATCTCCACTACCTTCATCATGCTCGCGGCGCGGCGCAGGATGCCTGCATGGGTGCCGGGGGTGATCATAGGGCGAGAGGTATTGATCACCCTCTTCAGGGTCTACGCCGGATCGCAGGGCTCCTCGGTCCCTGCGAGCATTTGGGGGAAGCTGAAGACCAACTCGCAACTCCTGGCGGTCCTTATGGTCATCCTGGGGGGCGGAGACCCCTCCCGGGCGGACCTGGAAAAAGCAGCCGTCAACCTGTCGGTGGCGCTGACCCTATATTCCGGACTCGACTACATGCGCAAGTCGGGCCGTTACCTGAGCAGGCCGGAGGGCGTGTAGGGTGCAGACATGCGCGCTGCTTGCCGTGGGAGACGAACTGCTCGACGGCAGGGTGAGCGACACCAATTCCGACTTCATCATCGAGAGGTTAACGCCCCTGGGCTTCGAGGTGGTCCTGCGCGTCAACGTCGGCGACGATCTGGCCCGCATAGGGCATGCCATTTCGCTGTGCATGGGCCTGGCCGACGTGGTGGTGGTCACCGGGGGGTTGGGGCCCACCGGGGACGACCTGACGAGGGAGGCGGTGGCCGGATCGCTGCGCCGCCCGCTCCACCGCGACGGGCGCCTGGAGGAGAGGCTGCGCGGCTTCTTCGAGACCATGGGGAGAAAGATGTCGGACACCAACCTGAAGCAGGCGGACCTGGTCGAGGGGGCCGTGCCCATCGACGCGCGCCTGGGTACGGCCCCCGGCCAGTGGATCGAGGCCGGCGGCAAGCTGATCTTCCTCGTCCCCGGCGTCCCCAGGGAGATGCGCGACATGATCGAGGGAGACGTCATCCCACTGCTCGCGCGGCGGTTCGCTTTGGAGGAGAGGGGCATGAATTCGACCTTCCTGGTCGCTGCGATGCCCGAGTCTGAACTCGCGGAACACGTGGAGAAAGCCCTGTCAGGCGTGGAGGGGGTGAGGGCCGCATACCGGGCGATGCTGGGCCAGATCGAGGTCAAACTGTCCGCACCCCACGGCCATCCCGGCTTCAGGGGGGCGGAGGAGAGGGTGAAAGCCGCCCTGGGGGCCTGGGTGGTGGCAGAGGGAGGAGAGACGCTGCAGGGGAACCTCGGGGAAGCCATGCGCGGCCGCGGGCTCACCCTGGCGGTGGCGGAGTCGCTCACGGGGGGTATGGTCGGCGAGAGGATCACCAGCGTCCCCGGCAGCTCGGACTATTTCCTTGGGAGCATCGTCGCCTACACCTACGATGCCAAGGCCGGACTGCTGGGAGTGAACGCGGGGCTGCTGCGCGAACGGGGTGCTGTGAACGAGGAAGTGGCTAAGGCAATGGCCCGGGGAGCCAGGCAGAGGTTCTCCTCGCACCTCGGTATAGCGCTGAGCGGCGTCGCGGGACCAGACGGCGGAGAGGAGGATGAACCTCCCGGTACGGTCGCCTTCGGACTGGCCGATGAAACGGGGACTTACGGCTGGATCTACCGCCTGCCCGGGGACCGAGAGATGGTACGCCAGTTCGCCACCACGATAATGCTGACCATCACTCTCCTCTATGTGCGTGGTGAGGATTATAGCCATGTCCGGTAAGGCCCTGAGGTTGTTCGTCGCGGCCGGCATACCCAGCGAGGCCAGGGACATCCTGGGGCTGGCGATGGACGGTTCGCGCGCAAAGATCGCTGACGCGAGATGGGTAAGTGCGGAAAACCTCCACCTCACGCTGAAGTTCATCGGCGCATATGGAGAGGAAGCGCTGGAGGGCTTGTCGAACGAGTTGCTGGAGACGGCCGCGCGCTGCAAGCCTTTCAAGGCGGCGCTTGGAGGTTGCGGCGCGTTCCCCTCGCCGCGCAAGGCCCGCGTGATCTGGGTCGGTATGTGCGAGGGAGCGGAAAGCGCGGGCGCGGTCGCCCGAAAGCTGGATGCCCGGCTGGAGAGGGTGGGGATAGAACGCGAGAGCAGGCCGTTCCGCGGCCATATCACCCTGGCGAGGATGAAGCACCCGCGGGACTGTGCGGCTGCGCTGGAGGACCTGGGCAAGCAGCTCGGGGGATTGCAGGACAGGGCTTTCACAGTGGACGAAGTGGTACTCTACCACAGTATACTTGGACCACAGGGACCTACCTATATTGCGCTGCAGAGGGTCGCGCTGGGAGGGAACAGCCATGAGTAAGGTCAAACTGGCCCCGTCGCTGCTCAATGCCGACTTCAGCGACCTGCGCGAGGCCGTATCCTCAATCGAGGACACCGCGGACGTCATCCACCTGGACGTGATGGACGGCAACTTCGTCCCCAATATAACCTTCGGACCCCTGGTGGTGAAAGCGGTTCGGGCCATCACCGACCTTCCCCTGGATGTGCACCTCATGATCGCCCACCCCGCGGAGTACGTCGAGGACTTCGTCAGGGCCGGTGCGGACTGGGTCTCGTTCCACGCCGAGGTCACGCGGCACCCCGGAGAGATACTCGGGCTCATACACAGCCTTTCCTGCCGGGCCGGTGTGGTCATCAACCCCCAGACGCCCGCGGAGCGCCTCTACGAGTACCTTGAATTGATGGAATTCGCGCTGGTGATGACGGTCATGCCCGGCTTCGGTGGACAGGCAATGATCCCGGAGGCACTATACAAGGTCGAGGAGTTGAAAAGCGAAGCGGGGCGACGGGGCCTGGGCCTGGAAGTCGAGGTGGATGGCGGTGTGAAGACGGAGAACCTGCACGCGGTGCTGGAGGCGGGCACCGACATCGTGGTGGTGGGGTCCTCCATATTCGGCGCGCCGGACCCGCGGATGGCCGCGCGAGAGATCAGGTCCATCCTCGACGGATCCTGAGGCACCGGGGCTCTCCCTCCGGCGCAAAACGCGCTGCCGGCCGGTTATCATTATCTTGGATGATATAGACAGCCGTTAACGGCTGCCGCTATAATTTATCTGTACGGTCTTCGGGGCAGGGTGAAAACCCCGACCGGCGGTAAAAGTCCGCGAGCCGCAAGGCAGAGCCGGCGAAATTCCGGCACCGACGGTGAAAGTCCGGATGGGAGAAGACCTCCAGGCGCAGGTTCGTGGGCGTCGGGTTTTCTCCCGGCGCCCCTTTTGTTTTTTCGGCGGGAGCGTGCATAGAGTGGATTTCAGCGCGGAGGACAGAGAATACATGGGCAAGGCCCTGTCCCTGGCCGGCAGGGGCAGGGGCATGGCCCACCCCAATCCCATGGTCGGCGCGGTCATTGTAAACAATGCCGCTATCGTGGGCGCCGGTTTCCACCGCGGCCCCCACACCCCCCACGCGGAAGCCGCAGCCCTTGCCCGGGCGGGAGAGGGCGCGCGAGGCTCGACCCTCTATGTGACCCTCGAGCCCTGTAACCACCAGGGAAGGACGCCGCCCTGCACGGATGCCATCATCGCCGCGGGAGTCAAGAGGGTGGTGATAGCGGCACTGGACCCCAATCCCAGCGTCAAGGGGGGCGGTGCTGAACGCCTGAAGGAGGCGGGCCTGGAGGTGGAAGCCGGTCTCATGGCCGCGAGGTCTTCTCGGCTGAACGAGGCCTATGAGAAGTACGTGACCACGGGAATGCCGCTGGTGGTCTTGAAGATGGCCGCCACCGCTGACGGCAAGGTGGCTACGGCAAGCGGGTCATCGCAATGGATCACCGGCGTGAAAGCGAGGAGGCTGGTGCACTCCATGCGCAGGGAGAGCGACGCGGTACTGGTGGGCAGGGGGACGGTGCAGCGCGATGACCCCGAACTGACCGTGCGGATGGTGCCTTTGCGCGATGCCAGGCCTCCCGCCAGGGTGATCGTGGATTCCCGCCTCTCCATGCCCCTGGAATGCAAGCTGGCGAGTGGCGGTGAGCCGCCGGTGATCGTGGCGACCACCGCCGACCACGACCGCGGCAAAGCGCAGGTATTGCGCTCCCGCGGCATAAGGGTCCTCGAGATCGCGGGGAGCCGTGAGCGGGTGGACCTGCGGGGACTCCTGCACGAGCTGGGCAGGATGGAGATAGCCGGTCTTCTCGTGGAAGGGGGACCGACCCTGGTGGCGTCGTTTCTCGAGGAGGGGCTGGCGGACCGCCTGGCCCTTTTCCTGGCCCCAAGGGCGTTCGGTGACGCGCATGCCAGAGGCTGGGTCGAAGGCATGAAGATAGACGACCCGTCCCAGGGCCTGCCGCTGCGATGGAAGAGGGCGCGCAAGGTCGGAGAAGACATGCTGCTGGAGGCGGACTTCAGAGAAGGAGAATGAGAGTGTTCACGGGGATCATCGAGGAGGTCGGAAGGGTAGGCGGACTGAGGATGATCGCACAGGGGGCGGCCATCACCATAACCTGCAGACGTGTCCTCGAAGGCCTGCGCGAGGGGGACTCCATAGCGGTGAACGGAGTGTGCCTTACCGCGACGGAGATGGGAGCGGGCTCCTTCAGGGCCGACGTCTCGCAAGAGAGCCTCGAGCGCTCGAACCTAGGTGGGCTGCGCAGGGGCTCGGAGGTCAACCTGGAAAGGGCCCTGAGCCTGGGCGACCGCTTGGGAGGACACATCGTACAGGGCCATGTCGACGGCGTCGGCAACCTGAAGGCGGTCAAGGGAGCGGGTGAGAGCCGCGTGCTCACCTTCTCGGTGACGCGGGAGATAGCGGTTTACCTGGTCGAGAAGGGGTCCATTGCCGTGAACGGCATCAGCCTGACCGTGAGCGGACTAGGCGAAGGCGAGTTCAGCGTGGCGGCTATCCCCCATACCATCGAAAAGACGAACCTCAAGGGGATCAAGGCGGGTGACGCCGTGAACCTCGAAGTGGACATAATCGCGAAGTACGTGCGCAGGTACCTGGAGCGCGGAATGCCGGCAGCGGTGGGCGGGACCGCGCCCGGCGATGCCTTGCGCGATAAGCTGTCAGAAGGAGGGTTTATGTGATGGAGGAGATGAAGAGAGAGGGGAGTCCGTTCGATCCCATCGAGGAGGTGATCGAGGACATCCGGGAGGGAAAGATCATCATCGTCGTTGACGATGAGGACCGTGAGAACGAAGGCGATTTTCTCATGGCGGCCGAGAAGGTCACGCCGGAGGCAATCAACTTCATGGCCAAGTACGGCCGCGGTCTCATCTGCATGCCGTGCCTGGGAGAACGCCTGGACGAACTGAACATCCACCCTATGGTATCCAACAACACGTCGACACACGAGACCGCCTTCACGGTATCCATAGGAGCCAAGGGCAAGATAACCACGGGTATCTCCGCCTACGACCGCGCGGTGACCATCCAGGCCGTTCTCGATCCGGCCACCAGGCCCGAGGACATATCGCGCCCCGGCCATGTCTTTCCGCTGCGCGCGCGCGACGGCGGAGTCCTGCGCAGGGCGGGCCATACCGAGGCCGCCGTGGACCTGGCGCGGCTGGCGGGGTTCTTCCCGGCGGGGGTCATCTGCGAGATCATGAACGACGATGGGACCATGGCACGGGTGCCACAGCTGGCGGAGATCAAGAAGAAGTTCGGCCTGAAGCTGGCGACCATCGAGGACCTCATCCGCTACCGCAACCGCATGGAGACCCTGGTCAAGCGCACGGCGGAGGTGCGGCTACCCACTGCCTTCGGGGAGTTCCGGGCCGTGGGCTACGAGTCCCTCATCGACGGCCATTCACTTATCGCCCTGGTAAAAGGGGACGTCGAGGGGAAAGAGAACGTGCTGGTGAGGGTCCACTCCGAATGCCTCACCGGAGACGTCTTCCACTCCCTGCGCTGCGATTGCGGCCTCCAGCTGCAACTGGCGCTGCAGATGATCGATGAGGAGGGAGAGGGCGTGCTCCTCTACATCATCGGTCACGAGGGCAGGGGCATCGGCCTTACCCACAAACTAAAGGCTTACGAGCTGCAGGAGAGCGGCAAGGACACGGTTGAGGCGAACCTCGAGCTCGGGTTCCCGCCCGATGCGCGCGATTACGGCATCGGGGCCCAGATTCTGTCCGACCTCGGGCTGAGCACCATGCGGCTGATGACCAACAACCCTGCCAAGCGCGTAGGGCTGGAGGGGTACGGCCTCAGGGTGGTAGAACGCATCCCCCTGGTAATCGAGCCGTGCGAAGACAACTATGCCTATCTAAAGGCCAAGCAGGATAAACTGGACCACCTGCTGGAACTGCAGGAAAGGAGAACATGATGACGACATACGAAGGCCATCTGGTCGCCACCGGACTGAAGTTCGCCATCGTCGTGGCGCGGTTCAACGAGTTCATCAGCACGCGGCTGCTGGACGGCGCCCTGGACGCCCTCAAGCGACACGATGCCGATATGGACGCCGTGGACATCGCCTGGGTACCCGGCTCCTTCGAGATACCCCTGGTGGCGTCGAGGCTTGCCGCCAGCGGACGCTACGATGCCGTGATCTGCCTGGGCGCCGTTATCCGTGGATCGACACCGCATTTCGAGTATGTCGCCGCCGAGGTATCGAAGGGGGTCGCCAGGGTAAGCCTGGACAGAGAGGTCCCCGTGGTGTTCGGGATCATCACCGCCGACACCATCGAGCAGGCCGTGGAGCGGGCCGGTGCCAAGCAGGGCAACAAGGGCTGGCAGGCGGCACTGACCGCCGTGGAGATGGGTAACTTACTCAAAGGCCTGAGATAGTCTGACCAGCAATGGGGTTTCGCGCTTTTCTGACCCTCCCCATAAGCGCAGATAAAACGCCACGGTAATTCATATAGCGTGAGCGACGTGCTCAGTCTGCGGCGCGGCGGTGCCTGTGGCCCGGGCAATCCCGATTGTCCATACCCGGCACGTATTCGTTGGGGGTAAAAGCGCCCCGCGACCCTGCCGATAATCATCAAGAAGGACTTATGTATTCGTGCTTTTGCAGGAAGCGGGAGAAATATAGTCGTCATGGCCAGCAAGGCAGGTAAAGGCCTGCTTGTTGAGGTGCGAGATGCCGTCCTCTCCAGGTCGCTCGAGACCCTCAGCTCCCAGGAGATAACCGGGGCCGTCGAGCTGCCCCTGGATCACCGGGGGATAATGGCGGCCCTCCTCGACCTGGCCGTATCGCCGGATGGGGAGGAGGCGGCGGCGGCCCGCTGCGAATTACTGAACATAGCGCGGCAGTTGTGCCGTCACGGGATCTCCTGGAGCGCCGTTGACGGCCTCGGCCAGGCCCTCATGTGCAGCGCCGTAGAGCACCTCGACGGCAGGGGTGCTCCGGCGCAGTTGAGCGCCATAGGGGCGGGCCTTCTGCAGGCACAGGCGTTTCTTTTCGACGCATTCATGGAGGCTGAGCGGGAGAAGCGAGAGAGGGTGTCGCAGCAGCTGCATGAGGTGGACCGCTTCCCGGATACCATCGCGTCGACCCTCGATCCGCCCACCCTGACCAAGGTGGGTCTCGCCAGGTTGAGAGAGATTCTGGGCATGGAGAGTTCCACCATGTTCGAGGTCTCCGCCTCCCACAGGCTGACGGCCATCGCCGGAGACCTCGCAATTGCCGGCGGGACCCGCGGCGCTTACAACCTCAGCGAACAGGCGGCGGCTGCCCTGCTCGAGAGGGGCGACCCGTACTGGTTGGAACGCGGAGGGGACGGTCCCTTCGCGGAAGACGGCACCGGGCCCCTTGCCACGGGGACGGCTGTCCTTCTGCCCATGGTGGTGAGGGGACGCACGACCGGCGTGGTCCACCTGAGCGGCGCCGCTGCTTCCTCCCTGTCTTCAGAGGACATGGAGATAGCAGTCAGGTTCTCGAGCCGGTTGGCGGTGGCGCTGGAGAACGCGTACCTGCACGAGCGCGAGCAGCGCAAGATAAAGGAGACCGTGGCGCTGCTGGAGATCACCCGGGCCATAAACTCCACCCTGGACCTAGAGCACATCCTGGAGAAGGTCGTCCAGATGATCGTCGACCTATGCGGGGTGGCCATGTGCGCGGTCTTCCTGTATGAAAGCGACACGGGCCACTTTCGCCCCTCGGCTTTCTGCGGCTTCATAGCGGAGGGGGAGTGGAGGGAGTGCGCCGGCGACGGTTTTTCGGCCAGCGGCCTGCAGGCCGCGCGCATGAAGACCCTTGAGCAGGGGGAGCCGCTTTTCATCCCCGCGGAGGAGGCCGGCCACCTTATATCGCCGCAGTTGCTGCACGAACATGGAGTGGACCTGGTCCTGGTCTTTCCCCTCTCCTCGCGGGAGAGGCTGAGCGGTGCCTTCGCGCTCTTCTATCCCTGCCGGGAGGCGGAGGGCCTGGACATGGAGGAGGTAGAGGTGATCAGGGCCATAGCCTCACAGGCCTCCATGGCCATCGAGAACGCCTCCCTGTACGAAGACATAGAGAAGAGCTATTTCTCGACCGTGCGCGCCCTGGCCAAGGCCATCGAGGTAAAAGACCCCTATACCCACGGCCATTCCGAGCGGGTGACCGAATACGCGCTGATGATCGCCGACGCCATGCAGATGGATGAGCGGGAGAGGCAGAAGCTGAAGTACGCGGCCACCCTGCACGACATCGGCAAGATAGGCATAGCCGGAAGGGTGCTGAACAAGCCGGGCGGGCTTACCAGGGAGGAATATACACACGTCAAGACACACCCGATACTCGGCGAGAGCATCGTCGAGCCCGTGGAGTTCCTGCAGGGACCCCGCCCCATCATCCTCCACCACCACGAGCGTTTCGATGGCACCGGGTACCCCCAGGGGCTCAAAGGGACCGCGATCCCCATCTGTGCCCGCATCCTCTCCGTGGCCGACGCGTTCGAGGCCATGCGCTCAGACCGGCCTTACCGGCGCGCGCTGCCGTTACAGACGGCCGTGGAAGAGCTGAAGCGCAACTCGGGCAGCCAGTTCGATCCGGAGGTAGTGGATGCCTTCCTGCGCATACTGGAAGAACGTGGAGGAGATCCCGTTACCAGATAGAAAAACGGGAGCAGTGTGACCGGCATGGCATGCGGAGATCGGAGAGACGGAAGGGACGTGCTTCTCACATCGAGGGAAGCAGCGCTGGAGGTGACAGGTTGTTCGACGAGGTATTGAAGGGAGAATCCACCGAGATTGTCGGTCAGAAAAGGGCCTACAAGGTCCTGGTGGTTGACGACGACCCCAATATCCGCGAACTGATCGTGGAGACCCTGGGCAACGGGAAGTACGAACCCATCGAGGCACGTGACGGCAGGGAAGCCCTGGATATCTGCGAATCGCAGCGGCCGGACATCATCGTCCTGGACGTCATGATGCCGGATCTCGACGGCCTGGAGGTGTGCCTGAAACTGCGTGGAGAGGCCCTGACCAGCCATATCCCCATCATCCTGCTCACCGCCAAGGGCATGCTCGAGGACAAGATAAGGGGCATGGAAACCGGCGCCGACGACTACCTCACCAAGCCCTTCGATCCCCTCGAGCTGGAAGCCAGGATAAACATGCACCTGCGCCGCTCCGTGCGCGACAGTGAGGCCAGTCCCCTGACGGGACTTCCGGGCAACAGGGCCATTGAAGAGGTCATCGAGTCCCGCATAAGGGCAAAGGCGCTCTTCGCCGTATGCTACATCGATCTCGACGACTTCAAAGCCTACAACGACCGCTACGGGTTCCTTGCCGGCAGCGAGGTGATCAAGCTGACCACACAGGTGATCCTGGAATCCATAGCGAGGTTTGGCAGCAAAGACGACTTCGTGGGCCACATCGGGGGAGACGATTTCATCGTGGTCACGGAGATGGAGAGGGCCTCCCTTATCTCCCAGGAGATAATCAGGCTCTTCGACGAGCGCATACCGACACAGTACGAGCAGGAGGACCGCGAACGTGGCTTCATCATCAGTACCGACCGGCAGGGAAATATCAACCGGTTCAACATCATGACCATCAGCGTGGCCGTGATCCATAACACCTACCGCAGCCTTGACCACCCAGGGAAGGTGGCCCAGATCGCCGCTGAATTGAAGAAGTATGCCAAGGGCATGGAGGGAAGCAACTATGTCTTCGACCGCAGGCGGCGGGACTGAGGGAAGGCGGGATGCCTTGAGGAAGCCGACAACGCAGCTCGATAGCGTTCCCGAGCCGATCCCGGCGCGGGGAAGCGAGCAGCGAGAGAGCGTGCGCATGCTCCTCTCGTCCACACGTTTCATCGCCTCCATCTTCTGGCTGACTATCATCGTCGCCGCCATGGTCTTCGTACTCCCGTATTCCGAACGCAGCGAGTCACCTGTCTTCTACGGTTTCATGGTCCTTTCGGTGCTGGTCTTCATAGGCCACCGCTATTTCCCCTACGAGGGTTATCATCCCGTGGCTTTCTTCCTGCTCATGCTGTCTACGGACGCGCTCATCGCGGTGATGGTCTACCTCACCGGCGGTGCCGAGAGCAGCATCTCCCTGCTGTTCATGGCGGTGATCATCTTCTCCTTCGCCTATTTCGAGCTGGTGGAGATGATGCTCATCACCGCGGTCACCTGTGTCATCTATTTCGCCCCTATTACCTATGAGACAGTGACCTTCGAGTCCCTGAAGGGCATGGCCATAGCGCTGCCCATTTTCTTCATCATCGCCCTGGGCGGCTTCTTTGTGATCAGCAAGGCGCGCGAGCAGGAGAGGGAAAAGCAGGCCATGACCAGCCTCTACGACCAGGCTGACACCAAGCGCAGGGAGATGTCCACCCTTTACGCCGTTTCTCTCAAGCTCGCCTCAACCTTCGACGAGAGGGAGATGGTAGGCACGCTCATCGACAACGCGTCCAAGCTGGTACGCTGCGACGCCATGGTCATGTCGTTGCTTGAGGATGACGGCACGCTCGGGGCCGGCACATATCGTGGCCTGCGGGAGGGAGAGGCCGCCGCGATGATGGCCCGGGGCGAGGATAATCCCCTCTACATGTCGGCGTCCGCGGTACTGCCGGTGATACTCAGGGACAGCGGCGAGGACCCGCGCTTCCATGGCTACCTGGTAAGGAACGGCTTCGACTCCATGATCGCGGTGCCCCTGTTCGCCAGCGCCAGCGTGATAGGCGTCCTGGGTTGTTTCTCCAGGGCCCCGGGAGACTTCGACGATGACGACGCGCGCGTCCTGCTCACCCTCTCCAGCGAGGCCGCGCTGGCCCTGGAGAAGGCCGCGCTCTACCGCACCACCCTGCAGGACAAGACGAAGATAGAGACCATCATCAACAGCCTCACAGACGGGCTCCTGGTCCTTGACCAGGACGGCAGGCTGGTCATGGCCAACCCTTTCATCTCGCGCCTACTCGCCCTCGGCGACTCCGAGCATGACGAACCCCTGCCCGAGTTGCTGCGGGGCTCGCCCCACCACATCGAGTTCAAGGAGGTGTCCTGCGAGGACGCCCTGGAGAAGGTGCTGGACGGTGGCGAGAGTTTGCGGAGCGAGATGGTGCTTGGCGCCGAGCCGGCCCTTACCTTCGATATCTTCTGGGTACCACTCCTGGATGCCGAGGAAGAGGTGGGTGGCGCGGTTATCCTGCTCCACGATATCACGGACTTCGTCGAGCTTGACCGCTTGAAATCCGACTTCATATCCATCGTCTCCCACGAGCTCAAGACCCCCCTGACCTCCATCAAGGGTTTCGTGCGGCTGCTCACCACGGAGAGGGTCGGGCCCATCAACGACAAGCAGCGCCATTATCTGGACGTGGTGCAGAAACAGACCGAATCGCTCACCGCTCTCATCAACGACCTCCTCGACCTCTCGAGGATCGAGGCGGGTATAATCGAGGTCCGGCACGAGCCGGTACTTCTGTGCGAGGTGATCGACGGTGTGGTGCAGCAGCTGGACAACCTCGCGCAGGAGAAGGAGATAGAAATTAGAATGGACATACCCGGAGACCTGCCAATGCTGCTGGGGGACGGCGAGAGGTTGGCCCAGGTGTTCCTGAACCTCATCCACAATGCCATCAAGTTCACGCCGGAGAGGGGCGAGGTGGGCGTCAAGGCCAGGACGGCGGGGAGCGACTGCCTGGTGAGGGTATCGGACAATGGCATCGGGATCTCGGCCCAGGACCTGCCCAGGATATTCGACAAGTTCTATATGGTGGACTCGTCCTCCACCCGCACCCAGAGTGGCACCGGACTGGGCCTGGCCATAACCAGGCAACTGGTCCATGCCCACGGCGGCGAGATCTGGGTGAACAGCGTCAAGGGCGAGGGCACTACCTTCAACATCCTGCTCCCTCTCTACAGGTCTGACGGGAGCCCGCGCCTGCGCCAGGTGCGGGATGTGGGGGAGGCGGCGGCGAGCTGAGATATTGCCTAAGGCCGGGGAGATACTCTATACTTTCTGCTTGAAACGTATAACGGACGAAGAAGAAGCGGTTTTGCTTCTCACCCTGGGGCGCGCAAGCAGCCAGGGTTCATGAGAACACAGGCCCGTGGATAGCGGGGAAAGGCCGCTGTCCTTTTCTTTTGTATGAGGAGGGATGCCAGATAGACAAGAACGCGCGCGTTAACGAAGGTATCAGGGCGAGAGAGGTGCGCCTCGTAGGCCCGGACGGGAACCAGATAGGGATCAAACCCATCGAAGAGGCCCTGGCCATGGCGGAGGAACTGGACCTGGACCTCGTGGAGGTCGCGCCCCAGGCACAGCCCCCGGTCTGCAAGATAATGGATTACGGCAAGTACCGCTATGAGCAGACGGTTAAGATGAAAGAGGCGCGCAAGAAACAGAGCGTTGTCACCTACAAGGAGATGAAACTGCGTCCCAAGATCGACCGGCATGACTATGAGATCAAGAGGAAGCACATAGAACGCTTCCTCAACGCGGGTTCAAAGGTCAAGGTGACCATCATGTTCCGCGGGAGGGAGATGAGCCACACCGAGCTGGGCAGGAACCTCCTGGAGCAGCTGGCCGAGGAACTCGCGGAGCTCGGCACGGTGGAATCGATGCCCAAGCTCGATGGCCGCAATATGCAGATGATCATGGCGCCGGTTATGGCGAGGAAAGACGGAGGTAAGCATGCCCAAGATGAAGACACACCGGGGAGCGGCCAAGAGGTTTGAGATAACCGGTGGCGGCAAAATAAAACGCAGGAAGGCGTACGGGAGTCACCTGCTCTCTAAGAAGAGCGCCACCCGTAAGCGCGGCTACCGTTCCAAGGCCGAAGTCTCCGAGCACGACGCGGACAACGTAAAGAAGCTCTTGAGGCGGGGATAGGGGACTTCCTCCGCTCACCGCATTAGATAAGTGGCACGAAAGGACTGATCAGGCATGTCCAGGACAAGACATTCCGTGGCGAGGAAAAAGAGAAAAAAGAAGGTCATGAGCATGGCCAAGGGCTACCGCGGCGCCCGCAGCAGGTCTTACCGCAGCGCCAACGAGCAGGTCATGCATTCCCTGCAATACGCTTACCGCGACCGCCGCAACAAGAAGAGGGACTTACGGCGGCTGTGGATTGCGCGCATCAACGCTGCCGCAAGGCAGAACGGCATCTCTTACAGCAGGTTCATCCAGGGAATGAAACTGGCGGACATCGAGGTCAACCGCAAGTTGCTGGCCGAGATGGCCGTCTCCGACCCCGACTCCTTCGCGGCACTGGCGCAGAAGGCCAAGGATCAGCTGGAGAAAGAGCCGCAGGCAAAGGAGGCGAGTGCCTGATGGGGTTCGCCTGTCCGGCGTGATCGAGAGCCCTAAGAACGAGCGCGTAAGGCGCTACCGCCGCCTGCGCAAGAAGAACTTCCGCTACCGGGAAGGCCTGTTCATCGTGGAGGGACTGCAATGCGTGGCGGAGGCGCTGCTCTCGTCCCACGTGCCGGAATGCCTAATCAGCAATGAGAACGGAGCGCAGGCCCTTGCCGCCTATACAGACATCATCCGCGAAAAAAACGTGCCTTTCCTCACCGCCAGCGACGAGGTCATCGCGAGCCTGTCGGACACCGTAACCCCACAGGGGATGATCGCCGTATCTCCCCTGGTCCACGTGGAGCTGGAGGACATAGTGAGCGGGGGAGCATCGCCCCTGCTGATCGCGAGCAGGGTGAGGGACCCGGGGAACCTGGGGACCATGATCAGGATAGCCGACGCGGCGGGGGCCGGCGGGATGGTGGTCTGTGCGGAGAGCGCGGATCTCTACAACCCGAAGACGGTGAGGAGCACCGCGGGGTCGATCTTCCACTTTCCCATAGCCGTCGGCGCGGATATCCCCGCCACCCTGCGCGTGCTGCGGGACGAGGGATACATGGTGCTGGCGGCGGACGCGCACACAGGACGGGGCATGTGGGATATCGCGTGGCCCGACAAGCTGGCACTGGTAGTGGGCAACGAGGCCTGGGGCATACCCCCGGAAGAGGCTGCCATGATGGACGGGCTGGTCAAGATACCCATGCTCGGCAGGGCCGAGTCCCTGAACGTGGCCGCGGCGGCGGCCGTGCTGCTCTACGAGGCTGCCAGGTCGAGACAAGCAGGACTGGTCGAGGAGGGAGATAGATAGATGGCGCAGCAGTCTTTCCTGGACGAGCTAGGGGCCGATCCCGGTCTGGGCGGCATTTACGAGGAAGCGAGGGCGGCCCTGGATGGCGCCGCCAGCACGGCCGCCCTCGAGGAAGTACGCGTGGCTTTCCTGGGACGAAAAGGGAAGCTCTCCGTTCTACTGCAGGGCATCAAGAGCCTCGCGCCCGAGGACAGACGCCGCGTTGGCCGCCTCGGCAATCTGCTCAAGGGCTGGCTGGAGGAGTCGCTCGAGGAGAAGGGGAGGGTACTGCGCGAGGGTGAGATGAACGACGCCCTGGCCAGGGACCGCGTCGACGTGACCCTGCCCGGGCGAATAATGCCCACCGGCACCCGCCACCTGTTGTCGCGCATCATCACCGAGATCGAGGACATCTTCATCGGCATGGGTTACAGGGTGGTGGAGGGCCCGGAGGTCGAACTGGACTACTACAACTTCGAGGCCCTGAACACGCCGGCCTGGCACCCGTCCAAGTCCCTCTCTGACACCTTCTACGTGGACGTGCCGGGCAGCGGAAGAAACGATATCCTGCTGCGTACCCACACATCTCCCGTGCAGATAAGGGTAATGGAGAAGACCCCTCCTCCCCTCTACGTCATCGCCTCCGGCAAGGCCTACCGCCGTGACGTCCCTGACGCCACCCACACCCCCATGTTCCACCAGGTGGAGGGACTTGCGGTGGACGAGGGCATCAGCCTGGGCGACCTCAAGGGGACCTTGGAGGTCTTCGCGAGACGAATGTTCGGAGAGGAGCGCGACGTGCGCTTCCGCCCTCACTTCTTCCCCTTCACCGAGCCCAGCGCCGAGGTGGACATCTCCTGCAACATCTGCGGCGGTCACGGCTGCAAGGTATGTGGGGGAACGGGCTGGCTGGAGATCCTGGGGTGCGGCATGGTCGATCCCAACGTCTTCGGCTACGTGGGGTACGACCCCGAGGAGATAAGCGGCTTCGCATTCGGCATGGGGGTGGAACGCATCGCCCTGCTAAAGTACGGGGTGCCGGACATAAGGTATTTCTTCGATAACGACCTGCGCCTGCTCAGGCAGTATTAGGGGTGACGGACATGCGTGTTTCATTACAATGGCTAAACGACTACGTGGACCTCTCCGCCGGGGCGGAAGAACTGGCGGAGATGCTCACCGCCTCCGGTACGGCGGTGGACGGCATCGAGCGCCTGGGCGAGGAGCATGACCAGTTCATCGTGGGGCGGGTACTCGAGGTGAGGCCTCACCCCTCCGCCGACCGCCTCACCCTGTGCCGGGTGGACGTGGGCGGAGAGGTGGCGGATATCGTGTGCGGCGCCCCCAACGTGAGGGAGGGGATCTACTCGCCGGTGGCGCCGCCCGGGTCTAGGCTGCCTGACGGCACCGTCATCAAGGAGGCCAAGATACGCGGCGTCTCCTCGGGGGGAATGCTCCTCTCCGAGATGGAGCTGGGTATCAGCGAGGAGGCGGCCGGTATCATGTTGCTGGAAGGGGAACCGCGGGCGGGAGCGAGGCTCTCCGATGTCCTGGAGACGCAGGACACCGTCCTCGACCTGGAGATCACCCCCAACCGGCCTGACTGCCTGTGTATGCTGGGGGTAGCCCGCGAGGTAGCCGCCCTAACCGGCCAGGAACTGAGGTACCCGGCCTTCACGTTGCGTGAGGTGGGGCCTCCGGCCTCGGACGAGGTGAAGGTGGAGATCCTCGACCCCATGCTTTGTTCCCGCTACGTGGCCAAGGTGATCGAGCAGGTGAAGATAGGCCCTTCTCCCTGGTGGATGCGGCGCAGGCTGCAGGCTGCCGGTGTGCGCCCCATAAACAACGTGGTGGACGTGACCAACTATGTCATGCTTGAGCTTGGACAGCCCCTGCACGCCTTCGACCTCGACCTGGTGCGGGATGGCCACATCATCGTCAGGCGGTCGGAAGACGGCGAGTCCATGACCACCCTCGACGGCCTGAAGCGGGAACTCACCCCGGACGACCTGCTTATCTGCGACCCCTCTGGACCGGTGGCCATGGCGGGCGTGATGGGAGGAGAGAACACCGAGGTTGGAGGCGGCACCACCAGGATCCTGCTGGAGTCGGCCCACTTCGACCCCGCAAACATCATGCGCACCTCGCGCACCCATGACCTGCCCTCGGAGGCCTCGTACCGGTTCGAGCGGGGGGTAGACCCGAGTGGCTGCCTGCGAGCCGCCGACCGTGCAGCCTTCCTCATGGGAGAGCTGGCGGAGGGCGTTATAAGGCCGGGGGCCGTGGACGCGCGGGCCAGGGTCATCGAGCCCGTTTTACTGGAATTGAGAAACGACCGCGCCGCCCGGCTCATCGGCATCGAGCTGGAGAGTGCGAAGACGGCGGATCTGCTCAACTCCATCTCGCTCGAGGTGAAAGAGATCAGGGAGGCCGGAGGAGATACCGTACTCAGCGTGGAGGTGCCCACTTTCCGCCCCGACCTGGAAAGGGAGATCGACCTGGTTGAGGAGGTGGCCCGCCTCTACGGCTACGGCCGCATAGAACCCACCCTGCCGAAGACTTCCTCCAATGTCGGAGTTCTCACCGGTGGCCAGAGGAAACGCCGGGAGATAGCTGACGCCCTCGCGGGCATGGGCCTTCACGAGGCGGTAACCCTGGCCTTTATCTCTCCACGCTGGCTGGAGGTCCTGGACGCCGCCGGTGAATACCTGCCCACCGCGCGTGTCAGCCTGCGCAATGCCATCAGCGATGAGATGTCGGTAATGCGGCCGTCCCTGCTGCCCGGTCTGCTCGAAGCCGTCTCTTTCAATATCAACCGGCGGGTGATGGACGTGCATCTCTTCGAGGTCGGAAGGGTTTTCCTGACAGCGGAAGGAGAGGTCCTGCCCCAAGAGACGGAGAGGCTGGGTTGCGCCCTGGCCGGTAAGTGGCTCCCCAAGCAGTGGGACCGAGAGGCCGAGGACGCTGGCTTTTTCGCCGTCAAAGGGGTCCTGGAAGCCCTGTTCTCTATCCTCCATATCGAAGGGCCGTCCCTACGGCGGGAGAGGCTGCCTTTCCTTCACCCCACACAGTCATGCGCCGTCAGCATTGGCGGCAGCGATGTCGGTTTCCTGGGGCTCATCCACCCGGGTGTGGCTGAACGGGTCGACCTGCCCACGGACACGGCGGTGCTGGAGATCGACCTCGCGCCTCTCATCGCGGCCTCACTGTTTACTCCCCCTTACCGGGATATACCGCGATTTCCATCCATACAGATGGACCTGGCGATAGTGGTGGGCGAGGGAGTAGACGCGGGGGATGCCGAGGAGGTCATCTGGGGCGCCGGAGGAGAGCTGCTGCGCGAGGTGCGCCTCTTCGACCTCTATCGCGGGGAACAGCTGCGGGCGGGGGAGAAGAGCCTGGCATACAGCATGACCTTCTACGCACTGGACCGCACCCTGCGCGACGATGAGGCAAGGTCCGCCTGCGACGTCATCATCGCCGCCCTGGAAAAGAACCTGGGCGCTAGGCTGCGCTAGATGTAAAGAGAATGTCGGCCCTGGAAGATCGCGGTTGCTATGCCCTTGGGTATTTCATAGAACCAAAGTCAATCTTATGTAATGGCGACTGGGGCCAGTATAAATGCTGGCCCACACCCTACGGGGAAAAGACGGAACTGGGTGGGAAGACCAGCGGGCTAACGGTCAAGCCGTCAGCCATACGTAACGGCGATAGAGACCGGTACCGGGGACATGCACAAGCCTACTCTGGTTTGTTATACCTGGCCATGAGGCGGGACTTGCGGTTGGCGGCGTTGTTCTTGTGGATGATGCCGTCGCTGGCCGCCTTGTCCAGCGCTCTTACCGCCTTGTTAAGGTAGACCTCGCTCTCCTCGCGGTTTCCGCGCTGTAAGGCCTCGTCGAAGTGCCTGATGTAGGTCTTGATCTCCGACTTGCGCGACTTGTTGCGCATGCGCCGCTTCTCCGCCTGCCGCATGCGCTTCTCCTGTTGCTTGGTGTTGGGCAAACCGATCCTCTCCTTTCGTCAAACAGGGGAAATTGTAGCACATCGGCAGGGGTATGCACACCCACTGAACCCTGCTTATGTGCGATAATGGCCAGGGTGTATACATATGGAGGAAAAACGGGTACGGAATTTCTGTATCATCGCGCATATCGACCACGGTAAATCGACGCTGGCGGACAGGTTCCTCGAGATAACCGGCACGGTGCCGCGACAGAAGATGGCGGACCAGTACCTCGACCGCATGGACCTGGAGCGCGAGCGCGGCATCACCATCAAGGCCCAGGCGGTGCGCATGCTCTACGCGCCAGCTGGGGAGGAAGAGTGCCAGCTCAACCTCATAGACACCCCCGGGCACGTGGACTTTTCCTATGAGGTCTCGCGCAGCCTGGCGGCCTGCGAGGGCGCGGTGCTGCTGGTGGACGCTTCCCAGGGGGTGGAGGCGCAAACGGTGGGCAACGCCTACCTGGCCGTGGAGGCCGGGCTCACGGTGATCCCCGTGGTAAACAAGATCGACCTGCCCTCGGCGGACTACGAGGACAGCGCCATGGAGCTTGCGGACCTGCTGGGGATCGATCCCGGCGAGGTCATGGCCGTCTCCGCCAAGACGGGTGAGGGCGTGGAGGAGCTGCTGGCGGAGATCATCCGCCGTGTGCCGCCGCCCCGGGCCGAGACCGCGGTTCCCTTGCGCGCTTTGGTATTCGACTCCACCTACGACGTCTACCGCGGCGTGGTCGCATTCTTGCGCGTGGCGGAGGGCGTGGTGAGGAAGGGCATGAAGGCGCGCTTCATGGCCGCGGGAACGGCGGTGGAGATAGACGAGGTGGGTTACTTCTCCCCGGACATGATCTCCACCGGCAGCCTGGAGGCGGGAGAGGTGGGATACATCATCACCGGCATCAAGGACGTCACCCGCATCAAGGTGGGGGACACCGTGACCGGCAGGGAAGACCCCGCTTCCGAGCCGCTTCCGGGTTACCAGGAGCCGAAGCCCATGGTGTTCGCGGGCATCTACCCCGTGGACTCAGACGACTTCACGGGTCTGGGCGACGCCCTGGAGAGGCTCAAGCTGAACGACGCTTCCCTCACCTTCGCGAGGGAGACCTCAAAGGCCCTGGGCTTCGGGTACCGCTGCGGGTTCCTGGGCCTGCTGCACATGGAGATCGTGCAGGAGCGCCTCGAGAGGGAGTACGGACTGGACCTGGTCTTCACCGCGCCCAACGTGGTCTACGAGGTGCTCGAGCGAGGGGGGGAGGTATCCTACGTGCGCAACCCCTCTGACATGCCCGACGCGGGCACGCTGGCCGAGATACGCGAGCCGTACGTGCAGGCGACCATCCTGGTGCCGCCCGACTACATGGGCGCCATGCTCGAGCTGGTCAAGGAGAGGAGGGGCATCTACCAGGACATGGCCTATCTCTCCGGGCGCCGCGTGGAGATACGCTGCCGCCTGCCCCTGGCGGAGATCGTGGTCGATTTCTACGACCAGCTCAAGTCCCGAAGCCGCGGGTACGCCTCCCTGGACTACGAGCACATCGGTTTTCTGCCGGGAAACCTGGTCAAACTGGACATCCTCATCAACTCGGAGCCCGTGGACGCCTTCTCCTCCATCGTGGACAGGAGCCGCGCTTACGAATATGGCCGGCGCATCACCGAGAGCCTGCGCAAGCTCATCCCCCGCCAGCTCTTCGACGTGCCGGTGCAGGCGGCCATCGGCGGCAGGGTGGTGGCGCGGGAGACAATCAAGGCCAAGCGCAAGGACGTGCTCTCCAAGTGCTACGGCGGGGACGTCACCCGCAAGAAGAAACTGCTGCAGAAGCAGAAGGAGGGCAAGAAACGCATGAAGATGGTGGGGAGAGTGGAGATACCCCAGGAGGCCTTCATCTCCGCCCTGCGCGTGACCAGGGAGGAGACCGGGAAATGAGGCTCTACGTCCACTGGCCGTTCTGCGTGTCGCGCTGCACCTATTGCGATTTCAACACCCGGGCGGGTGCGGGACGCCACATGCGGGAGTATATGGCCGCGCTCCTTACGGAGCTTGACTTCTGGTCCACTCTTCTGGATGAGGAGCGGCGGCGCCTAGACTCCGTCTACCTGGGAGGGGGCACTCCCTCCATCCTCAGTGGAGCCGAGGTGTCGAGGCTCCTGGACCAGGTGCGGTCGCGCTTCGTGCTCGGCGAGGGTGCCGAGGTCACGGTGGAGGTCAATCCGGCAACCTGGAAGGCCAACGATCTCTTAGCCGCTTGCGCCGGGGGAGCCAACCGCTTCAGCATCGGCGTACAGTCGCTGCATGATCCCGTCCTGAGGCTTCTGGGCAGGGCGCACGACGCCGCTTCGGCCCTCGAGTGCATAGAGGAAGCACACGCCGCGGGAGCGGCATCCGTCTCGGCAGACCTCATCTACGGGCTGCCGGGTGAAGACACGGCGATGCAGCTGGATTCGGTGCGAGGGGTCATCGCGGCGGGAGCCCGGCACGTGAGCCTCTACGGCCTTTCGCTGTCGCGAGGGTCTCGCCTCCCCGGCATACTGCGCGAGAGCGGTAAGAAGCTTCCCGGTGATGACGAGATGGCGGACCAGTACCTGGCGTCCTGCGCGGCGCTGGAGGCAGCCGGCTTCGCGCAGTACGAGATCTCCAACTTCGCCCTCCCCGGACACCACAGCCGCCATAACCTGGGATACTGGGCGAGGGACGAATACCTCGGGGTGGGGGCTGGGGCCCATTCCTTCCTGGGGGACTGCAGGTTCCACAACACCCGCTCCATCCTGTCCTATATCTCCGCCATGCGTGGGGGACGTCCGGCCAGCGGGGGGTGGGAACGGCTGGGTGCCATCGAAAGGCGCGAGGAGGAGATAATCCTGGGCCTGAGGACCGCATCGGGGGTGCCCGCGGACGCCCTTGACGCCGGAGATGACCGCCTGGAAGACCTGGTAGACCTGGGCCTGCTCCTCGTATCCGGCGGGCGGGCCCGCCTGACCCGCCGGGGGATGCTGGTGTCCAACGCGGTGATAACGGAACTCCTGCCCGCTTGACGTGCCGCCCACGATGCCGATAATTAAGGTTGTGGGTAGCACTCTGACAGGGAGAGTGCTAACAACGTGAGGGAAGGCGGAATGCTGGACAAGAGGCAGCAGAAGATACTGAAGACGGTGGTCTACAGATACATCACCACCGGGACCCCGGTGGGCTCGAAGTCCCTTGCCCAGAGCCTGAACCTGGGCATCAGCGCGGCGACCATCCGCAACGAGCTGAGCAAGCTAGAAGGCCTTGGCTACCTCTTCCAGCCCCACACCTCCGCGGGCAGGGTACCCACCGACCTGGGGTACCGCTTCTATGTGGACAGCCTCAGCGGACGTACGCGCCTGCGCGAGGAGGAGAAGAACGCCATCGTCACCCTCTTCTCCCACAAGACCAGGGAGCTGGAGAACCTGCTGCAGGAGACGAGCACCCTGCTCTCGCGCCTCACCAGCGCCGCCGCCCTGGTAATCGCCCCGCGCCTGCGCCGCAACACCATCAAGCACGTCGACCTGGTGAACCTGGCCGGGGATATGGTCCTGCTGGTGATCATCACAGACACCGGGAGGGTTGAGAAGAAGCTCATCGACGTAAAAGACTCGGAAGAGCTCATCGACCTGGAGGAGATACAGGCCTTCCTCAACCGCAACCTGCAAGGCAAGGGGCTGGAGAAGATCTCGGACCTGGCGCTCCACCGCGACCTGCGCGCCCTGAAGTCTCCCGCCCTGGCGTCAAGGGTGATCAACGTTATAAGGGACATCCTCTCCGAGGAGGAATACGAGAAGGTCTACGTAGGGGGCACTCTGAACCTGCTGCGCTACCTCGACGCCGAAGGGCTGAAGAAGATCGAGGGCCTGCTCGAGCACTTCGAGGAGCAGTACTTCCTGTTGAGCATGCTCAGCGAAGCCCTGGGCTCGAAGGAACTGCTTGTGCGCATCGGCGACGAGAACCTCTTCAAGGAGCTGCAGTCCTTCAGCCTTATCGCGACCCCCTATGCCATCGGGGAGGAGATGGTGGGGACGGTCAGCGTCCTCGGATCCACGCGTATGGACTATGCCCGCGTCATCCCGACGGTGGATTTCATCGCCAAGTCCCTCAGCCACACGCTGGAGATGCTCAGGGGTTAGGGGGGATCACTCGTCGCCATGGCAGATTATTACGATATCCTCGGTGTGACCCGGGGAGCCGACCAGGAAGAGATCAAACGCGCTTACCGCCGGCTGGCACGCCTCCACCATCCCGATGTCAGCGAAGAGGAGGGCGACGGGGGCGACCGCTTCAAGGAGATCAGCCAGGCCTACGAGGTCCTGAGCGATCCGGAGAAGCGACGCCGTTACGATATATTCGGCGACGAGGGGCTTGCGTCATCCCCGTTCGGGGACGTCATGGACGGTTTCGGCGGACCGCTCGGGGACATCTTCAACATCTTCTTCGGGAGGGGTCAACAGCAGTCCGCCCATGTGCCGCGGCGGGGTAGCGACCTCCTCACGGTAGTGGAGGTGACCCTGTCAGAGGCCTTCAGCGGTACTACGCGCCAGATCGAGATGCCGCGCCACGACACCTGCGCAGAATGCGGCGGCACAGGCCTGGACAAGGGTTACGGGCGCGACCTCTGCCCCGATTGTGGAGGTGAAGGAAGGTCGGTGCACACCCGCCGCAGCACATTCGGCACGTTCTCTTCCACCACCACCTGCCGCCGTTGTGGCGGCAGCGGCGAGATAAACACCCACCCCTGCCCCGCTTGCGGAGGGGAGGGCTACAAGGGAATAGTGGACAACATCGAGGTCAAACTGCCAGCCGGAGTGGATAACGGTGACCGCATCCGCCTCAACGGACGCGGGGAGGCTGGACGTCTGGGGGGGCCGCCCGGCGATCTCTATGTCGAGGTGAGGGTGGGGGAGCACGAGACCTTCACCCGCCACGGCCGGGATCTTCACGCCCTGGTGAGCATAGACATATCCGAGGCCGCCCTGGGCACCGATATCGACGTGCCGACACTCAACGGAGTGGAAAACCTCCACGTACCCGCGGGGAGCCAGCCCGGGGAGGTCTTCAGGCTCAAGGGCAAGGGCATGCCGAGCGTGCGCGCGCACGGCCACGGCGACCTCTATCTCACTTTGGAGGTGCGCGTGCCGCGCAGACTCAGCGCGGAGCAGAAAAGGCTGATGAAGGAGTTCCAGCGCATCGAGTCCGAGAAGAAGGACGCGCCCGGCCTCGTCGGGCGCCTGCGCAAGGTGATAAGGCAGGATTATTGACCACCCCCAGGTTCTATGTCTCCAGCGACGCCCTGCGCTCGGGGGGTCTGTGCATCGAGGGTGAAGACCATCACCACGCCAGCCGGGTCCTCAGGATGAAAAAGGGCGATATGGTGTTGCTCATGGACGGAAAGGGATGCGTCGGCCACGGCAAGGTCAGCGCCATCGACGCGGCGTGCATGAGAGTGGAAGTGGCGTATATAAGCGACGTACCGCAGGAGCGGCCCCGCCTCCATCTCTTCCAGGGACTTCCCCACGGCAGCAAGATGGACGACGTGGTGCACTGGGGGGTTGAGTTGGGAGCGGCATCGCTGGTACCCTTCCTGAGTTCCCGCACCGGCTCGGTGGACGCGCCGCAGACGAGGCGGTTGGTAAGGTGGCGCAGGATAGCCCGGGAGGCGGCCAGGGTCGCCGGTCGCGCCTATATTCCGGAGATCGAAGCGGTCAATGCATGGCCGCAGGCCATGGAGGGATTACGCCGCATGGATATGGCCCTGTTCGCGGATGAAAAAGGCGGCTGCAGGCCCGCGGAGGCACTCGTGAACGCAAATCCCCTGGACCTGGGACTCGTCGTCGGGCCCGAGGGCGGTTTCTCCGCCGCGGAACGTGAGGAGCTATTGGCGCTGGGCGCGCACCCGGTCACCCTCGGTGCCAGCGTTATGCGCACGGAGACGGCGGGCATGGTGCTGCTGGCGGCGGTGAGGTGCCGCTATGGGCTGCTGTGAGGCGCGGCATGGCTAAGGTAGCAGTTTACACCATAGGTTGCAAGGTGAACCAGGCGGAGAGCGAAGAGCTGAAGTCGGCCCTTGCCGAGCACGGCCATGCCGTGATCGCCGATGCCGCGGCCGCCGACCTGTGCGTGGTAAACACCTGCACGGTAACGGCAGAGAGCGACCGCAAGTGCCGAAAGCTGCTGAGGGCGCTGTGGCGGCGGGGCGCGCCGTCCCTGGTGGCCGCGGGGTGTTATGCGGAGGTCAATCCCGGCGACCTTGAGGGCCTGCCCGGCGTGGTAAGGGTCATCCCCAACGCCCGCAAAAAGGACTGGGTGCGGGAGATCCTGTCCCTGCTGCCGGACGAAAAAGACGGAAAGGCGGAGGCCATACCTCACCGCACGCGGGCCTTCATCAAGGTCCAGGACGGATGCGAGCGAGGGTGTTCTTACTGCATCGTGCCGCGCGCGCGCGGGAAGGAGAGTTCGCGCGGGCCCGCCGAGGCACTGCGGGCCATCTCCAAGTGCGTCGCCGGTGGCGCACGTGAGGTGGTGTTGTGCGGTGTCAACCTGGGGCGGTACGACGGGGGCGCCGGCAGGGACCTGGCATACCTGGTGCGCGAGGTCCTGAGGGCCGGCGAGGGCTTCCGGGTCAGGTTAAGCTCCATCGAGCTCGAGGACCTGCGCACGGAATGGATAGAGGAATGGTCGCGGGAGGGGCGTGTATGCCCCCATCTCCACCTGCCCCTTCAAAGCGGGGACTCGGATATCCTCGCCGATATGGGGCGTGGGTACGGCGCACGGGAATACATCACAGCGGTTGAAGGAGTGCGCGAGGCATGGCCGTGTGCCGCCCTTACCACCGAGGTCATGGTGGGCTATCCAGGAGAGAGCGAGGACGCCTTCAGGAACACCGTGGAGGTGCTTTCGAGGGCCATGCCGTCCCGGGTGCATGTATTCCGTTTCTCACCGCGTCCTGGAACCGCGGCCTGGGACCGTGCCGGACGGCCGGGTCCGGGATGCATGGAAGAGCGCTCGGCGGTCCTGCGCGAGCTGGCGGAGGAATGGCGCTTGCGCCATATTGAGGAACACGTCGGAGCGATGCGACAGTTACTGGTGGAGAAGCTGGAGCGCAACGCTGAAGGCAGGACGGCGTTCGGCACCACCGAGGACTTTATCAAGGGCACCGTCACCGACCCGCCACCGCAGGTTGAACCGGGCCATATCGTGCCGGTAAGGATAAGCGGCGTGACGGGAGGAAGGGCCTTGATGGAGGCGGTGTGAGCATGGCGGACTGGATGGCCGGACTGCGAACTCCTGTGCGAGAATGGTATGAGAGGAGCATGTACATGGAAGACTGTATCTTCTGCAAGATAGCGAGCGGCCAGATGAAGGCAGACGTCCTTTACGAGGACGAAGAGGTGATCGCCTTCCGCGATATCAACCCGCAGGCTCCCGTGCATTTTCTGGTGGTGCCGAAGCGCCACCTGGCCTCCGCCCTCGACCTGGGACCGGAAGACACCGGGCTGCTTTACGAGATGTTCGATGCTGCCAGGAAGGTGGCGGAAGCCGAGGGCATCGCGGAGAGCGGGATGCGCATCCTCACCAACGTCGGCAAGTCCGCGGAGCAGATAGTCCTGCACCTTCACTTCCATGTCCTGGGCGGCAGGCGGTTGCAATGGCCTCCGGGATAATGAAACAGGCGGCGGTGGCCGAATAGTATTCATGGGAGTGATGAACACGGAAGGTCCAGGGCAAGGCGAACTGAAGATACTCGTACCGGGCAGCCAGCCCATGGTGAGCCTGCTGGGGGAACGCGATGAGCTTCTGAAGATCGTCGAGAAGGCCTTCAAGAGTTCCATACTGGTGCGGGGCAACGAGATCACCATACGCGGCGACGCGGCCGAACTGGAGACCATGGGCAGGCTTTTCGAAGAACTCCTCGAGTTGCTCAGTTCCGGCATGGCCCTGAGCGCCGATAGCGTGGAAAAGGCCATCGAGATGATCCAGGAGGACGGGGAGTTGAACCCCACCCAGGTCTTCACGGACATCATCATCTCCCGGCGCGGCAAGGTGATCCGGCCCAAGACCCCCAACCAGAAACGCTACGTGGAGGCCATACGCTCCAACACCATCGTCTTCTCCATCGGGCCGGCGGGGACCGGCAAGACCTACCTGGCCATGGCCATGGCTGTGAAAGCGCTCCTTTCCAAGGAAGTGGGGAGGATCATACTCACCCGGCCCGCCGTGGAGGCGGGAGAGAAACTGGGGTTCCTGCCCGGGGACCTCTACCAGAAGGTAGACCCCTACCTCAGGCCCCTCTACGATTGCCTCTACGAGATGGTGGAGGTGGAAAGGTTCTCGCGCTACATGGAGCAGGGAGTGATAGAGGTGGCACCACTGGCCTTCATGCGCGGGCGTACCCTCAACGATTCCTTCATCGTGCTCGACGAGGCCCAGAACACTTCCCCAGAACAGATGAAGATGTTCCTCACCCGCCTCGGGTTCGGGTCCAAGGCAGTGGTCACCGGCGATATAACCCAGATCGACCTGCCGGGGGGACAGCTCTCGGGGATGAACGTGGTCAGAGAGATCCTCACCGATATCGCGGGAATAGAGTTCGTGTATATGGATGAGAGGGATGTCGTGCGCCACAAGATCGTACAGGAGATCGTGCGCGCCTACCGGCTATACGACGACGGCCGCGAGGGCGATAAGGGGGCCGCGAGGTGAGAGGCCACGGCGTGGTGATGCGGCATGGAAGTTAAGGACAGCCCTAAAGGGAAGGACCCCTGGTACCGTTCCCTGGTGCCTTCCAGCGGCGAGAAGAGGGCACTCCTCCTCTCCCTGGCCCTGCTACTGGTGATACTGGTGATGCTCGTACTGGAGTACGTGCCCAGGGTGGCCCGTTTCGAGGCAGGAAAGCCGAGCGCGGAGACGGTCATCTCGTCGCGGGATTTCAGCGTGGTGGACGAGGAGGCCACACAGGCAGCGCGTGAGGAAGAGCGCAGGCGCAAGGAGAGCCTCTTCATAGACGACGAGATGAACCGGGAGGCCATCTCGGAGCTGGGGGCCTTCTTCGAGCTCGTCCGGGAGGTGGACGCCCAGGAAGGAACCGTAGCCGGCAAGGTATCAACGCTGCTGAAGCAGGAGGGCCTGGACGTAAGTTTCGATACGCTGGAGACGATGCTCAACGCATCAGAGGAGGAGTACTCCGTCATCTATGCCGCGGCTGTGGACCTGCTCAACACGGCCATGTCGAGCCCGGTCTCCGTGGACAACCTGGAGAGCCGGAGAGACGAGATAATCCAGCGGGCGGAGACCACGTCCCTGGGCCGCGATACCCGGCAGGCGGCCGGAGAACTGGCGGCGGCCTTTCTCATCCCCAATACCGCCTACACCTCCGCCACCATCGCGAGGGACAGCGAGGCGGCCGCGAACAGTATCGAACCGGTGACGGTGAACTTCAGCGCGGGGCAGAAGATCGTCGAGAAGGGCGAGATCATAAACGAACTCACCCTGGCCAGCCTGAGCGAGGCGGGCGCGCTCTCTCCGGTCGGCAACTACCAGCAGGTGCTGGGCATCTCCATCATGGCGCTTGTCCTCTACGTGATGGCCCTCGTCTTCTTCAAGCGGCTGCGCCCCGAGATCGCACGCAACTGGAGGGTGGTGGCCATGATCTGCCTGGTCTTCCTCGCTTTCTGCCTGGCCTGCCGCTTCATCGCCATCTTCATGGACGAGAACCCCCTGTGGGGGTATCTCATCCCCCTGGCCCTGGTCGGGCTGCTCCTGGCGATACTCCTCGACGACCTGGTGGCCCTGTTCATGGTGGTCCTGGGCGGCGTGCTCACCGGCCTCTTCGTAAAAGGGAACATCTATATCACCTTCGCGGCGCTGCTGGGGGGCCTCGCCGGAGCGCTCCTGGTCACGGCCATCAAGAAGCGCGAGGACCTCTTCCGCGTCGCCGTCGAGATATCACTGATCCTGGCGGTCATCTCCATGATCACCGCCAGCCTTATCAAGGACTTCACTTTCGTGGTCTATGCGGGCCTGTTGGGTATGGGCAACGGTGCCTTCACGGCGGTCTTCGCCCTCGGCTCCCTGCCCCTGCTGGAGAGGATCTCCGGCATAACCACCCCCATGCGCCTGCTGGAACTGGCGTCTCCGGACCAGCCCCTCATGAGGGAGCTGGTATCGAAGGCCCCCGGGACCTACAGCCACAGCGTCATCGTGGGCAACCTCGCCAACGCAGCCGCCCTCGAGATCGGAGCCGATGCCGCACTGGCCAGGGTCGGGTCCTACTACCACGACGTCGGAAAGATCAAGCGCTCCAGTTTCTTCGTCGAGAACCAGCCTTCCGGATACAACGGCCACTATAACCTCAAGCCCAACCTCAGCGCCCTGGTGATCACGGCCCACGTCAGGGAGGGCGTTGAACTGGCGCGGGAATACGGCCTCCCCGAAGAGGTCACCGACATCATCAGGCAGCACCACGGCACCTCCCTGGTCCGTTACTTTTACGCCCTGGCCCTCGAGCAGGGCGAGTCCGCGGAAAAGGCCACCGAGACCCGCTTCCGCTACCCGGGAGAGAAACCCCAGAGCAAGGAGGCGGCCCTGGTCATGCTGGCGGACGCCATGGAGGCGGCGGCAAAGGCACTGGAGAAACCGACGCCGGTCAAACTGGAACAGCTCATGCATTCCATAATCGAGGACCGCCTGGAGGACGGGCAGCTCAGCGAGTCGAATATGACCATGGGAGACCTGGAGAAGACGGGGAAGACTTTCGTGCGCATCCTCTCCAGCATGTATCATGAGCGTATCGAATACCCATCGCTGGTCAGGGAGGAAGGCATACCGTGAAGGTCTCCTTGAACCGGGCCGAGGCCCTCGGGGCCGCCGGCAGGTCGCTCAGGAAGAGCTGCCTGAAGGTGATGCGGGCCGAGGGGGCGCGCAGGGACACCGTGGTCTCGGTAACGGTACTGGACGAAGCGGAGATGAGCGAACTGAACCGGCGTTACCTCTCGCGGCAGGGGCCCACGGACGTGCTGGCGTTCCCCCTCGGGGAGGACAGCGAGGAAGGATATCTTCTTGGAGATGTGCTCATCTGCCCGCAACTCATACTTGCAAGGAGAGGCGAGTACGGGGTAGTTAAGGGAAGGGAGCTGGATTTCGTGGCCGCACATGGAGTGCTGCACCTGCTGGGCTATGATGACGGCGACGACGAGGGGGCCGCCATCATGGACAGGCGGCTGAGGGAGGTCCTGGGGCTGCCGGGGGGCGATGCGGGATGACCGCGGGCATGGGCTTCGCGTTGATGGCCACACCGGTTGCCGCGGAGGTGAGCGGCGGAGAGTTGGCGTGGCGCATCGGCGCGCTGGTGGCGCTGCTCATCGTGGCGGCATTTCTGGCAGCGGCGGAGATATCCCTGGTGAGCGTGAACCGTTTCCGCATCCGCTCCCTGCGCGACGAGGGAAACCGCAGAGCGGAGAAGCTGGACAGGCTGCTGGAGCAGCCGAACCGCTTCCTGTCGACGATACTCATGCTCACCCTCCTGGTCCAGGTGGGAGCTTCTTCCATCGCCACCGGCCTCGCCCTCAGTTTCGACCTCCCGGTGGCGGCGGCCATAGCCACGGGCGCGATGACCTTCCTTATCTTCATCTTCTCGGAGATGGCCCCGAAGACATATGCCACCAACCACACCGAGAAGGTGGCCCTGGCCCTCGCCCCTTCCGTAAACCTCCTGTCGAAGGTCTTCTACCCCGTGGTGAGGGTACTGATCCTCATCTCCAACGGGGTCATCAGGATATTCGGAGGCAAGACCATCAAGGAAGGCCCTTTCGTAACGGAAGGTGACATAAAAGCACTGGTCAGCGCGGCCGAGGAGCAGGACGTCATCGAGGAGGAGGAGAAGAAGCTAATCCACTCGATCTTCGAGTTCGGCGACACCCTGGTACGCGAGGTGATGATCCCCCGCACGGACATGGTAATGCTGGACGAGAACTCCAGCCTCGAGGAATCGCTGGAGGTAATCCTGGGGTCCGGGTTTTCGCGCATACCCGTGTACCGGGGGGACTTCGACCACATCGTCGGCGTGCTCTACGCCAAGGACCTTTTGCCCTATCTTAAGCGGGGGGAGAGCGATGTCCGGCCGCGCGAGTTCCTGCGCGAGGCGTATTTCATCCCTGAGACCAAGCGGGTCAGCGAGCTCCTCACCGAACTGCGCACCCTCACCATCCATATGGCCATCGTGCTCGACGAGTATGGCGGCACCTCGGGGCTGGTCACCATCGAGGACCTGCTCGAGGAGATCGTGGGGGAGATCTTCGACGAGTACGACAGCGCCCTGGAGCTCTACGAGAGCCTGGGGAACGGCAGATATTCCTTTGACGCCCGCATCTCCATCGATGACTTAAACGAGCTGCTGTGCACAGAGCTGCCTGCCCACGAGTGGGACACCCTGGGCGGCCTCATGTACAACCTCATGGGAAAGATACCAAAACAAGGAGAAGCGGTGGAGTTCGAGGGCATGCGCCTGACCGCGCAGAAGGTGGTCGGCAGGCGCATATACAAGGTGCTCCTCGAGGTCCTTGACCGGGAGGAATGTGACGAAAGGTAGGGGGTCGGGAGCGGGGCGGAGCGCGGGCGGCCAGGAGTTCCCGCACGCGTGGTCCGATGCCGGCGGTTTCCTGGGCGAGGGGATGGGGCTGGTCTTCACGGACCGTCACGGCGGTTTCAGCTCACCGCCCTACGATACCCTTAACCTCGCTTTCCATACCGGGGACGACGGAGCCGTTATCGTGCGAAACCGCATGGTGGTCTCGCATGCGCTGGGCATAGCGCCGCGGGATTTCGTCTACCTCGAGCAGGTGCACGATACCCGCGTAGCCCGGATCACGGCCCGTCCCGTGCCGTGCGAGGGCGGCGCATCTCCTCCGGTCGTGGAGGGTGCCGACGGCGCCTGCACCGCCGTGCGCGGACTGGCCCTGGCGGTGCTCACAGCCGACTGCGTCCCCATCGCCCTGGCGGACGAGTCAATACCCGCGGTAGCCGTGGTCCATGCCGGATGGAAAGGGACCATCGGCGATATAGCCGCAGCTGCGCTGCGTGCCATGGGGGCCGATCCGCGGCGGGTGAAAGCCGTACTGGGGCCGTCTATCGCACCGTGCTGCTACGAAGTGGATGAAGGCAGAGCCGGTCTCTTCGTCGAAAGATATGGAGAGAAAAGCGAGGTCGTAACGGGGAAGGCGGGAAGGAACCTTGATCTCGTGAGGGCGAACGCCCTCAACCTGATGGAAGCAGGGGTCAGGGAGGAGAACCTGCTGGCGGTCGGCGGATGTACCTGTTGTGACGGCCGATATTTCTCTTTCCGAAGGGATGGCGTGACCGGCAGGCAGGGCGCCTTCGTCTTCCTGCGCTGACCGTGGAGAGAGGACCGGAGTGGACCTGGCAAGAGCTCATGTCGTGGTATCCGGCAGGGTGCAGGGGGTATATTACCGCTCCTACGCCGCCGACGCGGCGAGGGAGCTGGGCATCACGGGATGGGTGATGAACACTCCCGGGGGCGACGTTGAGGCGGTCTTCGAGGGAGACAGGGGAGCGGTGGACAGGATGATCGACTGGTGCTGGAGGGGGTCCCCTTCTTCCAGGGTGGACGACGTGCGGGTGACCTGGGAGGAAGCGACGGGCGAACTCGAGGGTTTCGACGTGAGATACCGGAACAGAGGTGGCGTATGACCGAGGCGGAACTCGCGCTCAGGCTGCTCATGGCCGTGGCTTGCGGCGGCCTCATAGGTCTCGAGCGCGAGAGGGGAGACCGGCCTGCCGGTTTCCGGACCTATATCATGGTATCCCTGGGCGCCGCCCTCTTTACCGCGCTGTCGCTCATAGCCTTTCCCGGATCCGATCCAGCCAGGATCGCGGCCCAGGTCGTCGTGGGCATAGGTTTTCTTGGCGTGGGCGTGATCGTGGTCTACGGTGGCACCCACGTGGTCGGGATCACCACCGCCGCGACCATGTGGGCTACGGCGGCGGTGGGCATGGCGGCGGGAGCGGGGTACTTTCTTACCTCCCTATACAGCACGGGGATCATCCTGGCTGTGCTCATAGCCCTGCCCCTGGTGGAGAGCAAAGTGATCGCGCGTTTCCGCAGCCGCAGGCTGTACTTCACCATACGCAGCATGCCGCGTCCGGGACTGGCGGAGGAGGTGGAGGCCACCCTGGCCCAGTACGGTATCGGGTCGATCCTTCTCAGGTACCAGCAATGCAAAGGGGATTTGAACGAATGTTCCCTCGTCCTGAGGGTAAACGTGCCGGCCAGGACCGTGCTCCTGGAGGTCATGGAAACCCTGTATCAGATCTACGGAGTGATCTCCGTGAGCTTCGAGGATTGACGGCCATACCGGGCAGGTGAGGGGATTGTCCAGTATAGCGGAGAACCTGGACGCGGTGCGCGAGCGCATCGCGCGGGCCGCCGCAAGATCGGGAAGGGATGCGGCCGATATCACCCTGGTGGCGGTGAGCAAGGGGAGGACGCTCGAGGCCATCCGCGAGGCCGCACTGGCCGGACAGACCGTCTTCGGTGAGAACCGCGCCCAGGAGCTGAAGGAGAAGCTCGACCACATGCAGCAAGAGCTGGAGTGGCATTTTATTGGTCATTTGCAGAGGAATAAGGTTAATATGGTGGTAGGCAGAACGGCCTTGATCCACTCCGTGGACAGCCGGAAGCTCTTGGATGCGGTCGCAGCGCGGGCGGGAGAGCTTGGAACGGTCCAGGATATCCTGCTGCAGGTGAACACCTCCGGCGAGGAGAGCAAGTACGGCATGGGGGAGGGGGAAGCGGCGGACATACTCGAGCGTGCCCTGTCCCTCCCCTCCTTAAGGGTGCGGGGGCTGATGACCATCGCGCCACTGGGGGACGTGGATGATGCACGGAGTTGTTTCAGGCGCTTGCGGGAGCTCCGCGAGACGCTGGCGAGGGATATTGCCCCGCAAGGCCTCGAGGTCTTGAGCATGGGAATGACCCAGGACTTCGAGGTGGCCCTGGAAGAAGGGGCGAATATGGTCCGTATAGGCACGGCGATATTCGCGGCCTGAGGTTGTTGGGAGGTAACGCGATGGCTGGGTTTTTTCGCAGAGCCCTGATCTATCTGGGGCTCGTGGAGGACGATGAGTTCGAGGAGATGCTCGAGTACGACGAAGGGAGAGCGGACTACGTCGAGCCCCCGCCCCCGCCGCCGTCGCGCCGCGCGCAGCGCGAGGAGGCAAGGGTGGCCCCCATACAGGCCGTCCCCAACAAGCAGGTGCGCATGCATATGGTGGAGCCCAAGTCTTTCAACGACGCCGAGCAGATAGGTCAGAAGTTCAAGTCGGACATACCGGTCATCATCAACCTGCAGCAGGCGGACGCCGAGCTGTCCAAGCGGCTCATCGACTTCGCCAGCGGGCTCACTTACGGGCTGGAGGGGGGGATACAGCGTGTGGCGGAGAAGGTCTTCCTGCTCTCGCCGCACAACGTGGAGGTCTCCGCCGAGGACAAACGCTGGCTGCGCGAAAAAGGCTTCTTCAACCAGTTCTAGGAAATAAACGGGAACGCTACACTTCCAGGAGATGATGTATGAGTAAGATCGCCTTTATCGGGGCGGGGAAGATGGCCGAGGCCATTTTAAAGGAACTTCTCCGCGTGGGATGGGCCGCGCCCGGAGACGTCGTCATCTCCGACGTGGACGGATCCCGGCTGGAGATGATGGCCTCGACGTACGGCGTGGTGGCTAAGACCTCGAACCCGGAAGCAGCGCGCGGTGCGGAGATCGTCCTTCTGGCCGTCAAGCCCCAGAAACTCGAGGAGGTCCTGCGCGAGCTGTCCGGAAACGTCGATGGCGCCCGCGCGGTGGTCTCCATCGCCATGGGAAAGAGCACCGGGTTCATAGAGGACCTGCTGCCCGGCGGGACGCCGGTGGTGCGCGTGATGCCCAACAACCCAGCCATGGTTGGAGCCGCGGTATCCGTGCTGAGTTACGGTACCGGCGCTGGCGAAGAAGCCCGCTCCGCCGCCAGGGAGATCTTTGCCTGCCTGGGGGAGGTATACGAGCTGGACGAGAGACTGCAGGATGAGGCCATGGCCGTTTCCGGCTGCGGGCCCGCCTATTTCTACGTGCTGGCGGAGGCCATGTGCGACGCGGCGGTGAGGCTGGGGATAGACCGCGCCCTGGCCCTGAAGCTGGTCACGGGGACCATGATAGGTTCCGGGATGATGTTGCGCGAGACAGGGCTGCACCCGGCTCAACTCAAGGACATGGTCACCTCTCCCGGGGGGTCGACCATAGCGGCCCTTGAGGTCCTGGAGGAGGCCGGCCTGCGTAACGCATTCTACAAAGCGATCGCAGCCGCATGGAGGAGGGCCAAGGAGGTCTGAGGTGGAGATAGTCGGCGATATCCTCTGGTGGATATTGCTCGTCTATCTCGTGGTCGTCTTCGCCAGGATCGTTATCGGCTGGCTCCCGGTGAAGTGGCCGCCCCCCCTGCGTCCGGTGGTGGTGTTCATATACGATATCACAGAGCCGCTTCTCTCTCCGCTGCGCAGGGTAATACCGATCGTGCCCTTGAGCGGAGGTGTCGGACTGGACTTCTCTCCGATGGTACTCATGCTGGCCATAGGGTTCCTGCAATGGCTGGTCAGGGAAGTGTTCGGATAGAAGCTATACGGGTAAACTTGTTAGCACAATACCCCGATACAATCTATACTGGATCAAGCAGGGTCGTTTTTTCGGCAGTTGGTGTGGCGTGTTAAAAGGAGGCGGTTGAGTTGGCTATCAGCCCCATGGATATCCACCACAAGGAATTCAGTACGGTCCGTATGGGCGGCTACAACAAGGAGGAGGTCGATTCCTTCCTCGATATGGTCGCGGATGAGCTTGACCGGTTGCTCCACCGCAGCCAGGAGCAGGCGGAACTGGTCGAGTCCATGCGCCAGAAAGCCGGGCAGTTCGACTCCATGCAGCAGACCCTTCAGAACGCCCTTATAAACGCACAGAAGAGCGCCGACAATATCGTGCAAGAGGCAAGGTCCCAGGCAGACGCGCAACTGAAGGACGCGCAGGAGCAGAGCCAGCGCATCCTCGACGAGGCGCATTCCGAGAGCGCCCGCATCTCCCAGTCCTTCGAGGGCCTGCGCGACCAGGTCCGCAGGTATATCGCCACCGTCCACGAGCTGCTGGACAACAACCAGGCCATGGTCAAGGACTACGAGGCCCGCCTGACCGCCTCGGAACCAAAGGTCCAGCCCGCGCAACCGGCAGCAGCGCCATCCTTCGCGCCGGTGGCACAACCACCGGAAGCCGCGCCCACCGCCGAGGCGATTCCGGAGTTCCGTCCCCAGTCCTTCGAGGAGCCCGCTGCCGGCGAGCCCGAGGTCCTTGCTTCGCCGCGTGAGCCCGCGGAGTCGTTCATGCGGGCGGAGATGGTCCCGTCGCCTCCGCCAGTGCAGGAACCGCTTTATGAGGCGCCACGTGAGACTCCCGTACAGCCGGCTGCCCGGGCGGTCGTGGAGCCTGAATTCGAGATAAAGGAGCGGCCGCAAGCCGCGGAAGAGGCGCCCCTCCCGCCGCCACCCACCACCTATTCTCCCGAGCAGGAGATGGAGCTGATGCGCGAAACCCTGACCCAGGAGCCAGTGGCTCCACCGCCGCCCCCGCCGATGGAGCCTCCGCCACCGCCGCCGGTGCAGCAGGCGCCTGCGCCAGCACCCGCACCGGAGCCGACCGAGCCGGCCGAGGAGGAGTCGGGGGACAAGCATTTCTTCTGGGAGTAATGGTTGGTTCCCGGGCCGTTGGGTAGCGTTTAACGTTTAAGGCGCTTTTACGGCCCGGCGACAAGGCTGGTCATCGTCGCAAGACTCCTCCGAGCACCTCGCTCGCCGTGCAAGTATAAGCGCAGATGGATAGGTTCCGGACACCCAGGCAGCCCGGGAAGTGGTTTTTATATAGGCGACACACGGAAGGGTTCCCGGCTTGGTTTGCCATAGATATGCGCGTTTCCCAGTTGCGGCCGGCCCTGTAGTTCCCTGGCAAGGGTCAGAACATATTATAGTATATTATTAACTAGTTAATAGTTAAATATTACGTGAGGGATGCCGGCCGAGGCGTTCCCGGACCGCGGCGGGGGATAGGTCGCGGACGAGGACGGTCTTGCTGCGTGACGACTGGCCACCCAGGACCTCGATGCGGGAGGGGGAGATGCCGAGAGCCTCCGAGAGCACCTTGAGGGCTTCCTTGTTGGCCTTGCCCTTCTCGGGTGGGGAATGGACGCACACGGTCAAACGGCCTTCAACAAGGCCTTCCAGACCGCGCCGCGACGAGGAGGGGCGTACGCGTATATCAACGACCGACCCATCCGGGTGTCCCCTCACGCCGATCTCGCGCTTCTCCACGCTACCACCGCCATCGAACATGGACTCTTGTTACATTAAACCAGGGTCCCGCGGCTGATGGGAATAGCCATCGGAACTGCTGGACGTGTTATTGCGCTTACATCGGCTGCGTGCTAATAATGGAGCAAAATCCCTAGTTAAATACGGAGAAGAGAGAAGATGGATTACCGCAAGACCCTCAACCTTCCGCGTACCGACTTCCCCATGAAGGCGAACCTGCCCTCGAGGGAGCCGGAGATCCAGAAGGCATGGAGAGAGAGCGGCATCTACCGGCAGGTGCTCGAGGCGACCTCGGAGCGGCCGGCGTTCGTCCTGCACGACGGCCCGCCTTACGCCAACGGCGACCTGCACCTGGGAACGGCGCTGAACAAGGTCCTCAAGGACATCATCATCAGGTACAAGACCATGCGCGGCCATTTCTGCCCCTATGTCCCGGGTTGGGACTGCCACGGACAGCCCATCGAGTTCAACGTGGAAAGGATCCTGGGGGAGGAGAAGAGCAGGCTGGACATCATGGAGGTGCGCAGGCGCTGCCACGAGTACGCCCTCGGGTTCGTCGAGAGGCAGTCGCAGCAGTTCCAGCGCCTGGGCGTGCGGGGGGACTTCGATGACCCCTACCTGACATTGAAGCCCTCCTACGAGGCGGAGAACATACGCGTCCTGTCGAGGCTCCTGGAACGCGGCCTCATCTTCCGCAGCCGCAAGCCGATACACTGGTGCCCACGTTGCGTCACCGCGCTCGCCGAAGCCGAGCTGGAATACAGGGACAAGGTGTCTCCGTCCATATACGTGAAGTTCCCTTTCCTGGAGGCACTGCCGCAGGCTGACGGACCGGCCGCCATGGTCATCTGGACCACCACGCCATGGACGCTGCCGGCGAACGTAGCCATCGCCCTCCACCCCGGCATGGACTACGTCCTCCTGCGGGCGGACGGCGAACTCCTTGTCCTCGGAGAGCCCCTGATGGAACGCTCCCTCGCGGAGATGGGCATCTCCAAGAGCGAGGTCGTCGCCAAGTTCAAGGGCGACGATCTGCGGGGCCTGCAGACGAAGCACCCGTGGCGCGACCGGCCCACCACCATAGTCACCTCGGAATACGTCACCACCGAGGCGGGAACCGGCGCGGTGCACATCGCCCCGGGACACGGGCAGGAAGACTACCAGGTCGGGCTCGAATACGACCTGCCCATGCCCATGCCCGTGGACGACCACGGCCGCTTCACTTCCGACGCGCCGGAATTCGAGGGGGATTTCGTGGACGACGCGAACCCGCGCATCATAGCTGACTTACGGGCGAAAGGCCTGCTCCTTGGGTCTGCCGACTTCCCGCACTCATATCCCCACTGCTGGCGCTGCAAGGGCCCGGTCATCTTCCGGGCGACGCCGCAGTGGTTCGTGGGCGTGGACCGTCCCTTCGATGGGTCCACTCTGCGGGAGCGCAGCCTGTACGCCGTGCAGGACGTGCGCTGGATACCGGAGTGGAACAGCCGCCGCATGCGCGGCATGCTTGAGCTGCGCCCGGACTGGTGCATATCGCGGCAGCGAGCGTGGGGAGTGCCCATTCCCGCTTTCAGGTGCTCGGATTGTGGCGAGGTCTTCATGACCGTGGAGTTTCTGAACAGGGTGGCGGAGCTGATCGCGGCCGAGGGCTCGGACGCATGGTTCCTCAAGGACACCCGGGAGATACTGGGAGGCGATGCCCGCTGCGAGCGCTGCGGCTGCGGGGAGATGCACAAAGAGACCGACATCCTGGACGTGTGGTTCGAGTCGGGCATCAGCCATGAGGCGGTCCTGAACCAGTGGGAGGGTCTCTCATGGCCTTGCGACATGTACCTGGAGGGGAGCGATCAGCACCGGGGCTGGTTCCAGACCTCGCTGCTCACCGCCATCGGGAGCAGGGGAGAGCCTCCCTACCGTTCCGTCCTCACCCACGGTTTCGTCGTGGACGGCGAGGGCAGGAAGATGTCCAAACTGCTGGGCAACGTCATCAACCCCATGGATATATGTAACACCCTGGGCGCGGACATCCTGCGCCTGTGGGTGACAGCGGCCGACTATACCGTGGACATACCGGCCTCGCAGGAGATATTCGACCGCCTGGTGGAGGCATACAGGCGCATCCGCAACACCCTCCGTTTCCTGCTGGGCAACCTCTACGATTTCAACCCCGCCGAGGACTCGGCTCCGGCTGACGCCATGGAGGAACTGGACCGCTGGATACTGTCGCGGCTGCAGGGGCTGGTGGAGCGCTGCACGCGGGCCATGGAGGACTACCAGCTCCACGTGGTCTATCACGCCCTGCACAACTTCTGCGCCGTTGAGCTCGGCTCGCTCTACCTCGACATCCGCAAGGACTGCCTCTACACATTCGCTCCGGACTCCGCCCCCAGGAGATCGGCCCAGACCGCCATCCATATCCTCCTGGAGACCCTGGTGCGTCTCATGGCCCCGATCCTTTGCCATACCTCTGAGGAGGCGTGGTCTCTGATACAGGGGAGCGATGGGCGCAGCGTACAGCTGCAGGACTGGCCCCTCGCGGACGCCGCGTGGCGTGACCAGGCCCTCGAGGAGACCTACGGGCAGCTCCTGAAGGTGCGTGAGATGGTGACCAGGGCACTGGAGGAGATGCGCTCCTCGAAAGAGCTGGGGACTTCCCTGGAGGCGGCGGTGCGCCTGCGGGTGCCTGAAGACATGGCCGGCGTCCTCGCGACCAGGCAGGACTCTTTACCGAGCTTCTTCATCGTTTCCCAGGTGGAGGTGGAGGTCGCGCAGGAAGGTGAGGAGTTGTTGGTGGAGGTCTCCCGCGCCGCGGGCGGAAAGTGCGCGCGCTGCTGGAACTACCGTGGATCGGTGGGGAAGAGTGAGGCCCACCCGGAGATATGCGACCGCTGCCTGGAGGTGGTCGAGAAAACGACCGGCGGCGCGGACTGATCGCCGCACGGGTTGACGGACCCACCCTGCCGCGTTATCACGGCCTCCATACCTCCCCGCTATATGCGGGGTTTCGCACGCGCGATTTCGCACTTGTTAAAAGGAAGGAAACGTGCATAATAGGGATAATGCAAGTCTGGCAACGGCAAGAAAGTCATGGCCATTTATGAACAAGAGGAAGCTCGCGTCGTTCAAGAAGATACTCCTGCAGGAAAAGGAAGTCCTGGAGAAACAGTATCGTGACCTCGAGGAGGGCAACCTGCATTCCTCGCAATCGGACTTCTCGGGGGAGATGCCCTTCGAGGAGGAGTACGCCGCCAGCGGGACCACCACCTTTGAGCGCGAGAGGGACCTCTCGCTCTCGGAAAACGTCAAGGATATCCTGAAACGCGTTAACGAGGCCCTGGAGCGCATCGAGGAAGGCACCTTCGGTACCTGCGAGATCTGCAACCTGCCCATCCCCGAGGAACGCCTGCAGGCCCTGCCCTACGCCAACCTCTGCATCACGTGCAAACAGAAGGAAGAAAAGGCTTTCCGGTAGCCCTCCTGGGTACCGCCGTCATCACGCTGGCGTTGGACCAGTTGAGCAAGGCCCTTATTCGTATCCTGCTGCCCCAGGGAGAAGCGGTGTCCCTGGGCGGTTTCGGGGAGATCCGGCAACTGCGCAACCCCGGCACCGCCTTCGGCATCATCGAGGGCAGGTCATGGCCGCTCTTTCTGGCGAGCATAGCGGTCTTCGTCATCCTCGTTGCGGTGCTCTGGCGGTGGGGCGGGCCCGGTACGGCCGCTTTCCAGGTGGGTCTGGGCTTGATTATCGGGGGTGCGCTAGGTAACATCATCGACAGGATAGCCCTTGGCGCGGTGGTCGACTTCGTGGACCTGGGGTTCTGGCCCATGAGGTCGTGGCCGGTCTTCAACCTCGCGGACCTAGCCATCGTCGCCGGGGTAGGGATGATCCTGATCATCGTGGTCAAGGACAGCTTCAAGAGACCGCGGCAGCTGGAGGTGGGGGACAGCACCCCCCCCGAGGACTGAACGGGACCGCCAAGGCAGCCCGGTCGCACGGTCCGCACCAGGAACGGGACTCGCTCAACACCGGATATGAGGGGGCCGCTTGAGACCTGAACTCTTCGAGATCGGACCCATAACCGTACACTCCTACGGGTTTTTCCTGGCCGTGGCCTTTGTCGTGGGCATGCTGGTGAGCTTCTGGTACCTGCGACGCCAGTTCCTGGACGCCTACGTAGTGTTCGAGCTGGTCCTTGCGGCGGCTGTGGGCGGTATCATCGGTGCCCGCATCTTTTACGTGGTGGGGCACTGGAGCGAGTTCTCGGGAGACTGGCTGGAGGTCCTCAAGTTCTGGAACGTCGAGGGCCTGGTCTTCTACGGCGGTTTTATCGGGGGGGTCCTGGCAGCGGCGGCGGTGATCAAGCTGCGTGGCCTTTCCGTGGGGGTTGTGCTGGACTCAGGAGGGCTGGCGGTGCCGGCTTCTCTGGCAGTGGCCAGGGTGGGTTGCTACCTCAATGGTTGCTGCTTCGGAAAGTCCTCCGGGCTGCCCTGGGCGGTCACCTTCCCGCCCAGCACCCAGGCGAGCATGGGCATGCCGCTCAACCCGCTGCACCCCACGCAGATCTACGAGATCCTGCTGGACCTGGCAATACTGGTGATACTGCTTGCCACCTACAGGAAGTTCCGCTATCGCGGCGAGATCATGCTCGCCTTCATCATGCTCTATGCCGTGGTACGGTTCACGCTTGAGTTCTTCCGCTACCACACCAACGCCTCGTCCAACCTCTTTTTCCAGCTCCTGAGCGTGGGGGCGTTCCTGCTGGCGGGCCTGGCGCTGCTGCTGCGGCGCCGGTTGTTGCCGGAGGCAAGATAGGTTTGCAGCCCCTGGAATACACGGTCTCCGCACAGGACAAGGGCGAGAGGCTCGACCGCTTCGTATCCCGCATGGCCGGCATCACGCGCATGACGGCCCAGCGCCTGATCTCAGAGGGGGCGGTCAAGGTAGACGGCCGGCTGCTCCACAAGAGCCACCTCCTGCAGACGGGCGAGCACGTTGAGGTTATGCGGCCGGAGCCCGCGGAAAGCGGGCCGCCGCCCCAGGACATCCCCCTGAGCATCATCTACCAGGACGCCGACCTTGCGGTGGTGGACAAGCCCCCCGGCCTGGTCGTGCACCCCGGCGCAGGCCACGACAGCGGTACGCTGGTGAACGCCCTCCTTTACGCCCTGGACGACCTCTCCGGCATAGGCGGCGTGTTGCGCCCGGGTATCGTGCACCGCCTTGACCGGGACACTTCCGGCCTGATGGTTGTGGCCAAGAACGACCTCTCACACGTGCGCCTGCAGGAGATGGTGAAAGACCGCAGCCTCAAGAGATATTATTACGCCCTGGTGCATGGCGTGCCCGCCACCAGGTTCGGCACCGTTGACGCCCCCATCGGGCGCGATGCCAGGGACCGCAAACGCATGGCGGTCACCTCGGTATCGGCCAGGCCGGCCGTCACCAACTTCGAGGTGGAGAGGGACTTCGGCACATGCTCCCTGCTCAAGGTGGAACTGGTCACGGGACGCACCCACCAGATAAGAGTCCACCTGGCCCATATCGGCCATCCCGTCGCCGGAGACCGGGAATATGGGGTGCGTGACCAACTGGAGACGGCGCTGGGGCTTGAGAGGCAGTTCCTGCATGCCTTCAGGCTGAGCTTCCCCCACCCGGCAACCGGGCAAGCCCTCGATTTCCAGGTCCCACTGCCGAAGGACCTGGATGAAACGCTGCAGGGACTGCTCTTGCCCCGTACTTAGAAAGCTCTCCTATCTGCCAGTATCTGCCACGCCTTTCAAGGTTGAAAACGACCTCTAATGCGTCGAAATGTCCCGCTCTCGGGATTTTTCTTTAAATCCACGAACAAAGAGCTGAACATTGTATCGAAAGGAGGAACAACGATGTCAGCAGCGGTGCAGGAAGAGAAGGAAGCCCACTTCAACGGGGTCTCCGACAGCCTGATACGCATAGAGATCATCACCCATTTTCACCGCAATCCGGGCCTTGTGAGCACGATCCGGTACATGGCCGACGCGACCGGCCGCGACCTGGACCGCGTCGAGCGCCAGATGAACAAACTTGTTCAGCTACACATCCTCGAAGAATATTCGAACAACGGTAAGCTCCGTTACCGCTATGTTCCGCCGCACTCGGTAGCCGCCTATCTTCTGAAGAGAAACGGCAGTTGAGCAGGACATACATAGCCTTCCTGCCAATGCACGAGAAGTGACCCACCTGCGTGCCTTCCCAGCCGAAGCCGTGCGAGAGAACGCCCGCTCAAACCCCGTATGAGACCGTATGACACCTTGAAAACCGGATTGTGACCGTTCTCCTCGCCGTAGTTACCGTTTGGTACCCCAAACCATCCGTTTGCGAGGTTTTTGTTCACGATGGGACCGCGAGTGCCCATAATCATGGGTAGACAGAAAGGTGCTACAGAGATGGCTGAAACTTACAACGCGAAGAACATGCCGGACCGAGTGGTGAAGATCGAGCTCATCTCCTATTTCAGCCGCTACCCTGAGACGGTGGCTACGAGCGAGGAGATGGCCTCGCGCCTCGACCGCGATGCCGCGCAGGTGGAACGCCAGTTGCAGGACCTGGTGGAGCTGCGCATCCTGAACAGGATATGCGACGGTAACCGCACCCTGTACAGCTACATCACACCCATGTCCGTCAGCCTGCGGGCCAGGAGGAGATTCAATCACGCCCTCGAGAACATGCACGCGGGCGTCGGCGGCCCCGGCAGCGCGGAGAGAAGGCAGGTGGAGCGGGAGCTTGAGGAGGAGGAGGATGAGCCCGGCGAGGCCGGCAGCGGAGCCGCCATGCGCATGCGCGTGATGATCGATGTGCTGAAGCGAGAGGGCTGGAGGGAATGCCTGGAACTGCTCATGGACACCATCTACAGCTTACTGGGGGTCCCCTGCGCCGCTTACCACCTGGGCGATAAGTGCTCCGAGCTGTACTGGGACTGCCAGCGGGGGACCAACGGCGTGTGTGCAGGCATGACCAAGGTGAGAAACATCCAGAACATGGTGATCGAGGGCGAACTCATACGTGAAAAGGGCTTCCTGGAGACAGCCCGCCACCTGAAGTACCTCTACCCGTTGAACGGGGAAGAGGACGTCCTCGTCTGCATCTGCAGGAAAGGCAATACGGGGGAGAAGCTCAAACTCATCAGGTCAATGCTCGCGGACATGATGCCGGTGGTGGCCGAGAAGTACCGGCTCGACATAGTGGAGGAGATGACGGCGGAGAGGGCCCTGCAGGAGAGCATCTTCGCCAGCACCGTTGGCCACAGCGACGTCAGGGACGGCGTTATAGAAGCGCTGGCATCGGTGGCCAAGAGCGTCGAGGCGGAACGCGTCTCGCTGCTGGTGGAGGACGGAAACGGCTCGCTGCGCACGCTCTCCACCTACGGCTTGCGCAAGCAGGCGGAGAAGAAGGCCAGCGCCTTCCCCGTGGGAGAGGGGGTGGCGGGATGGTGTGCCGCCAGCGGCGACAGCGTCGTCCTCTCCGAGCCCAGGGTGGACCCGCGCTATATCAGCAACGAAAGCGACGACATCGAGAACATGCTCTGCTGCCCTCTCGTTCCCCCTGGGGGCGAGGCCATCGGCGCCATCTGCGCGGTAAACAAGCGCGGCGGGGACAACGGCGCCGGGGGCCGTTTCGACAAGCGCGACATGCGCCTGGTGGAAGGGATAGCGCGCACTCTCACCAGGGCTTTTCTGACCAAGGACAACGGCACCAGGGCGCTGTCCAGGTCCATGCTTGATCAGGCGTTGGGAGCGCAGACCGCCTAGGGATACCGGGGCGTCAGCCGTTTCTTCTTCCCATGATCAGATCCCATTCTCCTCTTCCGGTTCTTCCAGGCATATGCCCTCACCGGCCATCTCCTCTTCGAGCTCCGCGATGGTCCTCTCCAGCCGGTCCCTTCGGCGCAGCAGGGCCGCGCGGCGCTGGCGGTAACCGCCGGCCAGGTCCAGGGAGGGGACCCTTTCCGGGCATATGTCCTGGAAAGAGCACCAGGGACAGAGGCGGTTGGGGGTGGCGGGGAACTCCTGGCGGGATATTGCCTCCGCCGCGGCCTCCAGGCGCCGTATGACCCCGGCCAGGCCCTCCTCGTCGTAAGGCCTTGTCGAATAACGTTGATTGTGCATGAGATAGTAGAAAGAGAGCTTGCTCGGAGTGATCCCCCATATCTCGCGGCAGGCGATCTGGTATATGGGCAGCTGCAGGTCAGCGCGGAGGCGGCTGAGCTCGGGCAAACGCCGGCTCGTCTTGTAGTCGATGATCTCGTACGAGCCGTCCGGATTGCGGTCAACGCGGTCTATGACGCCGGAGAGTATGAACCCCCCTTTATCCAGCTCGAAACGCTCCTCGACCGCGACTGGCAGGCGGAAGTCCTCGATGTTCTTGTAGTAGAAGAGGGTGAGCACCTCGCGGCCCTGGGAATGGAACGACTTCTCCTCCTCCGCGGTGGCATACCCCTCGGACAACCAGCATTCATCGAGGTAGGAAAGGAGGCCTTCCAGGGATGGCGGCTCCGGCGTCGCGCGCCCGTACAGCCATTCCAGCGCAGCGTGCAGGCTCTTGCCGAAGGAGAGATAGGGGGTCGGCTCGACCTCCATGCCGTCCACGTACTGGAAGCGGTAGGACAGGGGGCAGTTTTCGTAAGCGCTCAACGCGGAATAACTCAGCCTCATCCTCAAGACCCGCCTTCTGATCTTGGTCCCGGCGCAAGGAAAGCGCCTGTCTCCGGGGAAAGATATAATAGCATAAACCGCCCTTCGAAAGCTTGTGCGTCCGCCGCGCCTCCGCCATCGGAGTACGGCCGCCAGGGGGCGGGAAAGTGGCCACCGCAGACACCGTATTGGCCGTAGAGAACCAGGAGGTATGGCTTGGCCGTTCCCTTCGTGCACCTGCACAACCACACCGAGTTCTCCATGCTCGACGGCGCCGCGCGCATACCCGACCTGGTTACGGCCGCCATCGACAGGGGCTTCCCGGCCCTGGCCATAACCGACCACGGGGGTATGTACGGGGTAGTCCCCTTCTACGAGAAGGCCACGGAGATGGGGATAAAGCCCATCATAGGCGTCGAGGCCTACATGACCCTGGGTTCGCGCTTCGACCGCAAGCCGCCGAAGGAGGACCCCAACTACCACCTGCTCCTCCTGGCGGAGAACAACGAGGGCTACCGCAACCTCATGAGGCTGGTGACCGCGTCCTTCATGGACGGGTATTATTACAAGCCACGCATCGACAAGGAACTGCTGCGGGAGCACCACGACGGCATCATCGCCCTCTCCGCGTGCCTCAAGGGCGAGGTTTCATCGCGTCTCCTCGCCGACGACTACGAGGGCGCGGCGGCGGCGGCGCGGGAATACCGGGCCATCTTCGGCGATGGCAATTACTTCCTGGAGGTCATGGACCACTCCCTGCCCGAGGAGAGGAAGATAAACCCTGGCCTGGTGCAGTTGGGTGAAGAGTTGGGGCTGGGGCTGGTGGCAACCAACGACCTGCATTACGTGGGCAGGGAAGACAACCTGTATCACGACGTGTTGCTGTGTATCCAGACCAACTCCACCCTGGACCAGGAGGACCGCCTCAGGTTCTCCAGCGACCAGTTCTATCTCAAGGAATACGAGGAGATGAGCGAACTCTTCGCGGGCATCCCCGGCGCTCTCTCCAACACCTTGGATATCGCCGAGCGCTGCAACGTCGAAATCGACTTCGGCCGTTACCTGCTCCCCAGGTACCAGGTGCCGGAGGGCTATGACCTCGACGGCTATCTCGAGAAACTCGCCTGGGACGGGCTGGCCAACCGCTATGCCGATATCACCCCCGAGCTGGAAGAGCGCCTTCGCTACGAGCTCTCGGTCATCAGGGACATGGGCTTCTCCGGCTATTTCCTCATCGTGTGGGATTTCATCACCTATGCCAAGAGGCAGGGGATCATCGTAGGGCCGGGAAGGGGCTCAGCCGCGGGGTCGCTGGTGGCGTACGCGCTGGACATCACCACCGTGGACCCAATGCGCTACGGGCTGCTCTTCGAGCGTTTCCTAAACCCCTCGCGCCGCACCCTGCCCGATATCGACATCGACTTCTGTTACAAGCGCCGCCCGGAGGTCATCGAGTACGTGCGCCGCAAATACGGCGAGGACCGCGTAGCGCAGATCGTCACCTTCTCCACCATGCAGGCCCGTGCCGCCATCCGCGACGCGGGCAGGGTCTACAACCTCGAATACGGCAAGGTGGACCGCCTCGCCAAGATGGTCCCGGAGGTACTCAACATCACCCTGGACAAGGCCCTGGAGACCTCCCAGGAGCTGCAGGACGCCTACCGCGGCGACGAGATGTCCAGGAACATCATCGAGACGGCACGCAAGCTGGAGGGCATCACCCGCCAGGACGGCATCCACGCCGCGGGTGTGGTCATCGCCGATGACGAGTTGTCCCTCTACACCCCCCTGCAGCGTCGCGGGGCCGAGGAAGAGGTGGTCACCCAGTTCGACATGGCCGCCATCCAGAAGATCGGCCTGCTCAAGATGGACTTCCTCGGGCTGCGCACCCTCACCGTCATCAGCGACACCCTGGAGAGCATCCAGCGCCGCCACGGCATCCGCATCGACCTGGAGCGCATACCCATCGACGACGCCAGGACCTACGAGATGCTGCAGCGCGGCGACTCCATCGGCGTGTTCCAGTTGGAGAGCGCGGGCATGCGCTCCCTCCTGCAGGACCTGCGGCCCGACTGTTTCGAGGACCTCATTGCGCTGCTCGCCCTCTACCGCCCCGGCCCGCTCAAGAGCGGCATGGTAAAGGATTTCGTCAACCGCAAGCATGGGCGCATGCCCACGGAATACCTCCACGAGGACCTGGAACCCCTGCTCGAGGAGACCAGCGGCATACTCCTCTACCAGGAACAGGTCATGCGCCTCGCGGTGGACATGGCCGGCTACACCATGGCGGAGGCCGACGGGCTGCGGGGGGTGGTGGCCAAGAGCAAGGCCGAGGAGATGAAGGAGCAGAAAGACAAGTTCGTAGAGGGGGTGATCGCCAGAAAATACCCGCGCCGCCTCGCCGAGAAACTCTTCGAGCTGGTCAAGCACTTCGGGGAGTACGGCTTCAACAAGAGCCATTCCACCGCCTACGCGGTGATCTCATACCAGACCGCCTACCTGAAGGCCCATTACCCGCGCGAGTTCATGGCCGCCAACCTCACCAGCGTCACCGGCAACAAGGACAAGGTGCCGGTGCTCGTGAACGAGTGCCGCAAGATGGGCATAAAGATACTGCCGCCCGACATCAACGAGAGCCTGAAGGAGTTCACGCCGGTGGACGAGGGCATCCGTTTCGGCCTCTCCGCCGTGCGCAACCTCGGCGAAGGCGCGGCGGAAAGGATCATCGGCATCCGCCGCGAGAGCGGGCCCTACGAATCGCTGCTGGATTTCTGCGGCCGGGTCGGCCCGGGGACCATCAACAAGCGGGCCCTGGAGAGCCTCATCAAGAGCGGGGCCTTCGACTATCTCGGATACACGAGGAACCACCTCCTCAAGGTCTACGACCGTGTAGCGGACCTGGCGGCGGAGAAGCAGAGGCTGCTGGGCGAGGGCCAGCACTCGCTCTTCGAGGACGAGGAAGAGGACCCGCTGGCCGGTGAGCCCCTCACGGAGGAACTGGAGCGCGACAAGCTCCTGGCCTACGAGAAGGAGATGCTGGGCATCTATGTCACCGACCACCCGCTCATGCAGGTCAGGGAGGCCATGAAGCGCCATGTCGAGAGCGATATAGCAGACCTCTCGGAGCTGGGTGATGGCGCGGTGAAATGGATCGGGGGGATAATCACCCGCAGGACGCAGCGCCTGACCCGCAAGAACGAGCTCATGGCCAACCTGGCCCTGGAGGATCTCACGGGAAGGGTGGAGGTGACCGTCTTCCCCGCGCTCTACCAGCAGCACCGGGAGATGCTGCAGGAAGACCGTATAGTCTGCGTCAAGGCGCGGGTCGAAGTAGGGGAAAGGGACGAGGAGGCGGCGGCGCTGCGCGTAGTGGCGTTGGACCTCTCGGAGCCCCGCCTCAAGAGCCCGGAGGAGTGCGACCTCTTCATAGACATCAGCGACGTACGGGCGGAACGGGGCGTAATGGACGAACTAAGAGACATCCTGGAGAGGCATCCCGGCCACACTCCTGTTAAACTCAAGCTGAAGGGCGGGGAAGCCGTCAAGATATTCCGGCTGCCCGAAGACCTGTGCGTGTGCCCGGACGGTTCGCTCTACGCCGAGGTCCTGTCCCTGCTGGGGGACGGCTGCATCGCGCTGGAATGAGGGTGTAGACACTCGACGCCACACGCATCAAACTGGAAGCGGAGGGCGATTTGAAGATACTGAAGAGCGAGGACCACGACAGCCTGGAATCCCTCAAGGCCGCCTTGGGGTGGGATTTCTGGCTGGACGAAGGTCCCGTGGAGGAGGTCAGGCGCATAATCGCCCGCGTGCGCGAGGATGGCGATGCCGCCCTGTCCGCGCTGACCCGCGAATTCGACGGGGTGGAGATCGCGCCCTCGATGCTGCGGGTCAGCGAGAAAGACCTGGCCGCGGCCGGAGATAAGGTCACGCGCGAATTCGCTGACGCGGCAAAGGCGGCGGTGAGGTCCATAACCGCATTCCACCGCCACCAGGCCTGGGAGTCCCAGTTCTGGGAGTCAGACGAGGGGGCGCGCATCGGCCAGGTGATAAGGCCCCTGCGCAGGATCGGGGCCTATGTGCCCGGAGGCGGGGGGTCCTATCCCTCCACCGCCATGATGGCCATCATCCCGGCCAAGGTGGCGGGCGTGCATGAGATAGCGGTATGCGTGCCGCCGGCAAAGGACGGGGAGATCTCCCCCCACACCCTTTACGTCCTGGACCTCCTGGGCGTCGGCGAGGTATACCGCGTGGGGGGCGCACAGGCCATCGCCGCGCTCGCCCTGGGTACGCAGACGATCGAGGCGGTGGACAAGGTCGTCGGTCCGGGGAATATGTACGTCACCCTGGCCAAGAAAGAAGTGCTGGGCCGTGTGGGCATCGACATGCTGGCCGGCCCCAGCGAACTGGTGGTGCTCAGTGACGGTGAGGGTGACGCGGAGATCATCGCCATGGAGATGGTGGCGCAGATGGAGCACGGGGCCGGAGCCAGGGCCTGCATCGTGACCAGCGACGAGTCACAGCTCGGACGGGTGGGGCAGGTGCTGCCACGGCTGCACGCGGACACGCCGCCCGGCGTGCCCGAGCGGGCGATGGGCGTGCTGGTGCGGGACATCGAAGAGGGGGCCCGCCTGGTGGACCTCCTGGCCCCGGAGCACCTTCTCCTGTCCACCGCGGACGTGACCGCGACGCTGCCGAAAGTCCACAATGCGAGCGCCGTCTTCCTGGGCACCGAGTCACCGGTCGCCCTGGGTGACTATGCGGTCGGCGTCAACCACGTGCTCCCCACCAAGGGCGCCGCCCGTTATTCGTCCCCGCTCGGCGTCTACGACTTCGTAAAAAGGAGCAACGTGGTCTTCTCGAACCCCAAGGCCAACCGGACCCTGGGCCCGGTCATCGAGGCCATCGCCATGGTCGAGGGGTTCGTGAACCACGCCGAGGCCATGCGCAAGCACCTCCATTGACCCTTATTCTCAATAACCTCAGCCCGCTTCGAGACCGAGAAACTGGTCAAGGATGAGAACATGAGACTCTTTCATCTATCAATCACTCCCAGGCATACAAGGCGATCCTAACGCCATTAAAACGGACTCACCTGAGATCTTTGAGCACCCGAGGGAAAAGGAGAAATCATTGCCATGTTAAGTTAACTTGATCTGTTGTGGTGGTAGAATATCGGTATCGGGAGGTGGACATGGGGAGATTACGGTTATTGTATCGCTACCGGTATTCTCTCTATGGGTTCCTGGTTGCCACGGTGTATTGTGTACTCCTCCTTGTATTGCATAGCACATTTTCCAAGGGCACACCCGGACAACTGCTGCGGGATTTTCCCGCTGCTGCCATCCTGGTCTTCTTGAGCCTTCCGGTATACCCGCTTGTAGGATATCTGTTGGGGGCACAAAAGGACCGGTGCAAGGAGGCAGTCCGGCTCAGCCATGATTACCAAAAGAAGTCGGAGTCGCTGCAAGACCTGTCGGAGCGACTGACCCACAGCGAGGAGATGATCCAGTTGGCGGGAGTGGTGGCCGGCGAGATGAAACATCCCTTGACGTCCATCGTCGGCTATGCACTCACCCTGCGCGAGTTCTGGGACAAGCTCGACGATGACACCAGGCGCACCTTCTTATCCTACATTAAGATATCCTCGTCGAAGCTGGAGGCAATGTCCAATGACCTGATGCGCATAATGGAGCTTTCCAGGGGCTTCCCGAGACCGCATACCGTTAGCATGGACCTCAAGGAGATAATGGACGAGGTCTGCGGGATCCTCGAAGATATCTATACGGAGAAAGGCCTGAAAACGAACTTGCGGTTTCACGAGGACATACCCTTGTTTCAGAGCGACCCTGCGAAGTTCTTCGATCTTCTATACAATCTGCTGGATATCTGCATGCGGTGCAGTGTGGACAACGGCATGATCTCGATCTGGTGTTCCTACAAGTCTCCCCGGCTGAACCTGCGCCTCCGCTGCCACAGGTCCATATTTACCCCCCTCCAGATCGCCGGTAACAGGAAGTGCCCGCCCGGGCAGGAAGAGACGGAGATGGCTACGCTGAGCATGGAATACAGGCTCGCCGATGCCATGCTGAGGGAGATGGGCGGGGACGTGAGGTTAGAGACGTTGGGAGAGAGCGGCTTTACCTTTGCTATCTTCTTGCTCGCAGACCGATAGAAGGCCCCTATCGCCCGTGGGAGCCTGCAATCTCCTTGTATAGTTAGCGGGCGCGAAGTCCTTGATAGCCAATAAGATACGGGATTACATATTCTCCCTCCCCCACTTCCCATTACCTCCCACGTCACGATCTGTTCACCGTAGGTAGGGATCAGCGCCTGAAAAGCCGGACCCCGCTTCCCATTGCTTCCCTCCCACGCTCCTTCCCCATATGCTAATCTTATGTCCATGAGAACTGCGAGGATCGAACGCAAGACAGCGGAGACGGAGATCGAGCTGGAGCTGGAGCTCGACGGGAGCGGGAACACGGAGATAACGACGGGAATCGGCTTCCTCGACCACATGCTGGCGCTCCTGTCCTATCACGCTGGCTGCGATACGGTCCTGCGCGCCCGGGGAGACCTGGAAGTGGACCAGCACCATACCGTGGAGGATATCGGCATCTGCCTGGGCAAAGCCCTGAAGGAGGCGCTGGGGGACAAGAAGGGCGTAAACCGTTACGGCTCGGCTCTCCTGCCCATGGACGAGTCCCTGTGCATGGTCGCGCTGGACCTTTCCGGGCGGCCCCACCTCTCCTACGACGTGGAACTGCCCGTGCAGCTCGTGTCGGACTTCGACCCAACCTGCGTAAAAGAGTTCCTCCAGGCACTGGTCAACGAGGGCGGTATGACCCTGCACGTAAAGAGCTTGAGCGGGGAAAACCCCCACCACGTGCTCGAGGCCGTCTTCAAGGGCCTGGGAAGGGCGCTGCGCGCGGCGGCCGGCGCCGATCCCAGGGAGCACGACGTGCCCTCCACCAAGGGAAACCTGTAACGGAAAACCTGGAGACCCGATGATCACCATTATCGATTACGGCATGGGTAACCTGCGCAGCGTGGAGAAGGCCTTCGCCTTCCTCGGCCATGAGGTGGCGGTGAGCCACGACCCGGCCTCCTTGGGAAAGGCAAGAAATATCGTGCTTCCCGGCGTCGGCGCCTTCGGCGACGCCATGCAGGAGCTGCATGCGAGGGAGCTGACGGGCCCGCTGCGCAAGGCCATCGCTGCGGGGGTACCTTTCCTGGGAATCTGCCTCGGTTATCAACTGCTCTTCGAATCCAGCGAGGAGAGCCCGGGGGTTGAGGGCCTGGGGATACTGCCGGGGCGCGTGGTGAGGTTTCCCGACCGCGTCAAGGTCCCCCACATGGGTTGGAACGACGCGCGCTTCGAGCGGTCTCACGCGGTGCTGGAGGGGGTCGAAACGGGCTCGTTCTTCTACTTCGTGCACTCGTACTACGTCGAACCGGCGGAGGCGCGGGACGTCCTCGCCGTCACCTCATACGGCCTGGATTTCGCGTCCGGGGCGGCGCGAGACAACCTGGTCGCGTTCCAGTTCCATCCCGAGAAGAGTTCTACGGCCGGCATGCGCATCCTCGACGGTTTCGCCCGTATGAGCACTTGAGGGAGGCCAAGGTGTTCCGCATCTATCCCGCCGTTGATATCAGAGGTGGCCGCTGCGTCCGCCTCTACCAGGGAGAACTCGCTAAGGAAACGGTCTACTCCGAACGCCCCTGGGAGGTCGCCCTCGCCTGGCAGAAAGCGGGAGCTTCCTACCTGCACGTAATCGACCTCGACGCCGCCGCGGCCGGTGAGCTGGTGAACCGCGGCGCGGTGGGGGAGATACTGCGCCGGGTTGCGGTCCCCGTACAGTACGGGGGCGGGTTGCGCACCCGCGAGGATATAGAGATGATGCTGTCACTTGGGGCGGAGAGGGTCATCCTGGGAACGCGTGCCCTCGAGGAGCCGTCCTTCGCCGCCGAGATGCTGCAGGAGTTCGCCTCCAGCGTCATCATCAGCGTGGACAGCAGGGCCGGCGAGGTCGCTTCCAGGGCATGGCGGGAGAACACCGGACGGACGTTGCGGGAGGTAGTCGACCACCTGCAAGAATGCGGTGCGCGGCATATTATCCACACCGATATCGCCAGGGACGGCACCTTGGCGGGATACGACGCCACAGCCCTGGAGCCCCTGCTGGACCGGGGCCTGATGGTCATCGCCGCCGGGGGGATCGGGAGTCTGGACGACCTGAGGCAGCTCAAAGGCCTCGCGGAAAGGGGCGTTGAGGGGGCGGTGGTCGGCAGGGCGATATATACCGGCGACATAGATCTGGGCGAGGCGCTGGCGCTGGAGGAGGATTAACGGCATGCACACCGTGCGCATCATACCGTGTCTCGACGTGGACAAGGGGCGCGTCGTCAAGGGGATCAACTTCGTCTCGCTGCGCGATGCGGGCGACCCCGTGGAGATGGGGGCCGTCTACGACCGCGAGGGGGCCGACGAACTGGTGTTCCTGGACATAACCGCCTCGCACGAGGATCGCGACACCGTCTTCGAGATGGCGGCCGGGGTCGCCGAAAAGGTGTTCATCCCCTTCACCGTAGGGGGCGGCCTGCGGGGCGAGGACGACATCCGGCACATGCTGGCCACGGGAGCCGACAAGGTGTCACTTAACACGGCGGCGGTAAAGGACCCGGGGCTCATCGCGGCCTCCTCGCGCAGGTTCGGCGCGCAGTGCGTTGTCCTGGCGGTGGACGCCAAGGCCCGGGGGCGCGGTGCGTGGGAGGTGTATATCAACGGGGGTAGGACACCCACGGGCATGGACGCCGTGGAGTGGGTGCGCCGGGCGGAGTCCCTGGGCGCCGGCGAGATCCTCCTCACCAGCATGGACCGGGACGGGACCAGGGAGGGATACGACATCGCGCTCACGCGTGCGGTGGTGGAGGCCGTTAACCTGCCGGTGATCGCGTCGGGTGGGGCTGGGAGCCTCGACCACCTGGCGGAGGTCATCGAGAAGTCTGGCGCGGACGCGGTGCTGGCCGCCTCCATATTCCACTACGGCGAGTACAGCATCGGTGAGGCCAAAGACTTCCTGCGCACCAGGGGCATCCCGGTGCGCATGTGAAGCCCGCACAGATGACGGCGATGTGTTCACCAGTGGTGGACATCAGAGCAGGCCGTGTGGTAGAAATATTTCTTATGGCGGATGTTTAGGGCATCCGCAGGTAAACTCAGTCAAGTAAAGGCCAAGAGAGGTAAGGGGGTATTTAGGTTGCGCGGTAAAAGAACGATTCTAGTGATCGCCGTCGCGGCCTTCGTCTTTTCCACCCTGCTCGTGCTGCCGGGTTGTGGAGAGACGAAGACCGAGACAAAAGAGCCCATCAAGATCGGGGTTGTGCTCTCCGAGAGCGGCCCCAACGAGCCGCTGGGGAAGCCCGAGCGCAACGCCATCGAGCTCTATGCGAAGAGGATCAACGAAGCCGGCGGCATCGACGGCCACGAGCTTGATGTGATCATCAAGGACGACCAGAGCGACGCCAACAAGGCCCAGCAGGCCACCGTGGAACTCCTGGACCAGGAGGAGGTGCTTGCGCTCATCGGGTCCAGCGGGACAGGAACGACCATCGCCATGAAGCAGGAGGCCACCGCGGCGGAGGTGCCGCAGGTGTGCATGGCCGCGGGCGCCAACATCATGGACGGGGACTTCACCTGGATCTTCCGCACCCCACCCACCGCCACCGAGGCCGGCAAGAAGGCCCTGGAGTATATCTCCGAAGAACTCGGGGTCAAGAAGATCGCCCTGCTCTACGACACCAATCCCTTCGGAACCGACGGGAAGAACGTGATCGAGGCGGAGGCCCCGGAATACGGCTGCGAGGTCGTGGTCTCGGAGGGCTACGTCACAGACGAATCGGAAGAGGGCATGGACACGCATCTCACCAACGTCATGACCTACAACCCCGAGGTGGTGCTGGTATGGGGGACGAACCCCGGCCCCGCCAAGATCGCCAAGCGCATGAAGGACAAGGGCATAAACCTGCCCTACGTCGGCAGCCACGGCATCGCCAACCAGGCCTTCATCGAGCAGGCCGGTGACGCCGCCAACGGCGTAATCTTCCCGGCGGGCAAGATGCTCATCTACGAGCAGGTCCTTGAGCCTGGAAGCGAAGAATACGAGTTCATCAAGGACTTCGCCGACGCCTACTACGAGGAGTACGGTGAGCAGATCAACACCTTCGCCGGACACGGCTGGGACGCCATGTTGATCGTGTGCGAGGCCCTGATGCGCGGTGGCGCGGACATGACCGCGGCGGAACTGCGCGACGAGATCGAGGCCACCGAGGGTCTGGTTGGCACGGCAGGTATCTTTACCTATACGCCCGAGGATCACAACGGCCTAACCCCGGACGACCTGACCATGGTCGAGATCGCGGACTCCAAGTGGGAGTCCGCCAAGTAGATATAAGGCAACCGGTACGGAAGGAGGAGGCTGGAACTCCCTCCGGCCTCCTCCTTTTATTGTGATAAGAGGTGGGTGCACCTGGGCTCGATAGCGGATTTCTTCGGCAACTGCCCGCAGTATATCGCCAACGGCCTGGCCAACGGCTGCATCTATATCCTGGTGGCCATGGGCTTCAACATCATCTTCAATTCCACTGGGATCATCAACTTCGCCCAAGGCGAGTTCTGCATGTTCGGGGGCCTCTTCGCGTTCACCTTCGCGGTGACCCTGGGCCTGCCCCTGCCGCTTGCAATCCTGCTGGCCATCCTGGCCACCGCGCTCATCGGGGGGGGCATGGAGAGGCTGCTGATCTACCCCTTGCGCCACGCGAGCATCATCACCGCGATCATCGCCACCGTCGGCGCCTCCATCTTCTTCAAGGCGCTGGGGAGGCTGTTCTGGCCGAAGGAGGCCTACAAGGTGCCCGAGTTCACCTCGGGGAATTTCACCGTCCCGGGCGCCACCGTATCACGGCAGTTCCTGTGGGTGCTGGGACTGACGGTGATCAGCGTCGTGCTGGTCTACCTCTTCTTCAACCATACCCGCGCTGGCAAGGCCATGCGCGCGTGTTCCGTCAACCGTCAGGCGGCCAGCCTGGTGGGTATAAACGTCTCGCGCATGTCCCTGTACTCCTTTCTTCTCGCGGCGACCCTCGGGGGAATCGCGGGTCTTATCAACGCCCCCTATGCCAGTTACGGCATCGGCCTCTTCCTGGGCATCAAGGGGTTCACCGCCGCGGTGGTCGGCGGCCTCGGCAACACCTTCGGGGCGGTCACGGGCGGCCTGGTGCTGGGGCTTCTGGAGGAGCTCATCCCGGGGTTTCTCACCGTGGTGCTCGGCGTATCGACCGGTTATAAGGACGCGGTGGCAGCCATACTACTGGTGGTTGTCCTGCTCCTGCGGCCCCAGGGGCTCCTGGGCAAAGGCGTAGCAGAGAAGGTATGAGATGGGCGGGAACGGTTCAGAGAAGAAGGTGTCCGGCTGGCGCTCCCCCGCGTGGTGGGACGGGCGGGCGCGCGGCAGTATCGGCATCGTCTTCTTCGTGGTCTTCATGGCAGTGCTGCCGCTCTGGGCCAACTACGTGTCCAAGCCCCTCGGCATAGACCTTGTCTTCGTGCTGCGCCTGGTGGGCGTGTTCACAATCGCCGCGGTGGGGCTCAACCTGCTGCTCGGTTACGCGGGACAGGTATCGCTGGGGCAGGGCGCCTTCTTCGCCATCGGCGCCTACACCTCTTCACTTCTCGCGGTGAAAGTGGGCTTCCCAGTCTGGCTGGGGATCATCGCCGCCGTGGCCATCGCGGCGGTATTCGGGCTGCTGGTGGCACCGGTGCTGCGCCTCAAGGGCCACTACCTGGCCATGGCCACCCTGGGACTGGGCATCATCGTCTTCGTATTCCTGCGTGAACTCACCTTCCTCACCGGGGGCAACGACGGCGTGCGCAACATACCCGGCCTCGCCATACCCTTCGTGGAGGCTACCACCAAGATCTCGGAGTACTACTACGTATGGGTGATCGCCGTCATCGTGCTCCTCCTGTGCGGAAACCTGGTCAGGTCGCGGGTGGGGCGCGCCATGCAGGCGCTGCACCAGTCGGAGGTTGCCGCGGAGGCCATGGGCGTCAACGTCTCCGGCCAGAAGATAAGGATATTCGTGCTCTCCGCCGCCCTGGGGGGCCTGGCCGGAGGGGTATATGCCCACCTGCAGGGGTACATCGACCCCAACATGTTCTCGATAACCCTGTCCATCTCCCTCCTGACCATGGTGGTGGTGGGAGGCATGGAGAGCATCTGGGGAGCGGTCGCGGGCGCCGCCCTCATCACCTTTCTGCCCAAGGTCGTCGAGGCCATCCCGAAGTGGGTGGGGGACGCTCCGCGCTGGCTGGAGCGCTACAGCAACTACGAGGGGATCATCTTCGGCCTTATCCTCATGCTCACTATGGTCTTCATGCCCTCCGGGATCAGCAGGGGCCTTACCGACCTGGTGCGCTACCGGCGCAGCCCCTTCGTCAACCCCTTCCGCAAGAAGGTGGTGGAATAGATGCGCTCCACGGCCCAGCCTGAATGCACCTTGAACGGAAAACTGCTAAAGGTCCGGGACCTCACCAAGACCTTCGGGGGCCTCGCCGCCGTGAAGGAGGTCTCGTTCACCGTAAGTGGCGGCACCATCAAGGCCATCATCGGCCCGAACGGCGCCGGGAAGACGACCCTCTACGACCTCTTGACCGGTATCTACATGCCGGACGGGGGAGAGGTGACCTTCCGGGGCAGGGACATCGTGGGCATGCCGACCCACGAGATAACCGCTATGGGGATCGCCAGGACCTTCCAGACCATCCGGCTGTTCACGCACATGACGGTGATGGAGAACGTCATGGTCGGCCTGCACCACCGTACGCGTTCCGGCATTCTAAAGTCCGCGCTCAGGCTGCCCTCCGCGCGGCGCGAGGAGGCCTGGATGCGGGAGGAGGCCCTGCGATATCTTGATATCGTGGGCATGGAGATGCAGGCGGACAGCCTGGCAGGGTCGCTGCCCTTCGGGTCGCAGCGCCTGCTGGAAATGGCCAGGGCCCTGGCCACGCAGCCGAGCCTGCTCCTCCTCGACGAGCCCGCCTCCGGGCTCAACGCCTACGAGACGCGGGAGCTGGGCGAGATCATCTACCGCATAAGGGACATGGGCGTCACGGTGGTCCTGGTCGAGCACGACATGGGGCTCGTGATGCGCATCTCCGAGGAAGTGCTGGTCCTGGACTATGGCGAGGTCATCGCCGAGGGGTCTCCGGAGGAGATCAAGGCCGACGAGAAGGTCATCGAGGCCTATCTCGGATCGGAGCTGGACTGAGATGATGAAACGGGCGGATAGACATAAAGAGGCGGGCGAGGTGGGGTCTTGCTGGAAGTAAAGAACCTCTCCGCCTTCTACGGCAACATCGAGGCCCTCAGGGCCGTCGACCTGTGGGCGAGGGCAGGGAGGATAACCACCATCATCGGTGCCAACGGGGCCGGCAAGACCACCCTGCTGCGTGCCATCTCCGGCCTCATCACCACCCGCTACGGGGAGGTACGCTATGTGGGGCAGGACATCACCAACCTGGAGCCCTACCGCATCGTGAAGATGGGCATCTCCCACGTACCGGAGGGACGCCAGGTATTCGCCACAATGAACGTGGAGGAGAACCTGGAGCTAGGCGCGTACCTTCGCCCGCGCCGCCAGCGCAAGGAGATCCGCGGAGACCTCTCCTTCGTGTACGACGTCTTCCCGGTGCTGGGGGAGAGGAAAGGCCAGTCGGCCGGGACCCTCTCCGGGGGCGAGCAGCAGATGCTGGCCATCGGAAGGGCGCTGATGTCCAAGCCACGTCTGCTTCTCCTGGACGAGCCCTCCATGGGACTCGCCCCACTGGTGATAAAGGACATCTTCTCGTGCCTCAAACGCCTGCACGAGGAGGGGCTGACCATCCTGCTGGTCGAGCAGGACGCCCAGATAGCCCTCAGCGTATCGGATTACGGGTACGTCATGCGCGCGGGCAAGGTTCGCCTGGAAGGGAAGAGCCGGGAGCTTCTGCAGAGCGAGGAGATAAAGAGTATTTACCTGGGCGAGGAAACGGCGCCGGAGGGATAGGAAATGGAGTTCAAGTTCGACGACAACGGTTTGATCCCCGCCATCATCCAGGACGTGGAGAGCGGGGAGGTGCTCATGCTGGGCTACATGAACGGGGAATCGCTCGCGCGCACCATCGAGAGCGGCCGCACCTGGTTCTGGAGCCGCAGCCGCCAGGAGTTCTGGTGCAAAGGGGAGACCTCCGGCAACCGCCAGTACGTGCGCGAGATCCGCTACGATTGCGACCAGGACGCCCTGTTGGTCAAGGTCCTGCAGGTGGGGCCGGCATGCCACACGGAAGAGAGGTCATGCTTCTACCGCGTGCTCGGAGAGGCACGCACCGACCTGGAACCGGGCGAATAGGAGCATACCGGGGCGGCGGGGCCCTAGAAGCACCTCCAGCATCTGCGACCGCGCGCTTGCGGGAAGGAAGATGCCGCGGTTACGCTGAAAAAACTGGCGAGGAAGCCTGTTGCGTCAAAGGCCGACTGACGGCACGGCCGCGATAGCGCCCCTGGGGTTACAGCTGAAGACAAAATCTGCCGAAGCGAAACTTGAAACCCTTATGGGAAAGGATGCGCCATGATAAGCTGCCCGCATTGCGGGGCTGAAAACGCGGACGGATCGGAGTTCTGCACCCTCTGCCTCGCCACGTTCAGGCCACGGGGCGCTCCCTCGGTGGGAGCGGGACAGCAGACCGCTCCAACACCCGCCGCGGCAGGCACACAGCCGCCCGCCCAGGCATACGTGTCTCCGGGCGATTACCGTGCCTACGCCCAGGAGGCTGCCCGGCAGGCCCCGCAGCCGTCCTTCGGCGGCGCGGGTCATTACGTCCCGGCAGCGCAGAGGGGCGGGGCCGCGGGCGCTATAGTGCCGGCAGCCCGGGGCTTGAGTATGGGGAAGACGGACCTGGCGCTGTTGCTGCTCGCGTACTCGTTTTTGACCTTTCTGACCCTCTTCGCGAGCCGCTTCATCATCAGCATCGCTCTTCTGGGCGCCGCCTTCGGTGGCAGCGAAGCGGGTTTCAGCATCGGGGTGGCCGTGCTCTTCATCTCGGACGCCCTGATCCTTGCCGCGGGTGGCATGATGGCATCCGCGAAGGCGCGGCAGGTGGGCTGGGGCTGGATGGTAGGCGCGGGGTGCGCCGCGTGCACCGTCCTGTTGTGGCAACCCCTGGCTTCCTTGGCCCTTATCCTCCTCTTTACCGGGGAGGTGTACGTGCCACTGTTCACCCTGGTCGGTGTCCTGGTCGCGCTGTTTCTGGAGATCCCCATGGGAGCCCTGGGAGGATGGATTGCCGAGAAGAGGTCCTACGGTTGATGCTTGGAGTCATAGACTGTAAAGGGGCGGATCATGAAATGCCCGAAATGCGGTGCGGACAACCCGGAAAGCGCTGAGTTCTGCTCGCTGTGCATGGAGAGGATATCCCAGCCCGGCGGGGCGGAGCGTTCGCGCATCTCCGTAAGTTCCCCCGGTGGCACCTATACGGCGCCAGGCGAGTGGCGGGGGGACGCCGAGGTGCTGCGGCCGGAAGTCAGCCGGGTGGTAGTGGAGAAGGTGCACAGGTACCGCATCAAGCTCGCGGTCTATGGGGTTGTAATCGCCCTCATCGTTACCTGGCTCGTCCTCAGCTTCACGGTGTGGGGGAACCCCGATCCCGGCCAGAGGACCATGAAGCTGTTCGGCGCAGTCAACGCCAGGGACGAGGGGGCTTTCGTCGGACAGTTCCAGGAGCAGGACAGCGAGGCGGCGAGGACCATGTATTCCAGGGTCGTCTCGTACCTCGGCGATTCCGGCAGCTACTCCGGCCTCGAACTCGACGTGGTCCGGGATAACGACTACGATGCGGTCTCCTACATCGAGGGAGGTACGGTTCAGGCGGGGGGCGGCTACGAACGCGCCCTGGAACGTTCCGACGGCCTCATGGTGGTTATGGAGAACCACAAGGGCGTGTGGTACGTCATCCCCACGGGTACCGACCTCATCCCGTGACCCGATGAGAGCCGGGTAGCTTTCCCGCATTACCCGGGCAAGCTTAACTTCGCGCCTCACGCTCTTTTCCGGGACCAAAGCCGCATGGCCGGGCATAAACGCTCCTATGTGGAGATGATGTATTATCCTTGGAGAGGCGCAAGGTCCGCTCCTGGCGGAAGGGAGAGCATCGTGGGTTGGAGCGAGAGTTACTACGACGACATGCGGGCTGAAGCCCGGCATGAGCTGGGCCGCCTCTCCCTGCCGCTGCGGGAAGCCCTGGAGGAATACCGCAGAGCCCTTACGTTCTATCGCGATTTCACCGACAACGTGGAGGAGCTGGAGGCGGCGCTGCAACGGCTGGAGAGCCTGATGGCAGAGGACGGTCAGCGGCCGTGCTAAAATATCTACGTACCTGCCGGAGTGGCGGAAGTGGTAGACGCGCTGGTCTCAAAAACCAGTGGGGGCAACCCCGTGCCGGTTCGATCCCGGCCTTCGGCACCACTTAAAAGCCCCGGTGAGGCCGGGGCTTTTTCCTTCGCGACCGACTTGACGTGACGCCGTGACAAGGAGAGTTCGGTCTTGAAGATGTTTTTCGCGGTAGTGCTGGCGCTGGTGGGGACGGTGCTGGTCAACTACTCCATGTACATGCAGAAAAGAGAGTTGAACGACCTGCCCCGCCTGGAGCTTAAAGGGGCGCTCAAGACCCTCCGCGCCTTCGTCTCCAACGTATCATGGCTGGAGGCCCAGGGCCTCATGTTCCTGGGGACCTTCATCCATTCCATCGCCCTGATCTTCGGTCCGCTCTCGGTGATAGCTCCAATCCACACCTCGGGGGTGGTTCTCCTGGCCATCCTGGCCATCTTCAAGCTTGGCGAGCGGGCGGAGTTAATGGACTGGATAGGGATAGGCGCTACCTTCCTGGGCCTGGTCTTTCTGGGCATTAGCCTGGCAGGCACCAGCGGCGCGGAGAGCGCCCACAACACCTTCTTCACCACCTTCTTCATCGTGCTCCTGTACCTCACGGCGGGCGCGTGCTTCATAAACGCCTTCCTGAAGAAGGGGGCGAGGGAGTCCGTACTCATCGCCATCGGCACCGGCGTGCTCCTGGGCCTCAACGACATCCTGGAGAAGCTCTTCTGGCCCGACGCCGGTAACCGCCTGTGGAACGAGGGGTTCTGGCACGTCTTCCTCTCGCCCTACCTGTGGATGATCGTGGCCATCGCGGTGGTGACCCTTTTTATGAACCAGGTAGCGCTGCAGCGGGGAAAGGCCATCGTGGTCATACCCGTGGTCAACAGCCTCTCTAACCTCATCCCCATCCTGGTCGGGCTCATGGCCTTCGGCGAGCCCTTCCCGTCGTCATTCGGCATGATCTTCCTGCGCCTGCTCTCCATCGTGCTCATAGTGGGCGGCGCCGTGGTCCTCTCCATCAAGAAAGAGGGCGACTCACCCGAGGCTGCCTCACACGGGGACGCCTAACTCGGGGACTCCTGAGTGACCGTGACCCGATACAGCCCCAAACCTGAAAGCAACAGAATTCCATAAACTGATGAATCCATGGAAGGGATTCCTTTCTTTGGGTAGAATTTCCTATACAGTTTGCAGACATTTATCTCTCACAAATGTACTGTACTGGCTCCGGGCATATGGGGGGAGAGCATGAAGAGACATCGGGGATCGCGTCTTACCGCAGCTATTTCCGCTATCGTTGTCCTGCTGCTCTTGGCGTCGGGCTGGTACCCGCTGCTGGCCGCGCTGGGG
>JBFLWJ010000016.1 GCA_040757835.1 Actinomycetota bacterium
GCTGCCGCTGGCGGTTTGGATCAACAAGCCGATGGACTCGCAGGATAACTCGTTAGTATCCGGGAAGGAGGTGGTTGCTCCCTAAATTCACAAGGTAGGTGTCTCATAATCGTTGACACGCTCCGGTAACGCCTTCTCCGGAGAGGATAAGTCCCTATTAATACCACAACCAAGATAAGTCCCGGCAAAAAGCATGGACACTATGATGAAGAGGAAGATCTTCGTCTTTCTTCTGCAGGCACAAGTTGATCTCTCTCGCATAATAGACAATCACACTCCAGTAGTTCTATTAAGTCTTAGCATTTTGATCAACCTTCTTTCTCCCATATTATGGCTATTATTCTACAGTTAGATAATAATGAGAAGGGTAACAATAACCGCCCCTATAAAAAATGCACAAGATAAGGCAACGGACAAACCAACTGCAAATTGATATCTACTTTTCCATACCCATGGGCTACCCAAGAAATATATACCGAAGAACTTGTAATATTCCGCATATCTTTCGGGGTTTCTAAAAACTCTGGAGTATATAAATGCAATGATCAGGCAGATAGCACTTGACAGAAGTAGGAACAACACGCTACGTAAGCCTATCTCCCAGTACATAATAATCCTATCCAATCTGCCTGTTCATTTGTTCGATTATTTGCCATATTATTTCCTTGATAATACCCGAGGGCATGCAAGTCAATATTTCGATAATGATTTTGAAGGGTTAGAACAACTCTACTTCAGACAATGTTACCCAGAATCCAGGGCCAATAGATCCGCCTATATAGGTTTGGCGACCAACCTCGTTGCCATATTCATCCAATATTATGTATTCACCATACTCTACCCAATATCCGACCTCAACTCCAGTCGTGCTCTTTCCTTCCACGCTCGGAGCCTTATTGACAAGAGCGCCTGCAGACACGCCAGGCGTTCCACCGCCAAAAGCAGCGTGACAATGCAAACCTCTGTCTGACAGGTGATCTTGTGCTCGCCTGGGTCGTATGAACCTCCCCCGCTGATGTCCGTGATGTTCTCCAGGTTGGAATCCAGGTAGTCGACGGCTGCGACCTGGGTGGCCGGCCCAGCCCCACCATTTATTATCTGCAGGCTATAGGCGAGGGTACCTTGCGGGGTGACCTCAGCCGTGCCCACTTGCTTCAAAGAGGCTCCGAAATCGGGCAGCAGCGGCATGACAGTAAAGGCATTCGAGCTTCCGGTCTTGCCATCGCTTTCGGCGGTGATGACGTCCGAGGTGTAAGGGGCGCCGATAGTCACCATGCCCGTGAACACCCCGCCCGTGAAGTGGCCCTGCGGTACCGTGGTCTGGCTGTATCCGTTATATCCCCAAGCGGCGATGGTGCCGTCCTCCCTGAGGGCCAGGCAGTGGTGGTCTCCCGCTGATATGGCGGTATAGTCACTGCCGGAGGGAACCGTCGTCTGGCCGTAGGAGTTGTTGCCCCATGCGAAAAGCGATCCATCAGAACGGAGAGCAAGGCTATGGTAGTTGCCGGCGGAGACGGCCACGAAGTCGCTTCCCGCGGGCGGGGTGGCCTGGCCGTGGTCGTTGTACCCCCAGCCGGCGATGGTGCCATCCGAACGGAGGGCGAGGCAGTGATAGTTGCCGGCGGCTATAGCTACGTAATTATTCCCCGCGGGCACAGTGGTCTGGCCATAGTTGTTGAGGCCCCAGGCTGCGAGGGTACCGTCCGTGCGCAGTGCCAGGCTGTGATAGAATCCAGCTGAGACAGCCGCATACCCGTTCCCCGATGGCACCGTGGCCTGGCCGTAGAGGTTCTCTCCCCATCCGGCGAGGGTGCCGTCTGTGCGTAGGGCGAGGCTGTGGAACCCGCCCGCGGCAACGGCGGTGAAATCATTCCCTGCCGGCGGGGTCGCCTGACCATGGTTGTTGAACCCCCAACCGGCGAGTGAACCATCGGTGCGTAAGGCCAAGCTGTGGTTGGCGCCTCCGGAGACGGCCGCATAGTCGCTGCCGGCGGGCACGTTTGTCTGCCCCTGGTCGTTGTTCCCCCATGCCCACAGCGAACCTCCCGAGCTTATGCTCAGGCTATGGTGGGAGCCCGCATCCAGGGCCACGTAGGTGTTCCGGGTGACGGTGGGGCTGATGGTACCCGTAAGGTCAGAAAGGCTGGCGGTGTCCTCGAAATCCGATATCGTCTGTCCGGATGCGTCCTTGGCGTAGATGGTCACGGGAAAGGCCTGGCCCTCGGTCTGGGGGGAGGATATGGGAGCGAATTCGAAATGGTCCAAGGGATTTGCGGCGATGACCGTGGTCTGGACGGTATTGCTCGCGAGCGGGCCGCCTCCAGTATAGGAGATACTCGCGGTGTTTTGTATTACCGTCCCCGGCGCAGTCGTGGAGACGATATCGGCGGTGAAGGTGAGGGTTGTCCCCCCGCCGCTGGGGACGGTGCCCAGGCTCCAGGTGATGGTCCTGGTGCCGGAGTTATAAACGCCCCCCCCGTTATGTTTCCCACGTTCTCGAGATTCTGGTCTATCTGGTCGGTGATGACCGTGTTACTTGATGCCTCGTCGCCGGAGTTGATGATATTCAGCGTATAGGTGAGCGTTTCCCCTGGGGCTGCTTCTGTCTTGTCAACATCCTTGCTTGAGCTGCCGTAATTGATGCAGCCTGCCGCAAAGAGCGTCAGCACGCTTGAAAGCAGAAGCAGAACACACGTAAGCGCGGTCATTCCCCTGGTTTTTTTCATGGCTTGCTCCTTACCCCATAGCCCATAGCGACCTCCCTATCCGCCAGTTCTTCAAATAGCCCTTGAGAGAAGAGAATTTGCCTTAGATACATTTCTATGAAATGTATGAGCAGTTTTTCTACCGCTGGTAGGCATTGTCCTTCCTGAGAGTGAGAAAAAGTCGGGACCTTTTGGTTCCCTTAGCGCTACATCATATCCAGCGCCCTCAATCCAATGCTAGGTAAGTCAACTACAAGAGAGGTTAATGAGCGGGGGGCCTTCAGGTGCTATAATCTTCCCATGCGCGAGTTAACCGTAGTTTTACCGACGTACAACGAACGCGAGAACATCGAGCGGATCGTGGAGTCCATACTCAAGCAACCCCTGGACCTGGGCGTGCTCATCGTGGACGACAACTCCCCGGACGGCACCGGCGACATCGCCGACCGCCTGGCCGCCGCGGACGAGCGCATCGAGGTGCTGCACCGCCAGGGCAAGGAGGGCCTGGGCACCGCCTACCGCGCCGGCTTTCGCTATGCCATGGAGCGCGGCGCCCAGTATTGCTTCGAGATCGACGCGGACTTCTCCCACAACCCCGACGACCTCCCCCGCCTCTACGAGGCGGCCAGCAAGGCGGACGCGGCGGTGGGCTCGCGCTACGTCAAGGGGGGCGGCGCGCCCGACTGGAGCTTCTTCCGCTGGCTCATCAGCCGCGGCGGCAACCTCTACACCAAGCTCATCGCGCGTACGAAGACGGTGGACACCACCTCCGGCTTCCGCTGCTACTCCCGCCGCGTGCTCGAGGCCATCCCCCTGGACCGCGTCACCTCCCAGGGCTATGCCTTCCAGATCGAGATGACCTTCGTGGCCGAGACCCTCGGTTTTCGCATCACCGAGGTGCCCATCTTCTTCGTCGACCGCGAGGGCGGGGAATCCAAGATGAGTTCTGATATCTTCTGGGAGGGCCTGCGCGTCGTCTGGGGCCTGCGCCGCAAGTACGCCGACCTGCGCCGCGCATAAGCGCCACCCGGCTGTAAGACCGCGTTCTTCTCCCCACTCGAAGAGAAGTCCTCAACATCACGGCGCATGCCGGCTGGCAATGAGGCTGATCTGTTTGCGCATGTAAGAGATCGTCTTATTGGCCTGTTAGGGGACTCACCAGTGGTCTGATGGGATTCCAGCGGCCCGGGGCTCCTTGATCAGGCGGTGTCCTCGCTGGCGCTTTCGGAGTAGAGCCGCACGTTATTGGGGCCCGCGGCCTTGGCGGCGGTGAGCGCGGCCATGGCCTTGTTCATGAGGTCCACGTCGTTGTCGGCGTTGGCGGGGAAAGAAGATATCCCCACGCACGCGGTGAGGCTCTCCACCTCTTTCTTCTCCCGGGACGGGAAGGGGTATTCCTCGACCACCTTGCGGATGCGCTCCGCCAGCCGCATGGCCCCCAACCGCCTGGTCTCGGGCAGCAGGACGGCGAAGAGGTTCTCCCCGTAGCGGGCCGCCGTGTCCACCTCCCTGGTGTTGCGCAACACGATATTACCCAGGTCGGAGAGGATGAAGTCGGCCATGTAACGGCCGTTGCGCTCGATATACCCCTCGTAGTCGTCGATCTCGAAGAAGAGAAGGCAGACGTTGAGGCTGTAGCGCCGGGCGCGGTTGACCTCCTGGCTCAACTGGTGCTGGAAGTAGTGCAGGTTGAAGAGGCCGCTGGCCGAGTCCTTGACCACGTTGGTCTCCAGCTCGGAATAGAGGCGAGAGATGAGCACCGCCAGCCCCGCCTGGTCGGCCACCAGCGTAAGCAGGGGAGTCTTGTGCGGGTCGAACGTGCCGCTGCCGCGCCCCAGCGCGAAGACCCCGATAACCCTGCCCTCGGCCCGCAGGGGTAGGGCCAGGATCCTTCCGACACCGCACCCCTCGAGGTAACTAGCCTCCTCCAGGCCCCCGTGCAGCTCCGCCTGCTGCATGACCCCGGTATCGAAGGCCACCCCACACAACGAGCCGGTGGCGCTCAGTCCTCGCCCCACCAGTTCATGGGCTCCCTGGCCCCGCGCGAGCACGACGTCCAGCTCGTCCAGGACGTCCCCGGGAAGCAGGATCACGCCCAGCTCCGCCCCGCTGATGGCCATGGCCCGGTCCAGCAGCTGCACCAGTTTGGGCATGGGATCGGAATAGGCCTCGACTATGTTCACGCTGGCGCAGATCGAGGCGATCTCCAGCATCTCCTTTTCTCCCGCCGCCTCACCCTGGAGCGACGCGGGCAGCAGCTCGATGAGCCAGGCCGTGGGTGAGCCCTCGTGTACGTTGAGGACGCGGCACTTGGCCGGGGCGCCCTTGATCTCGCCCGTATCCTCGGCGACCAGCAGCAGGTCGGGGTCGGCGGCTGAGAACAGCTCTTTGCGGGCGGTGAAGAGCGGGGGGACTTTCTCCTGGGAAGGCCAGTCCGCCGGGATCTCTTTTTCCAGGATACCCGTGAACTCCACGCCCGGAGCGGATGAAAGGACCTGCACCAGCCGGGCGCAGCTGGGGTTGAATCCGATGAAAGCGATACGCGTGCTTTTTCCCATCTATGCCTCGAGCCCTTGAACGCAGCCGCTGACCGTTCCCACGATTATTTTAAGGTATAGTCACCACGCTTGGAAAGAAATGCTCTATTCCCTGCGGCGGCTCAGCGCCGCGAGGCGGCCTCGCGGTGTTCGCCGTCAACCATGTCGATGGGGAAGGGCAGCTCCACGCCGTCGGGTATCTTGTGTATGTACTTGCGCCTGAACTCCGGGTCCTGCATGCGGCAGGTCATGGTCTTACGGTCGTATTCGGGATGCAGCTTCATGCGGTGCCAGATGTCCCACAGCGGCTCCTCCTTGACGTTGCCGAAATGCAACGGGTTGAAGTCGCAGGGGGTGACGAACCCGTTATGGGTGATGTGTATCTGCCACTTGACACCGAAGCAGCCCATGATGTGAGGGTCGTTGACGTGGCACATGAGGCAGACTCGAGGCCCCTTGAAGTCCTTCCACTGCTCCTCCTGGATGACGCGGAAGACCTCCCGCTCGTTGTCGCTGAGGATGAGTTCGTCCTGCTTTATGCACTTGCCCGTGGGGACCAGGTCGAAGACGGTGAGCTCCTTCACGCCCAGCTCCCGGCAGAGGGCCAGGAACTTGTGGTGGTAGTCCCTGGCGATGGTCTCGCGGCTCATGTAGGTGGAGATGCCCACTGCCATGCCCCGGGAGACCGCCCTCTCGATGCCATCTATGACGCGGTCGTAGAGGCCCGGCACCCCCCTGAGCCGGTCGTGCTCCTCGGGGACCGGGCTGTCCAGGCTGACGAAGATGGTGTCGCACCCGGCTGCTTGCAGCTTGTCCAGGTTCTCCTCGCTCAGTAGGGACCCGTTGGTGAAGACGTCGGCCACGCAGTCGTTCTCGACGATGCGGCGGATGAGCACGTCCAAGTCGGTGCGCATGAGCGGCTCTCCGCCAGTGATGATGATGTCGGTGATGCCCAGCTCCGCGCACTGGTCGATGACGCCGCACCACTGCCCCGTGGTCAAGGTCCCCTCGCTGCTGCGCCGGAAGGCGCTGCAGTGCACGCAGTGGGCGTTGCAGTCATGGGTCACGGCGATGGTCACGGCGTGGGGACCCCACTCCCTGCCCAACCCCCGGTCGATTATATTGCGGTAGAACCTCTCGTAAGCGTGCGACTTCACCGGCGGCAGGTGGTAGGAGAACCTGTCCGGGCGCGCGAACTTGATGAAGGGCATGTGCGGCCCGATGGTCTTGAGGATCCATCCGCCCGCGACCATGAAGATGGGAAAGGTCGGGGGGCCGAGTGCCTGGTAGAAGTTCCTTCGCGCTTTCCTGGTCAGCTTCGCTTCGCGCTCTCGTATCACTGTCTGCGGCATTTGCGGTTAACACCTCTCCTGCTTATATTGCTGCGTCAGCCGGCCCCCGCGAAGGCCGGGGCCAAATCCATTTCTTACTCTCTTTCGGCACATATATCAACACCTATTAATGGCTAGTGTTATTATACTATAAAGTCATATTATATTACCATCTTGGGCACGCATCCCGGCCGCCACAAGATTACCACCATAGGGACGGGCCGGGCATGACAGGACTCAGCAGGAGGCGGAAGGCAGTGGCCGGAAGCCACGGGCCGGGATGGGTTTTACGGCTGCGCCATACGGCAGGAAGGCCGATACGTTCAAACGTCTCCCCCGCCCTCCAGTGCCCCGCCTCTTTCTTCTTCCTCTTCCTCTTCTTCCTTCTCCATCTCCCTGCCTCCGATGACGATGCGCGGCAGGGTGGTGGCCAGGAAGACGAGCAGGCCGACGCCGAGGAGGATAAGGACGACCGTCTTGTTGGCCGCGAACTCGAGGGAAAGGGCGATGCCGGTGAGCAGCGCCGTCCACAGGTAGATGATCAGCACCGCCTGGCGCTGGGAATGGCCGATGAAGAGCAGGCGGTGGTGGATATGCTCCTTGTCGGCGTAGTGGAAGGGCCTCCCTTTTCTGGCTCGCCTGAAGATGGCCAGCCCGGTGTCGATGATGGGGACGGCCAGGATGATGATGGGGGTGAACATGGTCGCGACGGCGGTGCGCTTCAGGATGCCCTGGATGCTGATGGCCCCGAGGATGAAACCAAGGAACTGCGCCCCGGAGTCCCCCATGAAGATGCTGGCGGGGAAGAAATTGTATCTCAGAAAACCCAGGCACGCCCCGCCCACGGCCGCCGATATCACCATGGCCTGCAGGGTGTTGGGGTCGCCGCCTACGCGCGAGCCGTAATAGAAGAAGGCGGCCGCGGAGATGAGCACGATACCGGCCGCCAGGCCGTCCAGCCCGTCGATGAGGTTGATGATGTTGGTGAAGGCCACCATCCATACGATGGTAAGCAGCATGGAGAGCACGGGGCTGGCGGTGAGGTCCAGGACGTTGCCGCGCGGCAGGGCGAGGCTGGTGACCTCCACCCCGAAGGACACCAGCACCAGGGCCGCCATCACCTGTCCGGCCAGCTTCATCCAGGGAGAGAGGTGGCGCATGTCGTCCACGGCACCCATCATGGCGATGAAAGTCGCGGCGAGGATGATGCCCAGCAGCTGGTAGGACGAGAGGGCGTCCACCATGCCCTCCGGTTTGGCCAGGGCCGAGGAATAGGTCACCAGCACCTTGCAGATAAGCAGGGAGATGACCACCGCGAGCAGGATGGCCACGCCCCCCAGGGTGGGCGTAGGGTTCTCGTGCACCTTGCGGTCGTGGGGCATATCGATGGCGCCCAGCCAGAGCGCGAGGCGGCGGGCCAGGGGGGTCAGGACAAGCACCAGTACCAGGGAGGCCGCGAAGGCCAGGATGTAGATCACCTCAGGCCCCCTCGTCTTCCAGGTGGACGAGGAGCAGGTCGGCCTCGCGTGCCATCTCGTCGGCCATCTCGTCCTCGTAGCCCTCACGGTAATAGACGCGCTCTACCCCCGCGTTGATGAGCATCTTGGTGCAGAGGATGCAGGGTTTGTGAGTGCAGAACACGCTCCCGCCGCGCACCGCGGTGCCGTGCATGGCCGCCTGGATGATGGCGTTCTGCTCGGCGTGCAGGCCCCGGCACAACTCGTGCCTCTCTCCCGAGGCGACCCCGCGCGTCTCGCGCACGCAGCCCACCTCCTCGCAGTGGGGGAGGCCGGAGGGCGCGCCATTATAGCCGGTGGAGACGATGCGCTTCTCGAGGACGACGATGCAGCCCACCTGGCGCCGCAGGCAGGTCGAGCGCATGGCTACCTGCCTGGCGATGGACATGAAGTATCTTTCCCAACTCGGCCTGGTCATGTCATAACTCCCGGAATCGCCGCGGCTCCGGCGCCGTTAAAGTTCGGGGTAGAGAGGAAAGCCGGCCAGGAGCTCTTCGACTCTCTCCCGCACCCGGCGCAGCACTTCTTCCTTTCCCATGTTCTGCACCACCAGGGCGATGAGGTCCGCGATCTCGGCCATCTCAGCCTCCCGCATACCGCGCGTGGTCACCGCCGGTGTTCCGAGCCGGATGCCGCTGGTCACCGCGGGGGGTTTGTCGTCGAAGGGGATATTGTTCTTGTTTGCGGTGATCTTCACCGCGTCGAGGGCTTGCTCCACCTCGCTGCCGCTGAGCCCGAGGGGCCTGAGGTCGATGAGCAGGAGGTGGGTATCCGTGCCGCCGGACACCAGCCGCAGGCCGCGTTCCCGCAGGGCGCCCGCCAGTGCCCTGGAGTTGCTGACGATCTGCCGCGCGTAGGTGGCGAACTCGGGCCTGGATGCCTCCAGCAGCGCCACCGCCTTCGCCGCGACGATGTGCATCAGCGGCCCGCCCTGCACGCCGGGGAAGACGGCGTGGTCCAGCGACTGGGCGAAGCGCTCCCGGCAGAGGACCATGCCTCCACGCGGGCCGCGCAGCGTCTTATGGGTGGTGGTGGTGACGAACTCGGCGTGGGGCACCGGGTCGGAATGGACCTTGCCCGCGACCAGACCCGCGAAGTGCGCCATGTCCACCATGAGCATGGCGCCGACCTCGTCGGCCACGGCGCGGAAGGCCGCGAAATCGATGTCGCGGGGGTAAGAGCTGCCACCGGCGATGATCAGCCTGGGGCGGCACTGCCGCGCCACCGCGGCTATCTCCTCGAAATCCAGCATCTCCGTCTCGCGGTTGAGGCCATAGAAGTGGGCGTCGTAGAGGGCGCCGCTGATGTTGGCGGAGGTGCCGTGGGTGAGGTGGCCGCCGGCGGTCTTCTCCATGCCCAGGATGCTGTCGCCGGGCTTGAGGGCGCAGAAATAGACGGCGGTGTTGGCCTGCGCCCCGGCGTGGGGCTGCACGTTGGCGTGCTCCGCCCCGAACAGGCTCCTGGCGCGCGCTATCGCCAGTTCCTCCGCGACGTCCACGTATTCGCAGCCACCGTACCACCGGTTGCCCGGGTATCCCTCCGCGTACTTGTTGGTCAGCACCGTTCCCGCCGTCTCCAGTACGGCCAGGGAGGGGAAGTTCTCCGAGGCGATGAGCTCTATCTTGTGGCGCAGCCGGTGCAGCTCGTCCCGCACCACCTGCGCTATCTCGGGGTCCACCTTCGCTATCTCGCCCACACCGCTCATGCGTCTCTTCCTCCGTATCGGCTTTCGATCTCCGCCAGCTTCTGCAGCCTGTGGGCATGGCGGCCCCCCTCGAACGGCGCCTCCATCCAGGTGCGCACTATCTCCTCCGCCACCCCCGGCCCGATGACCCGCGCCCCCATGGTCAGCACGTTGGCATCGTTATGCATGCGGCTGTAGCGGGCGGTATAGAGGTCGTTGCAGAGAGCCGCTCTCACGCCGGGCAGCTTATTGGCGGCCATGGCCATGCCTACGCCGGTGCCGCAGAGGGCGATGCCCCTGTCCGCCTCGCCGGTGGAAACGCGCCGCGCCACCCGCTCGGCGAAATCGGGCCAGTCGCAGGATGCGTCCGAATCGGTGCCCTCGTCCAGCACCTCGTGCCCCGCCTGCGCCAGGCATGCCGCCACGACATCCTTGAGCATAAAGCCTGCATGGTCACACCCCAGGGCTACTTTCATCTCTCTTGTCACTCCCATGGTCCCGGTCGGTACGTCCCGTGCGGCCCACGCCTTATGCCTCGCCCGCCGTCTCCGTCTGCCCGAATATGGCTACAAGTACGTCATCGATGGCGCTCTCGATGTCCTCGGCTACTCCAAGGTAGACCCGCAGGGAACTTCCAATGGGGTCAATTATATCAGAGCCCCGCGCCTGGGCATCGGCCATGAAGTCCTCGCCCCCGGCCCGCTCGCCCAGCACTTCGAAGACCTTCTTGATGCGGGCGCGTGCCGCTATCTCGTCATGCACAGTCTCCCCGCCCAGGCGCCCGGTTATCATGTCCGATCTTGAGGCGAGGTGCTTGAGTGTCGTGCTCCACTTCAGCGCCTGGGGTTCCAGGCGTCCTATAGTGAGCAGGTGCTCCCTGGCCATGGCCAGCACCAAGTCCGCCTTGAGCAGCATGCCAGCGGTCAGCTCCGAGGCCCGGTGCGGCTCAAGGTCGATCCCCCACAGGTCCATGGCCTGGATGGCGGACGAGGTGGCTGGGTTGCCGTCGATGGCGGAAGTCCCGGCGGAATGGATGAGAGTATGGGCCGCCAGTGCGGGGTAGTCGTTTATCACCTTCGCCTGGAACATGGCTTCGGCCATGGGACTGCGGCACAGGTTGCCCGTGCACACGAACAGTATGTCCAGCAGCTCGATCACTTCCCTTTCTTCTTCACGAGGCGTGCGCGGTATGCCCGCCCCTCTCCCCCGCCATCAGCGCCTGGTTCAGTTCATCTTCCGTGATCGCGCCCTGGCGCAGGACGCTTACGGCGCCTTCCTTTATCTCCGCCACGGTCGATGGCGTCCCCGAACCGCTCTCTTCGGCGTCCAGCGCGAGGGCGGCCGCCGCGAGCACGCGCGGATCGATGGCGGCGAAGCCGGCCGGCTCCTTCTCTCCCGCCATATTGGCGCTGGTCACGGCCAGCGGTCCGCTCCTGGCAAGCAGGCGCAGCAGAAACGGGCTGTCCGGCACCCTTATCCCCAGCGAGCCGGAAGCGGGCGCCACGTTACTCCGCCAGGGCACGTCCCCGGCCTCCACCACCAGGGTCAACGGGCCCGGCCAGAACGAGGCCAGCTTCCGCAGCGGTCCCCGCAACTGGGGGGCGGCGAGCAACGCCGCCTCCTCCACGCCGGCCACCATGACCACCAGCGATTTCTCCGCATCCCTGCCCTTGGCGGCGAAGACGGCCTCCGCGGCGGCGGCCATGTCCGCCCGCGCCACGAGCCCGTAAACGGTATCGGTGGGCATGACCAGCAGCCCGCCCGCGGCAAGGGTTTCCTCGCACCGCCAGAGCAGGGCGTCCTGGTCCACGTCCTGAAACCGGATAATCTCCACCATAGGGCTATTATAGCCGTCCGCCATCGGTCACATGGAGGAGATGGCATCGCGGGCGTGAAATATTCTAATGTCGGTTCTGGTCGCTGTCGATAATCAATAGTTAGAGAGGCGTTTCCATGGTTCCGGGTGGACAGAGAGATGGATGAAGATAAGGTAGGTCGAGGCGAGACAGGGAGCGGAGAAGCCGAAGAGGAACTCGCGCGCAAAGCGGTGGAACTCCTAATCGCCCTCAACGCCGCGACCATCAACATCCATATGTACCCTCCAACCAGCGACATGATCGCCGCCTCGGTGGAGACCGCCTACGCCCGCATGGACCCCCTGCTGACCCAGACCGGCAAGCTGACTTTGGGAGAGGCCGACAACCTGCTCCTGGTGAACGGAGAGAAGCTGCACGACCGCGACCAGGTCAGGCCGCCCGTGCTCTCCTTCCTCGACAGCCTGCGGCGCAGGGACATCTACAGCATCACCTTCTCCGTCGGCATGGAGCAGGACGAGTTCCTGAAGTTCCTCTACATCATGGCCAAGGAGCCGGAGGAACTGCGCCAGTTGGGCGGCATGGCCGAGGAGATGGGCAGGCAGGGCTGTTATCACATCCTGGTCAACGAGAAGCGCTTCGTCTCCGTGGCCGACGACGAGATCATAGCGGCGGAGGCCCGCGAGGAGGATAAGGAGGGCGAGACCCGCTTCAAGGAGGAAGAGCTGCGCCGCCTCAACGAGAAGCTCAAGGACGAGAGGTTCGTCAACTATATCACCGGCAAGGAGAGCCGTGAGAACACCGGCGAGGACACCATCCGGGACATCATGGGAAACCCGCCGCGCCTGGGACTGCTGCTGCGCCAGGCGGTGCGCGAGATCGTGGTCGAGGAGGAAGACCCGGATCTGGCCCTGGACAAGATCTGCGAGACCCTGGAGAAAACGGCCCTGCTGCTCAAGGAGCTGGACGACGAGGAGTTGCGCCGCATGGACGCGGAGGAGATCGCCAAGGCGGCGGCCTTCCTGGAGCCGTCGGAGCTCAAGGGGTTCCTGCTCATGGACAAGCCCGAGGCGCTGCGGGAGCTGGAGATGCGCAAGAACATCCTGGAGATCCTGCGCGAAAACAAGGTGCTCGACCTGCTGGAGAGCACCATCCGGGAACACGAGGCCCTGCAGAGGGTGGTAAACGACCCCGAGACCGCCTTCGCCCCCGAGCAGGAGCTGCGCTACGGGATGCTCTCCTCCCTCATCGACGAGATCTACCAGGCCTCCGTGGGCAAGCCCTGGGAGTCGCGGGTGAGCGACCGCATCTTCCAGGCGGACATGTGGAAGAAGATAGTCAACGGCACCAGCGAGAAGGGCGACGCCGGGTCCAGCACCCTCGTCTACCAGATAAGCAACATGCTGGTGAACGAGGGCCTGACCCTGGACATCGACGAGCTGACCGCCGACCTGACCATCGACGAGAACATCCCCCGGCTGTTGCAGAAGCTCTACCGTGCCCGTCGCCACGATACCGTGCTCAAGCTGGTCGAGAACCTGCTGGACAACCTGGAGGATATGAGCCCGGAGATCAGGCTGAAGACGGCGGAAACCCTGCGCAACATCCCGGCGGCCCTGGAGATGAGCCGCCGCCTGCAGGAGTTCCCGGTGGCCTACGAGATGAAGGACCGCCTGCTGGAACGCCTGGAGCGGGAACGCGAGCTCAGCGAGGTCTATACCACCCTCTCCGCCTGCCTGGCCAGCCTGGCGTCCACCTTCATCCTCTCCCAGGATTACGATTCCGCACTGCAGATCATCGACACCTTCTGGCGGCACAACAGCGCCGAGGACACGCGCAAGCCGGAACAGCGCCGCATCGCCCTGGAGGCGGTGGCCACGGTAGCCAACGACGAGGTGCTGGACAACCTGGCCGACATCCTGCGCGAGGGCGACATCCAGACCATCACCGAGGTGGCCGAGATCCTCATCAAGTTCGAGGACAAGTCGGTGCAGCCCCTCATCCAGGTGCTCAAGGACAGCGAGGACCTCCTGGTGAAGCGGGTGACATTCGAGGCCCTGGAGAGCATCGGCAAGGACGCCATCCTCACCCTCATAAACGACCTGGAGAAGTACAATCCCTGGCACATGTACCGCAACATCATCTCCATCCTGGCGGAGATCGGGAACCGTTCCATCATCCAGTCCCTGGCGCGCTTCATCAAGCACCAGAACCCGGAGGTGCGGCGGGAGACCATCAAGGCGCTATCCAAGATCCGCACCCCCGAGACCACCGCGCTCCTGGTGGAGGCCCTGGGCGACCGGGACGAACAGGTGCAGCGGGAGGCATGTATCGGGCTGGGGCGTATGCGCGATGTCTCCACCGCGCCCATCCTCATGAACGTGATCAAGCCCACCCGCAGCTTCAAGAAGGAACGCCACTACAGCAACACGGTGAAGACCGCGGCGCTGTGGGCACTGGGGGAGATCGGCGATTATTCCGCCATCCCCTACTGCCAGAGCATCCTGCAGAAGCGGTCCCTCTTCCCCTTCCTGGCCAAGGGGAGGGACGAGCTGCGCGCGGCGGCGGCACTGGCCCTCGGCAGGATAGGGAGCGACGAGTGCCGTGACATCCTCCAACAGTTCAGCAGCGACCGTAGCGACACGGTGCGGCGGGCGGTGCTGGAGGCGCAGAGGAGCATCCAGCGCAGGAAGGTCGTCGCCAGTGTCGAGGAGGACCAGCCCGCCGAGGAACCCGCCGTCCAGGCCCAATAGGTTCCCGAGCCCGGAGCTATCCGTCTTCTCCATCGGTCCATTTCCGGCCCGAGCCTCCAGGTAACGGTCTCGCTTAACGCGCAGCCAATCTCAAGGGCAAAAGAAACCTGGGATTTGCGCGTACGCCCAGATGGAGAAGTAGTGGTCGTTGGCAGTGTTATCTCAAGGGCAAAAGAAACCTGGGATTTGCGCGTACGCTGCGACCGACCTGGTAGTTCTCGGGCCAGGAGCAGCGAAGACACCCTTCATCTCAGACCGACTCCCGGATCTCGGGAAAGTGGTTATATATAGGCGACACCCGAACCGAGTTCTCGATTCAGCTCTGATATGCACGGCTCTTTGCTTGAGACGATCTGGGTAGGTGCGGACCACTATCGCAGATTTATCAGGCAACGGCTCATGGAAGCTTTGATGCCGGTGCGGAACCAACCGTCGCGCTTGGCCGCAAGGGTCCCCTCTATGTCGTTCCAGTATCCGGGGGTGACGGCGGGGCCCCTGATGGCAAGCTCTCCTTCGCCGCCACCCTTCACCGGCCTGCCTTCCTCGTCGAACACCCCGGCGCGGTTGGGCGGCAGTACCAGGCCCGGGCACCCCTCAGGCCAGGCGATAAAGGAGAGGGCCGGTTTGAGGGCGAGCACCGTCGCCCTCCCCCCCGCGTCGTATGCCTCGAGGAATGCGGCGGGCCGCCCCCGAGACAACCCCCGGAATGCCTCCGGCACATCGCGCGGCAGCGGTTCTCCCGCCGCAAGCCAGAGGCGTACGGAGGAGAGGTCGCGTTTGTCCGCTCCAGCCTGCAGCAGACCGGTATAGGTACCGGCCGCCGCCATGAACACCGCCGGTCTTTCCGCCTCCAGGGCGGTGAGGATGCCCGCGGGGCCGGGCGACGGGACGAAGCGCATGCGCAACCCCATACACAACCCCAGCGCGGCTGCGCTGAAACCGCCGGTGGTATCCAGGCCCGCGGCATGGAGGCAGAGGTCTCCCGGCCGTGGCGGCATCATCGGCATCACCTTGAGCTGTTGGCCCAGCAGCCCCTGGTTGGTGGCCATGACCGCTTTGAGCGAACCCTCGCCCAGCTCCTTGTAGAACAGGCCCACCACGTTGCTCGGTTTGAGGGTGTAGGGGAGGAAGAACCCGGAGGAGACTTGCATGGCCTCGTCCAGGGAAGGTACCCGGTCGGGCGCACCGGAGCGTGGACCCGAGGCCATGATGCGTTCGACCCCCGGCGTATTACCAATAAGCTCAGGACGCTCCGTGAGGATCCTTCCCTCCACCACGGCCAGGGTCGCTCCGCAGCCTTCAGCGCGGCCTCGTATCTCGCCGGCAGGCAGGGTGGAGTCCAGGGGAACCACAATGCCCCCTGCCTTGATCGTAGCGGCGGCCAGGAGCATGAACTCGCCTCTGTTGGGGGTGAGGATGAGAACCCGCTCCCCTTTCTTGAGGTCCAGGTCGCGGATGAAGGCCTCCGCCGCCAGGTTGGTGAAGCGCAGGCAGTCGCCGCTGTTGAGCACGGCGTGGGGGAAAAGCCTGTAGCCGAGGGGCTCCGCCAGGTCCAGGACCTCGCGGTCGCCGTACATAACGGCCAGGTTCTCGAAGAGGTTGGCCATGGTCAGCAGGCGCCGCACGGCCAGCCGGGTTCTCTGCAACATACCCGCTATTCTCACGCGCGCCGTATTTGCGTGTCAATCACACGAAGCGCGGCCTCCGCATGCATCACCAGAGCCGGGGGCCCTTCGTCTTGCCCTTCAGGTTCTCCCCGAGCTGCGCGGGGTCGAGGAAGAGATCCACATAGCCGCACTGCAAGCAGACCTGCGCCTTGCCGATGGGCGTGGTCGCAGATTTCGGGTCTTGATGGTCTGGACTTGTAGAGGAAGTAGCCGCGCGAGCAGCTGGCCCCCCGCCATCCATGGCCCCGTTACACTTCGGACATGTCCCATTGCCCATTGCCCAATCCTTCCTCTCGAGCGAGCTCCGCCAGGTCACCCTCCGCGATGCCAGTGCGCTTAACCAAATTTCAATATCACCTTTTTTATCGTGGAGGAAAACCCCACGACCCACGTATGCATCAAAGCAATCACATGGGGAATAATATGATGCAGAGTCCACGACCCGAATTAGAGGAGGTATCGGCGATGCGTTCCATGCTGGAAGGGATAAGGGTCATAGACTTCACCAACACCGTGGCCGGGCCGGGGTGCACCTTCTTCCTAGCGGACATGGGGGCGGAGGTGATCAAGGTGGAACGGCCGGGGCTGGGTGACGAGGCGCGCCTCTTCCCGCCTTATAAGGACGGCTTCTCGGCTTCTTTCGCCGTGCTCAACCGCGGCAAACGCGGCGTGGTCCTGGACCTCAAGGACCCGCGTGCCGTGGAGATATTCAAGGAACTGGTGGCCGCATCGGACGTGCTGGTGGAGAATTACCGCCCCGGCGTGATGAAGAAGCTGGGCCTGGACTATGAAGCCCTCAAGCAGGTCAACCTGAAGCTGGTGATGTGCTCTATCTCGGGATACGGGCAGTACGGCCCTCTCTCGGATCTTCCCGCCTATGACGCAGTGATCCAGGCCATGAGCGGGTTGATGTCCACCACCGGCTATCCCGACGGGCCTCCCACCCGGGCGGGGACGCTCATCGTGGATATCTCCGCCGCCTTCTTCGCTGCCTACGGCATCTGCGCCGCCCTCTTCGCGCGCGAGCGCAGCGGAGAGGGGGACTACCTGGACGTCTCCATGTACGACGTGGCCATCAACCTGCTGGAGGCCAAGTTCGTCGACTATACCGTCACCGGCAACATCCCCCAGCGCACCGGCAACCGCTACCCCTACGTCACCCCTTTCGATGCCTTCGCCACCCGGGACGGCTACGTAATGCTCATCTGCATCGGGGACCAGCCCTTCCACAACTTGTGCAACGCCATGGGCAAGCCGGAACTGGCGGAGGACGAGCGTTTCAAGGACCTCATGGCCCGCAACGCCAACGAGGCCGAGCTGAAGAAGATCATCGAGGAGTGGGCCTCCGGCCTCAGTGACGCAGAGATATGGGATCTGCTGCGGGAGCACGGCGTCCCGGGGTCGCCCGTGAACAACGTCAAAACGGTGGTCGAGCACCCCCATACCGCGGCGCGGGGGATGCTGGTGGACCTGGAGCAGCCGGGCGTTGGGACCATACCCATCTTCGGTTCGGCCATGAAGGCCCTGGGCAGCGAGATCAGGCCCCGTGGCCCCGCCCCCTCCCCGGGACAGGACAACCGCTGGCTGCTGGAGGCGGTGCTCGGCAAGGACGCCGCGCAGGTGGAGGAGGTCCTCTCCTCCGGCATCATGGGTTAATGGGGTCAGGTCTTGGATCTTGGATTTTCGAGTGAGGATGCCGCTTCCATAATCGCTATACGATAAGGGTATGTTTGCCATTTTATACCATTACATACCAGGGTATCCAAAATCTAAGACCTGACCTCTGATACGGAGGTATGTCATGCAGAGGCTGGTTTTCTGCGGCGACGACATCGTGCGGGTGGAGCTTCCCGAGCATACCCGGGTTATCGAGGCGCCGCCTCCCGTAGCTCCCCTGGTGGACTACCAGGGCGCGGTGAGGGCGTCGCTGCGTGACCCCCTGGGCTGCTCACCCCTGGCGGAACTGGTGGGCCCGGAGTCCCGGGTGACCATCGCCTTCGACGACCCCTGCCTTCCCCTCCCACCCGTGCTGCGCGACCCGCGCGGGCTGGCAGTGGAGGCGGTGCTGGAGGAACTCTTCGCCCTGGGGGTGAAAAGGGAGCGGGTATCCCTTATCTGCGCCGTGGGGCTGCACCGCAAGTGGACGGAGCGTGAACTCAGGCACGTGCTCGGCAGGCGGGTGTGGGCGGTGATGGGGCCGTCGCATATCGCCAACCACGACGCCGAGGATCCGGTGGGCGCCGTGGACCTGGGAAGCACCGCGGAGGGATACCCGGTGGAGGTAAACCGCGCCCTGCTGGAGTCGAACCTCACCATCTACGTCAACGTCAACTGGACGAGCATGAACGGAGGCTGGAAGAGCTACATGGTGGGGTTGGGCACCTACCGCTCGATACGCCCCCACCACAACGCCTCCGTGCTCATAGACGGCGGCACCATCATGGACCCGGGGAGCCACTTCCACGATATCCTGCGCGCACAGGGAAGATACCTGGCTCGGCATGCGAAGGTGATGAGCGTAGAGACGGTGCTCAACAACCGGGTGTGGCCTGGCCCCCTCGACTCCTACCTCTCCCTGAAGAGGAACGGGGTGCCGCTCCCCTTCAAGCTGTCCCGTCACTTCCCGCAGGCGGTGAAGTCCGCCGTCTCCTCCGCCCTGCGGAGCGCCTACGCGCCCATGGCCGTCCACGCCGGCGACCCGGAAGCGGTGCACGATAAAACCCTGGAAGCGCTTTTCCGGCAGCAGAACGTGCGCGTGGAGGGCCAGAGCGACGCCCTCTTCCTGGCCCTGCCCAACATCTGCCCCTATGCTGCCTTCTCGCGCATGAACCCCCTGCTGGCCATGAACTCCGCCCTTGGTTACGTCTTCAACCTGCACATGCGCAAGCCGGTGGTGCGCAAGGGAGGGGTGCTGGTGCTCATGCAGCCCTTCCTCCCCGGTTTCCACCAGCGCCACCACCTCCCCTACATCGAGTTCTACGAGAAGGTACTGGCCGAGACCCGCGACTCGCGGGAGATGGAGGTCCGCTTCGAGGAGGACTTCGCCGACCGCAAAGAGTACATCGAGGCATACCGCCACCACCACGCCTACCACGGCGTGCACCCCTTCTACGTCTGGTACTGGGGCGGCCTGGCCATGGAGCACCTGGAGCGGGTCATCGTGGTGGGGGCGAAGAAACGCGAGGTGGTGGAACACCTCGGTTTCGAGGCCGCAGATTCGTTGCCGCAAGCGTGGCACATGGCGGCTGAGACCCTGGGGGACGGCTACTCCATCACCCACCTCTCGGTCCCGCCCATCTTCGCCACCGACGTGGTCTCAGCCCGATTCGCTTTGGAGGAAGCCGTAAGGTAGGACGGGACTCCATCGATCGAGGACTGGGGCGTCCCTCGTCGCGATCACTCAAAGAACGTGGAATAGATGATCAGGAAGATGATAAGCCACATCAGGCCTATAGCTACCCCTGCGGCGATACGGACCGGCCGTGAATACTGCTTCCGTTCATGATAATCTTTGCCACTCAACAGGTCCTGCGGGACGATGACCCTACCTCCCCTGACCACTTCACCCGTTACGTTGATCCCGCCTTTCAAGTGTTGAACAAGGATCCCACTGTGAACACCGGCCCCCAGGGGAATCCCCACCACCCCAACAGAAGAGAGATCAGCGAATACCTCATGCCATTCAGGATACCGCTCCTCCCGGCGCGAACGAAAAAGACCGGCGAAACCCTCCTGAACGTCACGATAAGCAGGGAACAGCAGTACTGGAAGACCACGAACTTGCCGCCTTGCTTCAATTCCTGTCTCAGCTGGCCTTCGGAGATCCCTTCGATCCCGACCACGCCCGGGATCCTAATGAGGGCTTTGTCTTCTCTGAACTCAGGCATTGGAGCATATGCACCGTCCTCTCTGCCCGTGTCCGGTGGCACCGGTATACGCTGATGCTTCAGGCTCGTTTTGGCGGTGGCTTCATCCCCGCTGCCGGCAGAGGGCACACTTGCGCCGAAAGGCTGATAGCACAGGGAACAGAAGGAGGCGCCATCGGAATTCTCGGAACCGCATTTGGGACATAGCTGCATGTTTACCTCCATATACTCTCCCTGCACGAGATCATCCAATACTAGGATGGAACGACAGGCGATGCAAGCTTGAGACTTTCTCCGTAAACCGACATTGCGTCGAATAATGTTCGCATGGTAATATCCTTGCATCAAACCGAGGCTGTGTCGGAAAACAGGGGGAGTCGCCATGATCATCAGGCACAAAGGACGCGGCAAGAGGAGTTTCGACTTTATACTCAGCCAGTATAAACACAAGGACTTCGTGTTCAAACTCACCAATTATCCTATCCTCAAGCAACTGGGCCACCGTGCGATGAACTCGGATAATACAACCCTCACTTACATACCGGTGTATGAGAACATGGAACTGCCCACCGGGGCCGCCGCCCCGACCTCGATAATCGAGCATTTCATCCGCAACGCGAGCCACCGCCTCATCCTGTCGCGCTGTCCCTGCCGCAGCGGCAATGACTGCCAGGACTTCGATCCCTCCTTCGGCTGTACCTTCCTGGGCCCGGCGGTGCAATACGTCAATCCCGAGGTCGGGCGCCTGGTGAGCATGGAGGAAGCCCTGGAGCACCTGCACCAGGCAACGGAGGCGGGCCTCGTCTCCTGCGTGGGAAAGTTCAAGGGTGACGCCATCATGCTCGGCGTACAGAGGGACCACCACGACCTCATGACCATCTGCCACTGCTGCCCGTGCTGCTGTATCTCCACCAGCATACCACTAGCGTCTCGCGAGGCGCGCGACATCTTGGTGAAGATGGAAGGTCTTTCCATCACCGTAGATGAGGAGAAATGCAACGGCTGCGGCAAGTGCGTGAAGGCGTGCATCTTCAAGCAGATGGAGCTGGTGAACAAGAAGGCGGTCATCGGCGAGGAGTGCAAGGGCTGCGGCCGCTGCGCCATGGTCTGCAAGCAGGAGGCCATCAGCATCCGCATCGACGACCCGAGCTTCATCGACGCCTGCATCGAGCGCATCAGCACCAAGGTGAACATCGGCTCCTGAGGGCGAGAAAGCGCTTGATGCCCCGCAGGAACGGGGAGACTAAAACATTTAAAGGGCAGGCAGAATCGCCATCTGCTTTACAGAATAAATATTATCGGCATAGCTTGCTTTGCTGGGAATATTATGATAAATGGCTTTCAGCCGCATTGAGTGGATGAGATTTGCGCGGGTCCGCCTGGTGGCAGAAATTCCTGCAGATTCACCGATGTCTCTGGCCCTTGCCAGGCTCGCCTGCGGATCCGGCGCCGGCCTCACTTGCGAAAAGTGGACACCCGATTTCGGCGAAAAGGCGACAATCTAAGTCGTCGCTCTCTACCGCCACCTGTAGGATTTTGTATAGAGGGTCTCCCCCGCCGGTGAGATCTCAGCGCCCCTCCCCTATCGCTGGCGCTGAAAAATGCCCCGGGCAAAACCCCTTACCCGGCTGGAATCGGCCCTTAGAAGGCCTCTCAGAGCGCCGGATTTTGGCCCTTTGGGGCAAGAGCAGCTGGGGCCCGGATTTCGGTGTTTTTTCCCCTGTTTATGTATCCCCTCTTATCCTGCCAGCGGAAAGAGCCACGCTTTTCGCCGACTGGTTCCCCTCCCCCGCCGGCATGAGTAAGTCGCCCCCGCGGGGGCTCCCCTCTGGCAGCCGGGCCTTGCGGACCCGGATCTCCCCCATGCGGCCGCGGCCGCGCGCTCAATTTCAATACAAAAAGAGTCCGGAAGAGCCCCCTGTAGTATTTTCTTAACTTAAACCCTCAATTTGCGCCTGGCCGTGGCAGGCGTTTATGCAGGATATAAAAGTGATGTCATGAAAAGGTAGCCTCCCGTGCTACTCTCTTTCTGTCGGGAAGGAGCGTAGCAGTGAAAGGAGGCTGATTCCCATGCTACACGCGGGGATGGACATGCACAAGCGATTCTCGGTAGTGACTGTTGTAGATGATGATGGCAAGGAAGTGGTCGCGGGGCGAAAGTTAGAGAACCAGGAGGAAGAGCACCTGGCCTTCTTCAAGGGATTGGGCGAAGAAGCAAGGGTGGTGCTTGAGGCGGGGCAAAACTGGATGTGGATGTGCGACCTCTTAGATGACTGCGGGATAGAGAACATCCTCTGCCACCCCTTGAAGACCAAGGCCATCGCCACCGCCAAGATAAAGACGGACAAGCTGGACTCACGTATACTCTCCCAGCTCCTGCGGGCAGACTTCATCCCCCAATCCTACAAGCCGCAGGCGCAGATTAGGGACTTGAGGGAACTCATGCGTTACCGCGCCTTCCTGGTGCGGGAGAGGACCAAGACCAAGAACGCCGTCCACGCCCTGCTCATCAGAGGCAACATCCAGCACCCATACAGCGATCTCTTCGGCCGGGCCGGGCTCGCCTACCTTGAGGGTCTTGAGCTCCTGCCGCAGAAGAGGTTCCTGCTGGACGGATATCTCAGGGTGCTCGCAGACCTCACGCGGGAGATATCCCGGGCGGATAAGAGGATCTCGGGGGAGTACAAGGCCTCGGGTGAGGCGAGGTTGCTCGCGACCATGCCCGGGGTGGGCTCCCTGCTCTCCCTCTTCATCCTCTCCGAGATCGGGGATATATCGAGGTTTCATAGTGCGAAGCAGCTATCCTCGCACGCCGGGCTGGTGCCCTCCACTAGTCAGTCGGGGGGGACGGTACGGCATGGCAGGATAACCAGGCAGGGCTCCCCCTGGCTCCGCTGGGCCCTGGTGGAGGCCGCCATCCATGCCTCTCGCTACCCGGGCCCCTTGCGGGACCACTACCTCCGGCTGCAGCGAAGGAATGGGAACAAGATAGCCCGGGTGGCGGTGGCGAGGAAGATGTCCACCTACGTGTTCCACATGCTCACCGAGGGCAAGACCTACGAGGAGGTAATCTCTCATCTAAAGAGCGATCTGGGGTGAGCCCGTAAAATAGGCTGGGCATTGTAAAAGCCCGTAATTGTGTGATTGAGCAGCTCCGGTTCGCATAGACATAATGTGCTTGAAAGCACGGATAGATGCATGAACTGTATTCGCTCAAATGACAGGAGAGAATTCTCCGAGCAAGAAGAAAGAGGTGGCTTGACGGCGGCTACCTTTTCATAGATGCATGAACTGTATTCGCTCAAATGACAGGAGAGAATTCTCCGAGCAAGAAGAAAGAGGTGGCTTGACGGCGGCTACCTTTTCATAGATGCCTATTTTGAAGGCAGTTTAGAAAAGAGGCGGTTTTCTGGAACTGGCAATCGTAAGGAGCGAGCTGTATTACTAAAGCTAGCAGGAAACGGCTCCCTCCCTTTTCAGACCCATTTTTGCCTGGTTCGTTCGGGATCATTGCCGGATACGTTTACCTTATCTGGTGCTGCCCTTTTCTCCGGCTTCTTGCTCGGGGAAGGATAATCGGTAGGTCTTTGGTTTCTAGCTTTCGATACTACCGCAGATTTCCCGGCCTTGCTCTTTCCCTTGCCTGTCAACCTGGAGATGAGATATACGGCAAGGAGGATAATCAGTACTACCCCGACTATTCCTCCTGCGGCCTGTCCGAACTCATAAGCGTCCACGCAGCCTCCCTCTCCCAAACGTTTTATTCGCTAATTGAACAGCTCTTTGTGAGATTATGCACAATCGATCAAGAAATCAGCAGCTATTTGACGGCTGACCATCATATCTCAATCTATTTGTATACAGCTTTCTCTAACCATGAAATAAGACTTTCTAAAGTATCTCTCTCTTCGATTGTCAAGTTAGCGTTTGGACTCTCCCTTATCCTAACTAGTGCATCAATCAGCCGCCACCAGTCATCTGTTAAGCCCGTCAACATCGGCCACCCTTGGCGTAAATATCTTAAGGACACCTCAGAATCTCTCTTGCTCCATGATTCAGTCAAAGTGTCAATTGCATGCTTCAACTCTTCAAAGCTGTCTATTTCCATTATTTATCACTTTCCTGTGTACACTTTAATTAGGCGTAACAACCGGTTGGCCATTAATCCATACCTCATGTACGACAACATCTCCCGGGTTAACAACAACCTCTGGAACACCGCCAATATTAGTGCCATATGGCGGTGCAGTCCTTGTAACAAAAGGTGCACCTGGGTTGGGTTTTCCAGATATAACGAAATCATAGTCGCTAACAGTAGCCCCGTATTTGTTCATATATCCAGGAGTGTTGATTGGATTCTCTGGAGCCCAGAATTGCCCCCTGGGTCCATATGATCCTCCTTCGAATGAACCCGCCCGATATATCTTACCACCACTCATCACATCTTGTCGCAGGTTCAGAGATTGCTCCGACATCTCTTGATATGCAAGACCACGTGGTGTTTCGATCGAAATATCGTCTAGATTATCTCCCCACCCTATATATCCCCCCTCGCCGCTGAAGGCGGAGGTGAGCCTTGAGCCCAGGGCGCTTCCCGAGAACTTGTCAGAGATCGCGGCCCAGGCCTTGCTGAGGGCAGGGGAGGCGTAGTTGCTCCAGAGGTATTTGAGCCCCGCCGACATGGCAATGCCGGTCTCGATGCTGCCGGTGATCTCCCCTATGCCCATGGCGTAGGCATAGGGGTCGCGCGCGGCCAGCTCGAAGTCGGTGATCTTATTCCAGGAGTCCACGAACCCTTGCTTGATACCGGAGAAGAACTCACTGAGGCTTATCTTGCCCGTTGCCAGGTCATAGATGCCGGTTGCCGTGCCCTTTACGGTGTTGTAGGCACCTTTGCCCAGTCCCACCACGAATCCCTTGGCGGCGGCGGGTGCTTTCTTTATCCCCTCCCATAGATTGGAGTGATGGTACCATTTAGTCTCGTTATAGACGCTGTGCAAGGCTTTTCGCACGCCCCCTACTATCGCCTTGCCCCCGGACTTTATCCCTTCCCACACGTCGCTGAAGAAACCGCCGACCTTCTGCCACCAGCTTCTCTTGGGTTTGTCCTTCTTCTCGTTGGTCTTCTGTGCATGCTTGTCGCGGTTGCTTGAGCTGCCAAATACAACAGTGGTTACTGCTGCAACGCCTTCCTCGACCCATTCGCTGATTGTATCCATGAAACTGTCATCGTCGTCGTCCGTTCCCAGGGGGTCGAGCGAGTTCATCGGATCGTCTTCGCAGTAGAGGTATGGGTTGAGGGAAAGCGGCTCGTCCGTATAGCCGGGCAAGGGGTCTACCGAGAGGAACCTCGCCAGTTCGGGTGAGTACCAGCGGGCGCCCATCCAGACGAGGCCGGAGGCGGGGTCGGTATAGTCCTCCTGGTATCCCAGGGAGGAGTCGAGATCGCTATTCGCCAAGGGGTTCCCGTAGGGGTCATATACCAGGGCACCGGTGAGGCTCCCCTGGCTGCCCAGGGTGAAGGACACGTCGGTGTGAGGGTTGAGGCCTAAGTAGGAGATGGTGCCTCCCTTGTCCTGGGCGAGGTGGGTACCTGAGGGCGAGAGGGCATAGGTGGTCGTTGCGTTCCCCGCCCCGTCGGTCTCCTGGGCTTGGGAGAGGGAAGTGCCGTCGTAGCGGAAGGCGCGCTCTGTGGCTTCGCCTACCTTTCTTTCCGTGAGCCTTCCCAGGGGGTCGTAGCTGAAGGAGACCGTTCCTGTGGTCCCGCTAGTTGTGACCAGGCGGTCGAAGCCGTCGTAGGTCATGGTCTCCGTGCCCTTCTGGATGAGGTTGCCGAAGGGGTCGTATACGTATGTGCTGTCTGGGCCCGATGCTATTTGGTTTGCGGCATCGTAGGTATAGGTTTCGGTCACGGCAGCGGTTTCCCTGGTTACGAGGTTTCCACACTCGTCATATACGTAGCTCATGTCGTTATCCTCTCCCGGGGCGTTGAAACCCTTGAGCCGGCCCATACCGTCGTATTCGTAGTGGTAATTGCCGTTGAGAGCGGCGTAGCTGCCCGAGAGGGTCACATCCATATCAGACCTCTGGCCCCGGTCATTGTAGGCGTAGTCGTAGGAGGCCTGCGGGGTACCCGCCCCCGAGTAGGCGGTCTGGGTCGCGGTGAGGCCCTCCCCGTAGTAGGTGTAGTCTATATGTCCCCCGGAGCTGGGGAGGTCCACTTGGGTGAGGCGAGAGTCAGCATCCCATGAGAAGGCGTAGGTGCCTCCCTGCGCGGGCGCGGAGGCTTGCGTGAGCCGGCCGGAGATGTCGTAGGTATAGCTTGAGGTGAGCTCCACGTTGCTCCCCCCCTCCGCATAGGAGAGGGTGCGTGATTCTATCTCGCCCGAGTCCAGGTAGGAGTAGGAGGTGGAGTAGCTGCCTGCTGCTCCCCCGAGTGCGCTGGAGACGGAGGATATGCGCCCCGAGGCGTCGTAGGCCAGATCCAGGCTGCGATCCTCAATATCCACCCCGCCAGCCACCCTATATATTGCTTCGGTAGTGTTGTTTGCGTGGTCGTAGGCGTAAGCTATCTCGTCTTTTGTGGTAGTGCCATCAGAAGCTTTTTCGGCCGTAAGCCTGCCCCTCCCGTCGTAGGTGTAGGAGATGGCGCGGTCGGGAACCGCAGGCGCGGGAGGTTCGGGATCGATGGTTACGTATGTATGGTTCGCCGTCTCTCCATATTTCGTGTAGGTGAAACTCTCGCTCCTACCTAGGGGGTCGGTCTTGCCTGTGAGCCAGCCGCAGCCATCGTATGTGTAGGAGGTGGTGTTCATTTTTGCGTCTGTCTGGGAGACGAGGTTGCCGGTAAGGTCCACCTCGTAAGTGGTCACCGCATCCGGTGCGCCAGGTGCCGTATAAACGCCCTCCGTCCCCGTCCAGGGAACGGACCACTGCTCCACCTGCCTGAGTTGCGAGAGGCCATCGTAGGTGTAGCGGGTTGTGTCGGGGTCGGTATCTCCCTCGAAGGTATGGGTCTTCCTAGAGAGGGCGTCGTAGGCCCAGGAGGTCACAATGCTCGTGCTGCCATCGTGAGGCAGGGCCTGGTGCCTTAGGCGGGACAGGGTGTCGTAGGTATAAGTAGTAGTGGCTCCCGCGGGGGTGGTGGTGGATACAAGGTTTCCGGCGTGGTCGTAGGCATAGGTGGTGGGAAGCAGCACCTGAGATCCTCCGCCCTCGGAGAGAACCTGCTTTTCGGTGAGCCTGCCCATGTCGTCGAATATCTGGAAGGCCTCGCAGAAGAGGTCGGTACCATCCGGGTTCTTTGCCTGGCGGGCGGATTCGCGGATGACCCCTCCTGCCTGATCGTAGGCGCGCAGGACGAGGTAGCCGTCTTCCCCTGTGGTTTCTGATACCTCCACCCGATCCAGGTCGTCTAAGGTGCTTATGACTTTCCTACCCTCGGGGTCGGTCGCTTCGACCTTGCGCTCGGCGTCCCTATACTCGAAGGTATGGGCGCGCTCTCCTTCTGTCTCGCCTCCCGCATTGGGAAGGATCTTCTTGGTTGTGCGGTTTGCTCCGTCGTATTCAAAGGCGATTTCACGCATGTCCGTGCCATCGCCTATCTCTTCCTTAAGAACGTTCCCTGCTCCGTCGTATGAATAGGTGCGTACGTAGCGGGCTGTCTCATCCACTGACCACGATTCCCTGGTCTTCTTCTCCAGGGCATCGTAGGAGTAGGTGATCTCCTGGGTGGGGGAAATACCGCTGCCATCAAGATTATACCTGGTCTCCCAGGAGAGAAGGCCATCCGCGAAATATTCGTAGTCGAATATCTGGGTTGTAGTCAGGCTGCCGAGGTTGGCTTTAGTGCCGAGCGAGAAGCCGTTAGCCTCTGCCCCCACCGCTGCGTATACCTGTTTTATTTTTGAGAGGCCGTTATAGGTATAGGCCTTGTGGGAGAGGACCTCTTCGTTAGCGGTGCCATTACATACCGTCTCAGAGGTGATGTTTCCCAAGGTATCATAGGCACGGTAGGTTAATATAGGGTTTTCTGAAGTAGTGCCAAATGAACAGTACTGCACTTCCTCTATAGCCTTGCCAAGGGCATTATAGACATAGGCTGTGGTTGCTGGTGACAAGCCTGGCCCAGTGCGCGTCTCGCTGATCTTGTTCCCAGCCGGATCGTATTCGTAGGCGGTGGTTATATTCCCTTCTCCAGTCGTGCTCACGGAGACAAGCACGCGGTTTCCGGAATCATATGTGTAGGTGGTGACGGCCTCGTCATAGGTGAGAGCGCTCAGAGCAGGTATAGTGGGACCGGGCACGGGCCTTGTTGTCCTCTCCTCGGTAACGTTGCTCCGGGTGTCGTAGGTCTTCTGGGTCTTATAGCTCATCTCCCCGTAGAGCGCGGATATGAAGCGCCTCTCCTCCGAGGCGAGCCTTCCCACATCATCGTAGGAGTATTCAACATAGCCGGTCGCGTTGGGGTCTATCCTTCTTTGTAGCTGGCCGTCCGCGAAATACTCGTAGTGGGTAGTGCGCCCCGCCGCGTCCGTCTGCTGCGCCAGGCGGCCCGCATCATCGTAGGCGTAGTAGGTGGTCCTGCCGGAATAATCGCTCTCAGATTGCAGGAGGCCGTTGGTGAAGTAGGCCTTGGTGGCGGTGGAGTAGGCCTGGTCCAGCTGCGCGCCCGGTAGAGGGGGGTCAGTTTCGCTTGAGGTGTAAAGCTCCCTTCCGATCTCGCGGTTGTTGCCGTCGTAGGCGTAGGAGGTCCTTATCCACATCATGTGGGAATCGGGGGAAGTATCGCCCCTGTTTCTTATAGCTTCTGCCAGCCTGCCGTTTTTATCATAGCGGGTGATTTCGATTGGTTGCTCTACCACCGAGCCCAAATCGGGAGATACATTCGTCTTAGTGACCTCACGCATGCCATCTGAGGCATTATCATCGTATTCATACGAATAGCGCACGAGACCTTGGTTCAATGGATTAGTTTTTCCAAGGTCCTCTTCGGTCACCCTGCCGGCAATGTCATATTCATACCTATTGAAGGAAACGCCACCTGACCCATGGGGATCACTCGTATTTTCGTTCCAGTCTTCGAAGAGGCTTTCCAGCCATAATGACCCCGTATCATGGTATAGGTATTCCATCGTAGGATTTGGTCCGTTCTTCCCATTTATGGGCGGCATGACCTTCACTGTGGGGAGACCTGGGTTGTCAACATCTGTATAGAAGAACTTCGTTACCTGTCCGCCGAAGTCGGTAATGGAAGTAACACTGTTTATATCGGTTCCGTCTTTGTCAATATAGCTATAGGTTTTGCTATGTCCCGCCCCGTCGGTCTCGGATACGAGGCGGTCGCGCTCGTCATAGGTGAAGTCCCTGATGCCTCCGTCGGGGTTAACAATGCGCTTTACCTTTCCTTCTTCGCTGATGTACTGGGTGATGCGGCCTCGTGCGTCGCGCACTGACTTGCCGTTACCGTCATCCCCATAGGAATAGGTAGTGGACTCACCTGCGTTGTTCACCTCTTGGATAAGTCGGTAAAGGGTGTCGTAGCGGTGAGTGTTGGTGTAGCCCCGGGGATCAGTGATCATGGTCATGTGCGAGGTGGTGGCATAAGAGAACTGGGTGGCTGCATTGTTGGCGTCTTTGGTCTCCTTGACCATGCCCGCGTTAGGGTCTTCGGCCGGGTAATATGCGATGGTTTTGGAGACGTTCTCCATCGGTTCGGTGATGCTCTGCAGCCTGTCTTCTCCGTTATATGCATATTGCGTCAGCCCGCCATAGATGTCGGTCACGCTCGCTAGTTTGGCGCCATCATATGAGTAGGCTACCGTATATGAATTGCCATAGGTGATTGAAGTGATGTGCTCTCCTGTCCAGTCGATATCCGTCTCTCTCCCGTCAGGTAAGATGATCTTATCCACCTTGTTGTCATCTATGCCGTCTTCTTCGTAGTCAAGCGTGAGGATGTTATCTGCGGCGCCATGGTCGTCCACGATCCGGACAAGCCTGATCTCGTCACCCCTTGTATCGAACTCCCACAGCTTCCCGCTTGCATCCTTCAAGGTGTATAGGGTAGTCTGGCCACTACCCGCGAAGGGGAACCATCCCGCAACAAGGTCGTCGAAGACACCCGGTGGTGGTTTGAAGGTATCGCCTTCCTTGGCATATATATCCACCCGTCCATCTCCACGATGAACCTTGAGCGCGGTCAGGGCGGGCGGGTTGCTGTTATCATATTCTTGCTCGAGATAGACGTTATAGCTCCAATCCCAGCCGTTCCCGAAACCGTTGTCTGTGTAACCCGTATCGGGCTTGTAGGAGTTGTAGGTGCGCTTGATTTCAACATCGATGCACCGGCCAGGCAAACTGACATCCGTTATCTCCTGGGTAAAGCTACCTAGAGAGGTATTGACTCCCCCGTAGAAGCCGCAGAAGGTATCAAAGCCCAGAGCGTTGAGGCTGTTGACCGTGTATCCGGGCTTGAAACAAACAGATGCGCTGGAATTGATGTGAAAGAAGGCTCTTCCTTTGGACACGGTTACGGTTGGGTTTCCAATATAGGTGTTAGTCGTTTGCATACCGTCAGAACTATAACGGAGCTGGCCAGTATATGCATCGAATACACGTAAATAGGACTGATGTATATCGAAGAAGCCAGGACGATCTGTAAAGCCCACGAAAAGCAGCCCATCAGCTATCGCAGGTGTCCCTATACTCCTGGCACCAAAAAGAGACTCCATCGTGAAATCCTTGACCCACATCGTGGAACCGGTTGCGGCATCGAAGGCCCACATTTTTACTATGATCGGATATGGGGAAGAGCCGGATGTAGATACCACATAGACCATGCCGTTGGCGCAAGCAAGTTCCTCTTTCATGCCATTGATGTTCTCTGTTACCGCAACGACATTAAGCTGAAATTCATCATCTACCTGCAGCATTTCTATAATCGATAAGGCATACCCGCTGTAGGCGGTCCTTGTCATCAGATAGATATGGTTGTTGTAGACAGTGGGCACACCGACATAACCCTTATAAGTGCCCTCAATGGCAAGAGGAGGGTGAAGGTCCAAACCGGTCGCTGCATCGAGCACGTATAGATAGGGATTGCATGCAAAGATAAGCTTTCCTTCTGTTAGCGCCGGTCTTGTTGGCGCGTTCTGGGTAGCATAATAATCCCACTCCTTTTCCAGGGTATCGATATTCACGGCCAGCATACGGCTTCCGTTGGTGAGATCGCTCTTATAAATAGGTAAATAGAGGAAATCACCTGAAGTTACCGGCATGCCCCTGAAAGTCCCATCATCACTATAATAGGAGGCCATGTCCCGGGAATCGATGTATTCCAATGCTATCCTATTAAGGACAATGACCCTCTTCTGTGTCAGGACGATCACGCGGCCATCTTCCGTACCGCTTCCCGTCAGGCATATGCCCTGTATGTTGTAATCGGCAGGGTCGTTAATGGGGTATTCCGCAACCTGATCACCGTCGCTTATCCTGATCTTTCTGATCGCCGACCTATCATGGTCGTGATCGACTTCGCTGAAATAGAGGTAGCCATCGCTCTCCAGGATGTTCCCTCTGCTCGAATACCCGCCAAAGCCTTGGTTGCTTGCCCAGTCAATCTTGTATGGCCAGAGCATCTCGTCGGGTTTTACTCCGGAGTTGTAGCGGGAATTCCTCACATCATAGCCAGCCATCGGCCACTCGGAGTAACCCGCATAGTTATAGGAGAAGGTATTCGAGGCTGAGGCGTTTCCTGCCCTATCAAAGGCCTTAATAATGAAATCGTAGTAGCCATAGCCCCGGGTGGAAATATCAATGTCCGCTGACCTTGCGCAGTCCTCTCCGCTCAGCTGTTCTTCGAATATCTTTTCGAGCGGCATCCCTCCGACAGTCAGGTGTATCTCCACCCGCTCGAGTCCAGACCTGATCCCTGAGACTTCTGGATCGGATAGGGAGAAATCGAAATGGACCTTTCCGCTAGGATCCGTGCTCTGCCTTGCCGGTGAAGTGACAGCGATGATCGGTTGCGTGGTCTCGAATACCACGGTATCTGAGTATACCGCCGATGCCGTCCCAGCCGAATCGATGAACTGGCAACGCACCTCCTTTACACCCTCTATGTGGTTGAGGAAGGCGGAAGGCAGCACCCAGTTGCGAGTGAGTAAGCCCGTGTAAGAGCCGCCGCCTGCCTGGACGAGATAAGCTTCCTCTGGGATATGGTCCGGGTCCTCCGCATCGTAGTTCCATATCTTTATATATTCCGTGTCTACTGTGTTGAGCTTCAGCTGAGTGAAGCCCGTATTTGTAAACTCTCCTGTTGCATCCTTGCCCATGATCTGGATGTTGCCGCTGGGCGGAACGTTGTCTACGCGCACCTGCTGGATGGCTGTCCTCTCGTGCCCGGCAGCGTCGGTAGCTTTGATGGCGAGGACGTGCTCGCCATCGGCTATGGCGCTTGTATTCCAGAAAAATAAGTCTGTGGGGGCGGTGCCAGTACCGCCAGCCTGATCCTCGATAAGTGTGGTGAGGTTTTCCCCGTCCCAATCGTAGAGGGAATAGGAGGCTGGGTTGCGGTCGTAGGCTACCCCGGAGATGCGCACCTCCCCGCACACCCTCCCCTCCTCCGGACTGCTTATATACACCTCGGGGAAGGTGTTGTCGGGGTTGACGTTCGTTCTGGTCACTGAGGTATTTCCGGCCTTGTCAGAAGCGGAAAGCTCCAGCCACAGGGGGATCTCGACCATGGTCGCGGTATCGAGGCTCGCGAGGTTTGCCCCCGGCGGCAGGGTATCTGAGGTTATCTCAGTCCATTGCGCCCCTGGCGCGTCGGGGTCGGGGTCCTGCGTATATCTGAGAGAGTAAGACGCGAAATTGGTATCAGATGCTTCCCCATGAACAAAAAGCATCCCGCATACGGCCTCGCCGGGAGCGGGTGAGGCTATAGAGGCGGCAGGATGGGTATTGTCCACGGTCACCTGTAAAGCGGTCTCGCTCATCAAGGTGGCCTGGTCGTGCGCCACGAGCTTTATGGTGTAGAGCCCATCAGCCAAGGCGGTCGTATCCCAGGTGCAGAGGGTGCCCTCCTCAACTGGAGCTGTCATCTCCGCAGACAGGGGCAGGTATTGGGCTGGGTTGGCACCGGCACCGTAGAAGAGCTGCCAGGAGAGGAAGTGGCTATCGGTCGCCGTTCCGGTTATGTCCACCGTACCTCGCATATAACCGTATCCCTGGGGAGAGATGATCTGGACCAGCGGTGGGGTGCGGTCGGCCTCCACCAGGACCTGGTCCGCCGCCTGCTTGCCGTAGGCGTCCTCGACCTGGAGTCTCAGGGTATACGGCCCGTCCGGGGTCTCCGCCGTCCGCCAAGCCGCCAGCACGCCGTCCTCGATGTCCTCATAGCCGTAGAGGTCTTCTTCCGAATAGGTGTAGGCGCGGAATGCGAAGTCATAGGACGTCCAGCTGCTCCAGGCGCTGACGTTGTATCTCCAGGCCGCCCCGCCGGCATAGACATCCGTGCTGGAGAAGCGCCAGGTGATGTAATTTAAGCCATCGGTAACTCCGTCCAATCTGGTAAGGACGATGCAATATTCGGTACCCGGCTGCAGCTCCTCGCCCCGGAACTCGAAGGCATACCAGGTGGCGGTGGTGGAGATCTGAGAGAAACCGTATGTCGTCGAGGATTCAGCTACCACGTTGAAGGTTGGGATCCCGGAGACCACCTCGCATACCTTCAAACCGATCTCGGCGTCGGCGGCCCCGGTCCTCCCCAGGAGAAGCTCGATCCTATCCAGATGACCATCCGATACCCTGAAGACCTGGCCAAGGTCTTTTAAACTGCTGGCCTGGTAGAGGCCGTAGGCACTGCTCCCGGTCTCCTGCGCGACTTCGAGACCTGCGGGTGCGGGAGGTATGGGATGCCAGGTCTGGGGGTCCGTACCCTCGCCATAGGAGAGGAGGTAGCGGAGGAGGTTGCCGTCCGAGGCTGAACCCGTGACCTGGGCTGTGCCACCCACGACTTCGCCCTCCTCGGGCCAGGTTATCGCTGCTATAGGGTCCTGCCTTTCGACCGCGATGCTCACGATATCCTCACTTGAGAGCCCACCTTCGTCGACAACGCCGAGCCTCAGGTGGACTATGCCGTCAGGGAGGCCGCTAAGGTCCCAGGTCTCCAGGTCCCCCACCTGCACCGGGTCGGTATGCGGAGCGCTCAAGGGCACCCAATCCTCCGTGCCCTCGAGCCTGCAAGTGAGCTGCCATGAGGTGAGCCGGAGGTCGTAGGCGGTGCCGGTCACCATGAGGGAAGGCGCGGTTATGACTTCTCCTTCGGTAGGATAGGTGATATCTGCTTCCGGGTAGGTGGTATCCTCGATCACCTGAAAGGAGTTGGACTGGCCGAGGTGGCCCGCACCGTCGTCCACACTCACAGTGCAGGAGGCCGCCGCCTGTTCTATTACTGCCTCACCCGTCCATGAACCATTCGTGAACGCGCCGCTCAGCGTCGGGGCTATGGTGCCGGTGGTGTCGGATATGTTAACAGAGCCGGAGAAGGAGGTCGCGGTGTTGCCGAAGGCGTCCAGGGCGGTGATGGCCAGGGGGAAGGCGGCGCCCGCGGTCTGGGGGCTGGCTATCTCGGCGATGGCGAAGTGGTCCACCGGTCCGGGGACCACCGCGGTCTGCACCGTATTGGTCGGATATGGGTTCGCCTCGGCGCAACCTATCTGCGCCTGGTTAAAGATGACCGTCCCGGGAGCTGCTGTGGCCTTCACCTGGGCGGAAAAGGCAAGCTCGCACTGGCCCAGGGGGTTCAATGTGCCCAGTTCCCAGGTGATCTTGTGCCCGCCTGGGTCATATACGCCTCCCCCGCTGATGTCCGTGATGTTCTCCAGGTTGGAATCCAGGTAGTCGACGGCTGCGACCTGGGTGGCCGGCCCAGCCCCACCATTTATTATCTGCAGGCTATAGGCGAGGGTACCTTGCGGGGTGACCTCAGCCGTGCCCACTTGCTTCAAAGAGGCTCCGAAATCGGGCAGCAGCGGCATGACAGTAAAGGCATTCGAGCTTCCGGTCTTGCCATCGCTTTCGGCGGTGATGACGTCCGAGGTGTAAGGGGCGCCGATAGTCACCATGCCCGTGAACACCCCGCCCGTGAAGTGGCCCTGCGGTACCGTGGTCTGGCTGTATCCGTTATATCCCCAAGCGGCGATGGTGCCGTCCTCCCTGAGGGCCAGGCAGTGGTGGTCTCCCGCTGATATGGCGGTATAGTCACTGCCGGAGGGAACCGTCGTCTGGCCGTAGGAGTTGTTGCCCCATGCGAAAAGCGATCCATCAGAACGGAGAGCAAGGCTATGGTAGTTGCCGGCGGAGACGGCCACGAAGTCGCTTCCCGCGGGCGGGGTGGCCTGGCCGTGGTCGTTGTACCCCCAGCCGGCGATGGTGCCATCCGAACGGAGGGCGAGGCAGTGATAGTTGCCGGCGGCTATAGCTACGTAATTATTCCCCGCGGGCACAGTGGTCTGGCCATAGTTGTTGAGGCCCCAGGCTGCGAGGGTACCGTCCGTGCGCAGTGCCAGGCTGTGATAGAATCCAGCTGAGACAGCCGCATACCCGTTCCCCGATGGCACCGTGGCCTGGCCGTAGAGGTTCTCTCCCCATCCGGCGAGGGTGCCGTCTGTGCGTAGGGCGAGGCTGTGGAACCCGCCCGCGGCAACGGCGGTGAAATCATTCCCTGCCGGCGGGGTCGCCTGACCATGGTTGTTGAACCCCCAACCGGCGAGTGAACCATCGGTGCGTAAGGCCAAGCTGTGGTTGGCGCCTCCGGAGACGGCCGCATAGTCGCTGCCGGCGGGCACGTTTGTCTGCCCCTGGTCGTTGTTCCCCCATGCCCACAGCGAACCTCCCGAGCTTATGCTCAGGCTATGGTGGGAGCCCGCATCCAGGGCCACGTAGGTGTTCCGGGTGACGGTGGGGCTGATGGTACCCGTAAGGTCAGAAAGGCTGGCGGTGTCCTCGAAATCCGATATCGTCTGTCCGGATGCGTCCTTGGCGTAGATGGTCACGGGAAAGGCCTGGCCCTCGGTCTGGGGGGAGGATATGGGAGCGAATTCGAAATGGTCCAAGGGATTTGCGGCGATGACCGTGGTCTGGACGGTATTGCTCGCGAGCGGGCCGCCTCCAGTATAGGAGATACTCGCGGTGTTTTGTATTACCGTCCCCGGCGCAGTCGTGGAGACGATATCGGCGGTGAAGGTGAGGGTTGTCCCCCCGCCGCTGGGGACGGTGCCCAGGCTCCAGGTGATGGTCCTGGTGCCGGAGTTATAAACGCCCCCCCCGTAATGTTTCCCACGTTCTCGAGGTTCTGGTCTATCTGGTCGGTGATGACGGTATTGCTCGAGGACTCGTCGCCGGAGTTGATGATGTTCAGCGTATAGGTGAGCGTTTCCCCCGGAGCTGCTTCCGCCAGGTCAACAGACTTGCTTGAGCTGCCGTAATTGATGCAGCCGGCCGCAAAGAGCGTCAGTACGCTTGAAAGCAGAAGCAGAACACACGTGAGCGCGGTCATTCCCTTCGATTTTTTCATAGTCTACTCCTTACCCCATAGCCTATGACTACCTCCCTATCCACCCAATGAAATCTATTAGCCCTTGAGAGAAGCGCAATTTGCTGCAGATACATTCTTAGCAAATGTATGAGCAGTTATTCTACCGCTGGTAGGCATTGTCCTTCTGATAATTGAGAAATACTAAGGTTAATCGAATAGGGCCGATAGCCTATTTTCACAAGGGACAGTATTATGGCAACGAAAGGCACGATGAGTAAAGCCGCCACCGCTGAAGAAAATGATATATTAACTCGTGATTTTTAACCTTTTCGCTCCTTTTTCTGCTCAGATCTAACCAAACTCAGAAGAATTATGATATTGCTCTTCATGTAATATATATTATGATATATCTTATGTTATAATATAGGTATTATGAAAGGCGCTGCGGAAGAAGGCGGAAAGACGCTCGGGGGGAAGGGCTCGCCCAAGCTCAAGAAGCTCCTCTACATGGACGAACACTTCGCGGATGCCCTCGAGGTCACCGCGCACCTCGAGGGGGTATCGCAATCGGAGATCCTCAGGCGGGCCCTGGCTGCCTACTTCGCCGGCTACGACCGCACGAGGGTCAAAGCCTTCGCGCAGAAGGCCAAAGCCCTGGACCGGTTCAAATGAGCTGTGTATGGGCAAATTCGCGGTTTCTTGGGGAGATAACCCCGGGCGAAAAGGCATAAAAGCCCAGGATAGTATGGCGGGTTACTTCCGATAACCCGATTTATCGGAAGTTGGGGGAGTATGGGGTGCCTGGTAAGGAATGACTCCGCTTTGTCTTCAGGGAGATTATAATTACCTTGTATACGCTACGGATTGCATAGGAAATGACGCATCGAGCGGAAAGGTCTAAACCGTGCCCGATCATTTCGGTTGTTTCGCTGCGGAAACCGAGGATATATATCTCGATAGACTTCGGCAGATGAGCTGCGAAGAGCGACTGAAAGCGGCGGTGGCTCTCAGCGAGTCGGTCAGGAAGATAGCTATCGCCGGCATCAAGCACGATCATCCGGGGATCACCGAAGATGGGCTGCGGGAAGAACTACTGAGAAGGATATACGGATGAGCCCTTTAGATATCCTGCTGCAGGTGGTTGAACGACTGAATGGGCTGAATATCCCCTACATGTTGAGCGGTGCTTTCGCAACCAGCTTCTATGGCAGGATCCGCTCCACACACGATATCGATCTGGTGGTCGAGATCGGCCAACATGATGCAGGTAGAATATTCGATACATTTGGTAACGACTATTATGTCAGCATGGACATGATCGAAGATGCGATACGGCATCATTCCATGTTCAATCTCATCCACAACGAGACAACAACCAAGGTCGATTTCTGGATGCTCGAGGATTCGGCCTTCGACCATAGCAGGTTCTCGCGCAGGAAAGAGGAGACCCTGGAAGGCACTCCCGTTTCTATCTCTATGCCTGAGGATTTGATCGTCATCAAGCTTGATTGGTTCAAGCGCTCAGGTGTTCATAAGCATTACGAAGATGCCCTCGGGATAGTCCTGGTGCAGCAGGACACCCTGGATATCGAGTACATCCGCGGATGGTGCGACCGGCTCTCTCTAGGGGAGCTCTGCGAGCGCCTACTGAGCGAAGCGGATTGAGCGCACCGCCCCCGCCGTCCATTACCGCGGTTACGGCCGTCTGTCCGGCAGCCTGAGGGTTCAGGCGTAGTAGCGGCCGGGCAGGTACGGGGCCTGCTTCGCGAGGTGGACGATGAACCGCTTCTTGGACTCGTCCAGTTGCGCGAATTGCAATGCGAGCAGGGCCGCCATGCCCAACAGGAGCAATGGCACAGCTTTCCTGACAAGGCCTTTTCCGCTTACTTCCGCGCTTTCTTTCTTGAGCATCCTATCCTCCTGGATTATCGCGATCCAAATCACTATGTATTACCATCTGCACCTACCATACCTCACTCGTATGCGATACCGGCGTGGTAGGGATCGCTTCGCTCGCGCTCGCGGTGACATTCATACGGCCCGTCATACTACTCAGATCTTCCGCGCCCCTGCATCTTGACGATACCGGCTTGTTGGAGATCGCTTCGCTCGCGCTCGCGATGACGATTTCCCGACCGCCTCGTCTCACCCCTCCTTCCCCCACTAACGCGACTCGTACTTGTCAACAAGCTGGGAGGCGATGTAGCCCGAGGCAATGGCCGAGGGCACGCCGCCGCCGGGATGGGTGGAGGCGCCGGTGAGGTAGAGTCCCTTGATGGACTTGGACTTCGCCGACGGCCGGAAGACCGCCTGGTTGGGCAGGTCCATGGTCAGGCCGTAGATGGCGCCCTTGGGGTTCTGCAGCTTGCGCTCGAAGTCGAGGGGGGTCGATACCTCCAGCACCTTGACGTGGTCCTCCATGCCGGGGATGGCCGTCTTGGAGAGCCCGTGGATCATCTTCTCCGCCACGCCCTGCTTGATGCTGTCCCAGTCGCCGTCCGCCAGGTCGTACGGACCCATGCCCATGATGTTGAGGACGTGGCAGCCCTCCGGCGCCATGGAGGGGTCCGACTCGGTGGGCCAGCAGATGAGGCCGTAGACGTCCTCGGGCATGCGCCCCTTCACGAAGTCGTTCCACCAGAAGTCGTTCATCATCTCCAGGGGACCGATGGTCAGGCTGTGGTGGGCCTCCAGGGGCGGGCGGTAGTCCAGCCCGACGTAGAGCATGACGCAGGACATGGACACCTCGTAGCTCTTGATGCCGAAGCGCGCCAGCCAGGGCAGCTGCTCCTCGCCGATCATCTCCAGGTAGAGCTTCTTGGCGTTGACGTTGGAGATGACTACGTCGGAGGTGATCTCCGTGCCGTCCTTGAGCCTCACTCCCTCGGCCCTGCGGTCGCGCACCATGACCCGGTCAACGTCGGTGTTCAGGCGCAGCTCCATGCCCAGCTTCTCGCCGACGCGCTGGAAGGCCTTGGGGATCTGTATCATGCCGCCGCGCGGGTACCAGATGCCCTCGTGCTCCGAGTAGGGGATGAGGGCGATGAAGCCCGGCGCCAGCTCCGGGGGCAGGCCGCAGTAGAAGGACTGGAAGGACATGGTCTGCTGCACGATGTCGTTCTTGAAGTACTTCTTGATCACGTCCTGATACGAGTTGACGAAGAGGGGCAGGAACTTGAGCATGCGCGGGTTCTTGATGCCCATCTTCGCGAGGTCCACCATGCTGTTGCAGGGATTGGTGAAGAAGGCCGCGATGGTCTGCTTCATCATGTCCGCAAAGTAGTCGGCGAGGTCGAACCACTGCTTTCCGTCCTGGGGGGAAATGCTGGAGATGACCTCCGCCGTCCCCTCCAGGGAGACGGGGTAGTTGACGCGCGAGCCGTCCTCGAAGATGTAGCTGTAGATGGGGTCGCAGGGCATGAGGTCCACCTCCTGCTGGAAGGTGGTGCCCAGTGCCTCGAAGGCCTTCTCGACGGGATAGACGACCTCCACGATGGAGGCCCCCACGTCAAAGCTGAACCCCTCCTTCTCGAAGGTGGAGCAGCAGCCGCCCACCCGTTCACTCTGCTCGAGCACCAGCACCTTGCGCCCCTGCTTGGCCAGGAGGGCGCCCGCGCTGATGCCCCCGCATCCCGCTCCGATCACTATCGCGTCGTAATCCCCCATGAATCAAACCTCCTATCGCTTCGTCGTCGAACAACCGTTCCCAGGGTCTCGCATCTTGACATGCCTTGGCCCGGCGACATAGCCGGCGTGGTAGAGATCGCCACGTCGCTGCGCTCCTCGCGATGACGTTTTCACCACCGCCTCATGGTGACGTTGGCATCTCACAGTGCCGCCTTCTTCATGCGCAGGGTGTCGTAATCGAACCTGCGCATGCAGACGTTGTTGGGGTCGTAGATCATCTTCATGTCCCGGTAGGTGTCCACGTAGGTGCCCGCCTGGGGGAAGATGAAACCGATGAGGTCGTGCAGGGGCCCCGCCCCCTCGACCAGCGCCCACACCCCGAAGCACACCCCGGAGCCGTTGCGGAAGGACGCCGCCATGGCCGCCAGGGTCCCGGAGATGGTGCGCAGGCTGTCCTCGGGGTTGGACTGGTCGATGAAGATGTCGAACTCGATGAAGCCCAGCCGCCCCATGTCGTAGGGCTGGAAGTAGGTGGCGATCATATCCGCCGAGATGACGTTGTCGTCCGTGCCCACCTGCTGGGTCATGGCCTTCATCATGTCGTTGTTGATGTTCACCAGGTTCTCCAGGTGGTCCAGGCCGAAACCCACGAAGAAAGAGCCCTTGACCCGCTGCACACGCACCGATTCGCGGAAGAACTTGGTGAACTTGTCCACGCCCAGGATGCGCCCGGCGGAGATGTCCTCCACCACCTCCCAGTCCATGAACTCGAACTCCGGCGCCACCGCCAGGATGTCCTCCTCGCACACCTTGCACTTCACCTCGGTCTCCTCCATCGAGTAGCCGCCGGTGACCGGCACCACGTAGTGGCGGGGGAACATGGGGATGAGCTTCTCCGATTCGGCGTTGGTCTCGGCGAGGAAGATGCCCATGTAGGTGTTCTGGAAGTACGCGTTCTCGATGACGATGTTGCGCTGGCTGATGGCCTTGAGGGCCGGGGCTATGTTCTCCCAGCTATCGGAGTCGCTGATGGGCACGGTGAGCTTGACCTCGTTGGGGTTGGGGTAGAGGCGCAGGGTCATCTCGGTGACGATGCCCATGCAGCCCATGGAGCCGCGCAGGAAAGCGCGCACGTCGGGCCCGGGCCCGGGCATGTGGGCCAGGTCCGCGCCGTAGGCCGCCGGCCCCCCGGTCATCACCTGCCCCTCGGGGAGGACGAGCTTGTAGCCGATGATGTGGTCCAGCCCCACCCCGTACTTGTTGGCCAGGGTGGAGATGTTGCCCATCATGATGTTGGAGACCACCGAGGCGTTGGCCGAGGTGGAGGGGTTGATGAGGCGCAGGCCGCGCTTGAGCGTCTCCGTCTGCAGCTGGGCGAAGGTGACCCCCGGGCCGATGGTGCAGAACATGTTCTCCTCGTCTATCTCGACGATCTCGTCCATGCGCCTCAGGTCGCAGAGGATGCCGCCGTAAGGCGGGATGGTCATGCCCAGGGTGTTGAGGCCGGTGCCGTAAGGCGTCACGTCGACGAGGAACTCGTTGGCGGTCTTGAGGATGGCCGCAACGTCCTCGGTGGAGCCGGGCAGGGCCACGATGTGGGGGTGGTTCATGGGCACAACGGACTGGTCGCGCGCGTAGGCCACGGTGATGTTGATGTCGTTGGACACCCACTCCTCGCCCAGCTTTTCCTGCAGGGCGCGGTAGGCCCTCTCCAGGTTCTCGGGCAGGTTGTGGTCCCCCTCCATCTCGTGCTTCACCGGCACCTTGATCACCTTGCGCTCGCGCAGGTCCTGCTGGAGGTCCTTGCCCTTCATCTAAACCACCTCCTCCAATCCCGAGGCCAGCAGCTCGAAGATGTCGTAGACCGGCAGGTCTCCCTGGCCGGCGAAATGGCCTTCACAGTGGGGGCAGGCGGTGACGACGGCCTCGGCCCCCACCGCCCTGGCCTCCTCCAGGCGTTCCGCCGCCGTCCACCCGGCCAGTTCCGGCTTGCCCGCCTTCACGCCGCCGCCGGCCCCGCAGCACCAGGAGTTCTCGCGGTTGCGCTGGAACTCGAGCAGCTCGAAACCGGGAAGGGCGGCGAGGAGCTTGCGCGGCTGTTCGTAGACCTCGCACCAGCGCCCCAGCAGGCAGGGGTCGTGGTAGGCGCCCTTGACCCGGGCCTCTCCCTTGAACTCGAGCTTCTTCTTCTTTAGCAGCCGGGCCAGGACCTCGGTGGCGTGCACCACCTCGATGTCCATGGCCTGCCCGTATTCGTCCTCGAGGGCCTGCATGCAGTGGGGGCAGGCGGTTATTATGCGCGATGCTCCGGTGGAGCGGAAGAGCTCGATGTTCTCGAGGGCATGTTCCTCGAAGCCGTCGCGGTCCCCGAGAGCGAGGCTGAAGGCGCGGCAGCAGGGCTCGGAATCGCCCAGCACGCCGAAGTCGAGGCCCGCTGCCTGCAGTACCTTTATGAGCGAGTCCAGCTTGCCCTGCATCTCCTTGCCGGCCGCATAGGCGCAACCCACGAAGAGGAGGTCCTCCACCTGCTCCCTGGTGGCATCCTTCGCCCCCGTTCCCTTGACCGCCTTGCCCTTGAACCCCTCCTTCAGACCCAGGGGGTTGTCGTTCTTCGAGGTCGATTCCAGCAGCGCCCGGTGGCCTTCCAGGGGGCCCCACCCCTCGTCCACCGCTTTTTCGCGCATGAGCTGGATGGTGCGGGTGGTGTGCATGCCCTTGAGCGGGAAGCACATCTCCTGGCACAGTCCGCAGAGGTTGCAGGAGTAGATGATGTCGGCGGTCTTCTCCGAGGGGTCGAACTCCAGGTTGGTGACGGCCCGGGCGATCTCCATCATCCCCGCCGCGTAATAGGACTCGAAACGGTAGCGGGTGCCGCAGGGGCAGTTGGCGGAGAAACGCGCGCTCTCGAAGACCTGCACGTTCATGGACTGGCACATCTTGCACTTGCCGCATACCCAGTAGTCGTCGCGGTAGTCGGTGAGCTTCTCCCTCTTCCTGGTGAGTCCCTTGTCCATGGCCTACACCCCCTCCATGAGTTGTCCGGGGTTGAGCAAACCCTCGGGGTCCATTACCTTCTTGAGGTTGCGGATGAGGCGGATGTTCTCGGGGTCCATGCGCGAATAGACCTCCCCGGCCACCTCGCCGCGGGGGCGGCTGACGTGGGCTCCATCGTCGAGCAGAGCCCTGTAGGCACCGGTCCAGGTCCCGGCCAGCTCCGCATCGCCGGGTTCGTGGTAGATGTCGGTCTCGCAGTAGAAGGCGGCCCCGTAGTAAGAGGGGATGGCCACCTGCCCGACGGGACGGTCCCCCAGCAATGCGGCCGCTTTTTCGAAGAGCCCTGCCGCCTTGCCCGCGAAGGTGAAATAGTCGATGGTCTCCGTCCCGCCCCGGTAGTAGTCGCGCTCGCTCACGTACCAGGGCCACTCGAACTTGCCCTGCATGAGGGCGGCGAGCTCTCCGCCGTTAAGTCTGCCGCCGCAGCTCGCGGCCATCTCCCGGGTCTGGCGGTCCCACACCTCCACCAGCGAGGGGTGGTTGTCGAAGCCGAAGACGACACTCCAGGGCGGTAGCTCCCCCGCCAGGGCATCGGCCTCTTCCGGGCCGCCGGAGAGCAGCACCGAGAGGTAACGCCGGTCGGCGGCCACGCACTCGAAGACCTGGTCGTGGCGGCAGGCCAGCCGGGCGGCCGCGATGGCCGACTGCGCGTCATCGAAGGCGTACGTGGTGACCCGCCGCTCCTCCCAGCGCTTGTAGATCCAGGCCTTCATGGCGTAGGGCATGCCGAAGATGTCCTCGCTGGCATGGAAGAGGTTGGAGTACATGGGCCCCAGGTCCTCGCGGAACTCGGCGTGGCCGTCGGGGGTGTACTGGTCGGTACCGCTCATCCACAGCCGGCCGTCGGCGAGGATGGCGTGGAAGGTGGTGAACTGGTAGGGGCGGGTGGCGCCGTTGGCCAGGATGACGTCGCGGTCGATATAGGAGCGCACTACGGAGGAAGAGGTGGCCGAGGCCGGCATGAGCAACCGGAGGCCCAGCTTGTCCAGTTCCTCCTTGAGGCGCTCGAAGGTAACGCCGTACTCGATGAAGGCGAGGAGGTTGGCCTCGTCTATGCGCACGATATCGTCTATCCCGGTCAGGTCGATGAGGACTCCTCCCGACTTCGCCACCTCCGCGGCGAGGGTGCCGCGCCGGTGGGTGTAGATGGGCACGCCGTTCTCGTAGGCAGTCGCGGCCAGGCCGGCCAGCTCCAGACTGTCACGGGGCCGTGCCAGGGTAAGGTCGAACCCCGGCGGCGGTTTCTCGAAATAGGCCTTCAGGTCGGCCGCATCGGCGGTCAGCACGCCGGAACCGACGGCGTCCCGCAGCCTCTCCATCTGTCGCGTACTCATGCCACTACCTCCATTCCCCCTGACCCCCTTACTCATGCCTGCTCTTTCTATGCCAGCCGCCATAGGCCGCAAGGGCCCCGGCGGCGTCGATGGCGCGTTCAATAGAATCGTAGACGGGGACGCCCTTCTCCTCCATGGACAGGAACCAGCGCCTGCGGTCTTCCTCGGGCGCCCCCATGAAGCAGGCCAGGAAGGGTTTTTCGGGGTGTGCCGCCTTCGCCTCCGCCAGCATCCCCGCACCGTCGAACTCCGCCTCCGGCACCAGCGAAAAGACCACCAGGATGGCGTGCATGTCCTCCTGGGCACAGAAGGCATCGAGGATGACGCGGTAGGAGTCCTCCACCGAGCCCTGCAGGGTCCCCGACCAGATGTCCATGGGGTTGGCGAGCCGCGCCCAGCCGGGCAGTCCCGCGCGCAACCGCCGCATCGTGTCCTGCGCTGGCGGCGGCAGGCGCAGCCCCCGGCGCTGGCAGGCGTCAGCAGCCATCACGGTCCCCGCCCCGGTGATGGAGATCACCCCCAGGCCGGGGCCAGCGGGGGCGGGACAATAGGCCAGGGCCTTGGCGCTATCGAAGAGGCCGTCTATGCCTTCCACCGCCACCACCCCGGCCTGGGCCAGGGCCCCACGCAGCACGGCGTCCTCCCCGGCCAGGGAGCCGGTATGGCTGGCGGCCATGTCCATGCCCAGCCTCGTGCGCCCACCCTTGAGCAGGACGATGGGTTTGGAGCGCGAGACCCTGGCAGCGAGCTCGAGGAACTCCCTTCCCCTGGCGATGCCCTCGGAGTAGACGGCGATGACGCCGGTGCCTGAGTCCCCTTCCAGGTACTCCAGGACGTCCACCTCGTCGATGTCCGCCTTGTTGCCCAGGCAGGCCACCCTGGCGAGGCCGAAGTGCTGGGTCGAGCTCACCCACAGGGCATAGCCCCCGGCGAAGAGGCCGGTCTGGGCGATCACCGAAAGCGGGCCCGCCTTGATTGGTTGCAGGGTCATGAGGGAGGTGACGAAACCGGAACCGGTGCTGATGGTACCCACGCTGTTGGGGCCCATCATGCGCATGCCGCGCGCGCGCACCGTATCCTGGAGCCGGCGCTGCATCTCGGCGCCCTCGGGCCCCGCATCCGTATATCCGCCGGCACAGACGATGACGTTGCGCGTGCCCGCGGCGGCACAGTCCTCCACGAAACCGGGTATCAACTCGCGCGGCAATAGGGCGACGGCGGTCTCCACCTCCTGTCCCACCTCGCGCACGGAGGGGAAGGCGGGAAACCCCATGATCTCCCCGGCGTCGCGGTGGATGGCGAACACCCTGCCCGCGTACCCGAAGCGCTGCAGGTTGGCCAGGATCACATTGCCCAGCTTCATGGCCGAACTCGAGGCCCCAGCCACGGCCACGCTGGTAGGATTGAAGAACGGTTCCATCTCTGATGCCACGGACGTTCCCCCCAGACCGGACGTCTCAATGCATGCCGGGCCCTATGCACGCCGCAGCGGCCCCCTGTGACCCGGCCGCGCTCATCCGTATGTGTATCTCAAACGAAATAACGGAACGGCATCTTGGGCAGGTTGGTCGCAAGTTGTTTTGCGTAACGCCAGTCCGATGGTCCAGTCGTTGTCGCGAGATAAGCGGCCAGGACCGCCGCAAGGCCCGCCGCTACCAGCACCTTGGTCTTTATCCCCATGTTCATCATCGTTACACCCCTTACGCGTTGTCCCTGGTGACCAGGCCGCCGGTGATGATCCCCCCCGCGAGCACACCCGGGATGCCGCCTCCGGGGTGTGTCGAGGCCCCCGCCAGGTAGAGGTTCCTGATGGCCTTGGAACGGTTGGCGGGGCGGAAGACCGCCATGTGGGATATGTCGGTCTGGATGCCGTAAACCGCTCCGGCGGGATGCAGGAGCATGCGCTCCAGGTCCAGCGGCGTGGCCATGTCCCGGTAGACGATGTGCTTGGACAGGTCCGGTATGATGTTGCGTTCAATGGTGGCGATGGCCGCGTCTATATAGCGCTCCTTCAGTCTGTCCCAGTCATCTCCGGCGAGGTTATACGGTGCAAGGCCCATATGGGTAAGCACGTGCTTGCCCTCGGGCGCGAGGGAGGGATCGATCTTGGAGGCCCAGGAGACGAGGCCCATGATCTCCGGCTTGCCATCGACCTCGTAGAGCTTGCCCTTGAGGTAGTAGTCGCTCCAGTAATCGTTCATCACCTTGGGGCTGGTCAGGTTGAGGGTATGATGGGCGACCAGGGGGGGTTCGTAATCCACGCCCAGGTAGATCATGGGGCAGGGCATGGAGAGTTCCATGGACTTGATCCCCCTCCACACGTGCCAGGGAAGATGTTCCCTGCCGATCATGTCCATGTACATCTTCCTGGCGTTTATGGACCCTACGACGTTGCCGGCCGTTATCTCCGTGCCGTCCCACAGCTCTACTCCCTTCGCGGTGCGGTCCTCGACCATCACGCGCACCACGCGGGCATCGAACCTGGTCTCCCCGCCCAGGTCCTCGAAGGCCTGCTGTATCCCGGCCGGGATGCGGATCATGCCTCCGGGAGGGTAGTAGATGCCCTCGTGCTCCAGCAAGCCGATGATGGCGTAGAGGCCGGCGCAGAGGTCGGGCGGCATGCCGCCGTAAAAGGACTGGAAGGCCATGGAGGCCTGCACGTCCTCGTTCTTGAAGTACTTGGCCACCACCTTCTGGTGAGTGGTTACGAACATGGGCAGCACCTTGATCATCTGGGGATAGCGGATGACCAGCTTGACGGAGTCCAGGAAGCTCATGCAGGGCACGTAGAAGAAGCTGTCCACCAGCCCGCTGATGATGGGCGTGAACTTCTTGGCGAAATCCAGAAAGGCCTTGGCGTCCTGGGGTGCGAACCTGGCGATCACCTCCGCCGTGCCCTCCACCGAGGTGGGGTAATTGAAGCGCATGCCCCGGTTGATATCGCAGTAGTCATAGATGGGGTCGACTTCCACGAAGGGGATGTATTTCTCGCGTTCCAGGCCCAGGCGCTTGAAGAGTTCCTCGAAGGCGCCGGGCATCTCGACAACACTCGCTCCCACATCGAAGTTGAACCCTTCGACCTCGTAGGTCGAACAGCAACCGCCGATGCGGTCCGACTGCTCCAGCACGAGGGTCTTCATGCCCGCCTTCTGGCACAGGGCGGCAGTGGACAGGCCGCCGATCCCTCCGCCGATCACCACCACGTCATAGTCAGGCATGGTACCTCCCGTCTATTAGCTAGTGATTATGACCCGTGGATATTATCTTACTATCTACTTTTGATGTTGGCAAGGCCGCCGGCTCCTCCCGGAGTCTTTTCCGCAAGCGTCATACCCGCGTTATAAAATATGGTCGAGGCGATACGAAATGGAGTATTTGAGAGGCAGCGAAATCGAAATAAGACCGATGAGCAACCATGATATCGGCCTGTTGCTGCTCTGGATCAACGACGATTCCGTTTCTCCTTTCTGGTATGGGAGTCACAGAAGGATTGAGCGGGAAGAGCTTCTTCGCGATTGGGCGGACTACTTCGACGAAAGCGAACCGGATAAGGGCAGGTGTTTCATTATCGAAGATAGGTCAGGACCTGTCGGAACGATCTCCTATACCAACGATAGTCATGACCTGGATGGGCGGAAAGACCTTGCGTCACTGGATATCCTGATCGCAGGAGAAGAGAACCAGAACAGGGGCCTCGGGACTGCCGCCCTCAAGTTAATGACAACGGCTCTTCTTGAGGGGATGGGCTTCGAATCCGTGATAGCCAGCACTTACTCCTTCAACGGAAGGATGAGGCACTGTCTCGAGAAGCTGGGATTTATCGAGGAGGGATTCATCTGTGGGATTGACCGGACTAACGGAGAGTATCTAGAGTCTGTAGTCTACAGCCTTTCCAATAACGAACCGCGGTTTTCCTCGATCAGTTCGCAATAGAACTCGCTCAACAGGTTTTCCTCCGCGATGCAGAACTCCCGCATGAGCTCCCCGAGCAAGCGCGGACTTTCCTCTTCCAGATAGTCTTCATCCAGCAAGGCCTCGAGTTCGAGGAAGGTCCCGAGTCCGTCGACTTTGTCGAGATGTATGCGCACGTTTTGGAACAGATAGACGGTGCGTTCCTTTCTTACGACAGCTTTTGCCCCCGGGGCCGACGAGAGCAGTCCCCTGAGGAACGTAGAATCCGTGACCTCCAGGATATGGTAATCGCTGGATCGCGGTCGTGGTTCGTTGCGCCTTGTGTAGAAGATCAATTTGCCTGGAAGACCTTCGCCCGCGAACTCGCGGAGCTTGAGGCGGCCTGTGGGCACGATGAAATATAACCCTAGCGCAGGAGCTGGAGGGTGACCTCCGCGCCGGGCTCCAGGCGCCCGATATCCTCCGGCAGGATGGCCAGGGCGTTGCCCAGCACCATGGACTTTAAGATGCCGCTGCCCTGGGGGCCGGTGGCCCGCGCGTGGTAGGCGCCGTCGCGCCATTCCGCCACCACGCGGATGAACTCGGTCCTTCCCGTCTTGCGGCCCAGGGGCGAGTCGAGGACGGCGGTGACCTGGGGGCGGAAGAGCTCGCGGCATCCCATCATCTTGCGCAGGGCCGGGCGCACGAACTGCTCGAAGGAGACCATCACCGACACGGGGTTGCCGGGGAGACCGAAGAGGGGTTTGCCGTGAATATGGCCGAAGGCCTGGGGCTTGCCCGGCCGCATGGACACCTTCCAGAAGTTCATCTCGCCCAGCTTCGCGAGCACGTCCTTGACCATGTCGTAATCGCCGACGGAGACGCCCCCGCTGGTTATGAAGAGGTCGACACGCTCCAGGTTATCGAGGATGGTGCGCTCGAGCAGGGCCGCCTCGTCCCGGACCACGCCCAGGCGCAGCGGCTCCGCACCCGCCTCCCGCACCATGCCGTAGGTGGTGTAGCTGTTGGAGTCCCGGATCTTGCCGGGGGCGAGTTCCTCCTCCGGGCCCACCAGCTCGTCACCGGTGGAGATGATCCCGGCCACCGCGCGCCGGGTGCAGCGCGGGCGCGCGTAGCCCAGGCTGGCGAGCATGCCCAGCTCGGCGGGGCCGATGGCGGTGCCCGCCGCCATCACCGTCTCCCCCTCCCGCACATCCTCCCCCGCCCGGCGCACGTGGAATCCGGCGGGCAGGGCCTCCAGGATGAGGACGCGGTCGCCCTCAACTCGCGTAGCTTCCACGGGGACAACGGTGTCGGCCCCGCCGGGTAGTGGCGCCCCGGTCATGATGCGCAGGGCCTGTCTCTCTCCGACCGTAGTGTCAGCGGTGTAGCCGGCGGGGAGGTCCCCCAGGACTACCAGTTCGACCGGCTCGTCCCGGGAGGCGCCGGAGATGTCGGCCTCCCTCACCGCGTACCCGTCCATGGCGGAGTTGTCGAAGGGGGGGATGTGGTAAGGCGCCACGGCGTCCTGCGCCAGGTTCAGCCCCAGGGCCTCCAGGAGCGGCAGCTCGACCTCCTCCAGCCTGGTGATGGATCCCAGCACTTTTTCCCTCGCCTCGTCGACCGTCAACATCTCACGCAACCTCCACGTTCTCTCATTCCTCGCCCTGTTCCCGCGGGGCGGTCTCGCTCTGCTCCTCCGGCGGTACCCATGCCCCCATGTCCAGGAAAGACCGGCCGTCCTCGGAGAGCAGGTAGTCTATGAACTCCAGCGCCCCCTCCTGGTCGGCATCGGGATAGGTAACGGAACTCACCGCGGCCGCGCGGTAGACATCCGTAAGCTCCGCTCCCCCCTGCACCAGTATCTCCAGGTCGAGCTCGTCCGCCAGCCTGTAGTAAGTGCTGCGGTCGGCCAGGGTATAGGCCTGTTGCTGTGATGCCTCCCGCAAGGCCCCCTCGGTGCCGGCGTCCGTGGGCAGGAGCCAGTTTCCCGTCGTCCCGGCCTCGGAGACGCTCCAGAGGGTGCTCTCCCGGTCGGCGGTGCCTGAACCGTCAAAGCGCAGGATAAAGGTCTGGCCCGCCGCGGCGATCTTCGCGAAGGCGTCAACGGCGCTCTCCATGCCCCGGATACCGGCCGGGTCCCCCGGGGGACCGAGGACGACGTAGTCGCCCACCATCACGTCCTGCCCGCCCTCGAGAAAACCGAGCCGCTCCAGCTCCAGTCCTGCCTCGTAGATGTGGGTAAGGATGACGTCGCACTCCCCGTGCCGCGCCATGGCGAAAGCCTCCGCGTCGGGGACCACCACCAGTTCCATGCGCCGGCCCGACCTGTCCTGGAAGTCCTCCACCCAGGCCTGCAGGACGCCGCTTCCCTCCAGGTCGTTGGCGGCGGCGAACACCAGGGGGGCATCGTCGCCCCCACAACCGGTCACGAGAGCCGGCGCGATGAGGAGCGATGCGGCAACAAGCATCGCGAGTAAAGGAAAGGCCTTTCTCTTCATGGAGATTATTCTACACTACGCTGCGAGGTCGGTCGGGACAAATCCGTCTGCGCAACCACTTGCCCGAGAACTACCAGGTCGGTCGAAGCGGAACGGGTATAGCCGCGGTAGAAGTCAGGAGTACAGGTCCGGGTATTGTTTATAAGAACCAACACCCCGGGGCGTCGCGACGTCCGGGCGACCTCCATCTGCGCTGTCCCTTGCCCGGCGAGCAAGGTGCTCGGAGGAGCTTGCGACGACGACCAGCCTTGTCGCCGGGCCGGAAAAGCACTTGCATATCAGGTACATCGCTCTAAGCTAAACCTCTAGGCGTGCTTCTCACTACCGCATGCGCACCGGTTTCTTTTCCTGAAATAGAACCTCTGGAGGTAATAAACCGCCAGCCCCGCCGCGAATCCGTAGCCCATGTTGGTGAATACGGAGACGAGCACGGTGGTCGCCATGGGCGCAAGATCCTTCCTCCAGCGGATATTCCTGGCGAACTTCACCAACTCGAGACCGACCATCAAGAGCATGGCCCCGATGATACCGCTGGGAAAGGCGGCGAAGATCGCCGCGATGGAGGCGGCCAGGAACAATCCCATCCCGATCTCGATCGTGCCCTCGATGAGGTTCGTTCCGCCGGTGCGAGCGCCGAAGTAATACTGTCCCGCCAAACCTCCCGCGCCGTGGCACAGGGGCATGCCACCGAAGAACGGGAATACGAGGTTCATGACCGCCATGTTCAGAGAGAGTTGCCGAACCGTCACCTCGCGCTCAGGCCAGTACTCCTTGATCAGGGATGAGGTGGCGATGACCGCGTTAGTGGCGGTGAGGGGTATCTGTGCGAAACCGCCGGCGAGGAGCGCCAGCCACACCTCCTTCGCGGAAAAACTGGTGAGCCTCGGAAGGGTGAAGCTTGGTCCCGCTATATTCTGGAATTCCCCCTTGAATAGCATGATCAGCAGGCCCATTGCCACCAACACCAGAGCAGCGGGAGCGTAACGGTTGGTCCTCAGAACCAGTACGATGGCTACGGAAACCAGGCCGATCATCCACCCAGCGGCTCCCGCGTTGATCAGCTTGAAAGCCTCGATGGCGAGCAGGATCCCCAGCGATACCTGGATGCCCCTGATGACGGAGAGCGGCGTCACTCGCGCTATCCTCTTCATGATCCCGGCCGCCCCCAGGACAAGCCACACGATACCCATGGCAAAAGCGGAGGCATAGACCATGGAAGGAGACCAAGCGTGGGCTATGGCTACAATGGCCAGGACCTTCATGGGCTCGATGGGCATAGGCAGCCGGTAGATCAGCCCGGTGGCGATGTTGGCCAGACCCATCATCACCAGCAGCCCGGCGGGATCGAGGCCGCATACCGCGATGTATCCGATGGCCAGGGGGAGCAGGGTGCCGAAGTCGCCCATAGATCCGGCCAGCTCATGCAGGTTGAACTCGAAGGAACCGATCTTCAACGCCGTCCCTCCGTTAGCGTGTCAGCGGAGTGGAGACCGTCACCCGGCGGCCCGGGCAACGGACACCCTTACGCCCTGGGACCTATATAAGGCAAGACGTGGACGGCAGTCGCCTTGATCACCGCCGTCACCCTGCGTCCGCGCTCGATGCCCATCTCCTCCCGCGAGGCCAGGGTTATGTAGGCGACCAGCGGAAAGCCACAATCCAGGTCCACCTTCACCAGTGCTCCCAGGGCTTTCACGTCGACCACACGGGCGGGCAGGCGGTTGCGCGCGGACCCGGCATCGCCGGAATCCGCCAGCAGCACCACTTCCTCGGGATGTACCAGTACCCTGACCCGGGAGCCCGGCGGCTGCTCGCAAATGGCTTCTATCCTTGTCCCGCCGATATCCAGATCTGCCATGCCTTCCCGGCATGCCAGCACCTCTCCCTCCAGCAGGTTCTCCGCCCCCAGAAACTCGGCGACCTGTTCGCTGACCGGCCGCGCGAAGACCTCCGTGGGCTTTCCCACCTGTTGCAGCTTGCCGTCGAGCAGCACCGCCAGCCGGTCGGCTATCTCCAGCACCTCGTGGTAGTCGTGGGTCACGTAAACGGCGGTTACTCCCATCTCTTTCACCAGGCGCGATATGTCCGCGCGCAGCGATTTGCGGGCGGGGACGTCGAGGGAGGCCAGGGGTTCGTCCATGAACACCAGGCGAGGCTGCAGCACCAGCGCCCGTCCCAGGGTGACCTTCTGTGCCTCCCCGCCGGACAGGGTCATGGCGTCACGCCCGGCCAGGTCCTCGATTTCCAGCCTCTCCAGCATCTCCTGCACTTTCCTGTTCCTCTCCTCCTTCGGTATGCGGTGCATCTTGAGCCCGTACGCGATATTGGCCCGCACGGTGCGCTTGAAGAGCAGGGCTTCCTGGAAGATCATGGCCATCTGGCCCGAGAGCTCCTTCTTCTCCTGCCGGCTCATGGTGGACAGGCGGACGCCGTTCCAGAAGGTCAGCTCACCCGCGGTGGGCTTCTCCAACAGGTTCATTATGCGCAACAAGGTGCTCTTGCCGGAGCCGTTAGGCCCGATGACGGCGAGTATCTCCCTCTCGCCGAGCTCGAGGCTGTCAACGTCCAGGACCTGCCTTCCCTCGTAGGCGTGCTGCAGTCCCTCGACCCTGAGAAAGGCGCTCAAACTGCCTCCTCGTTGCGATGCCGGGACATCATGTTGCGCGCGATGCGCGCCGGGAAGCTGAGCAGGGTGCCCTGCTGGATCAGGGTCATCACCCATACCAGGAGGACGGTGATGGCCAGCAGGATTATCCCCAGGGCGATGGCCGAGGTGCTGTTGCCCTTGCTGACCTCGAGCACGGTCGCCGTGGTCAGGGTACGGGTGTAAGGCTCCCCGTTCACGAGCAGGTTGCCCCCCACCATCATGGCCGCTCCCACCTCGGAGATGATGCCGCCGAAACCCGCGATTACCGCGGCGACCAGGGAGAGGCGGTTCTCGCGAAGCAGGGTCATGGTGGAGCGTACCTCACCCGCCCCCAGCGACTTCGATTGCAGCCTCAGCTTGGGATTCACGTTCATCATGGCGGCCATGGTTATGCCCGCGATCAGGGGCATGGCCAGCACGATCTCGGCCAGGATGATAGCCCTGGGCGTATAAAGCCAGCCGAGGAAGCCAAGGGGTCCCCTCCGCTTCAGCAGCAGATAGACGAAGAGCCCTACCACCACCGGGGGCAGCCCCATGCCCGCGTTGACCAGGGTGACCATGAACTTTCGGCCGTGAAAGCGGTAGAGCGCCAGCACCGAGCCCAGGGGGATGCCGATGAGCATCCCGAAAAAGGTGGCAATGGCACATACGTACAGCGTGAAGAGGGTTATCTTCATCACGTAGGGGTCGAAACTGAAGATCAGTTTGATGGCCTCGACCAGGCCTTCCCAGATATCTCCCATGTTGATCGCCACCTCTCACCACGACCGCCACCGCCGGAACGTGGCCCCGGCGCCAGGCGCCGGGGCCTTGGGACCTATATCATATTAATCCAGATCAGAGAGCGTCGGGGAAGAACAGGGGCTCGCCGTACTCCTCCACGCCGAAGGTGTTGAGGAACTCCTGCGCCTCGGGCGAGATGCAGAAGTCGTTGAAGGCCTGGGCCCCCTCGAAATTCACGTCCGGCCATCTCTCCGGGTTCACGTTCATGACGTGGTAGTTGTTGAAGAGTATCGGGTCCCCCTCATTGAGGATCACCAGGTCCAGCTCGTCTTCCAGGCTCAGGAATGTTCCACGGTCGCTGAGGGTATAGGCGCCCTGCTCGCTGGCGATACGCAGGGTGTCTCCCATGCCCTTGCCGCTCTCCACGTACCACGTACCCGCCGGCGTGATGCCGGCCGCTTTCCAGATGGCCAGTTCCTTGGTGTGGGTGCCGGACTCGTCAGCCCTGGAGATGAACGCGGACTGCGAGTTCGCGATCTTGGTGAAAGCGTCCACCGCACTGGTGGCGCTCTTGACCCCCGCCGGATCGGAAGCCGGCCCCACGAGGATGAAGTCGTTGTGCATGACGGCGTTGCGGTCGACGGCTTCACCGGCCTCCACCATCTCCTCTTCCGCGGCCGGGCTGTGCACCAGCATGACGTCGCACTCGCCGTTCTTGCCCATCTCCATGGCCGCGCCGCTGCCCACGGCGATGACCTTCACCGTGTACGGGTTGTCCTCCTCGAACATGGGTACCCATGCGTCGAGCAGGCCGGAGTCCTGGGTGCTGGTGGTGGTGGCCAGGATGAGTTCGCTCCTCTCCACCGGCTCCGTCTTCTCCTCTTCCCCGCACCCCGCGATCATCGCGACCATGGCGATGGCCACCAGCAGCACGATGGTGAAAACCAACCATTTCTTACTCATAGCTGCATCTCCTTCTTCAATTGACCATTTCAACGACAAAGCCCACCGGGAGGCGGGCAACACGGTTCAGATACCGCCACCCCCTTTCCAAGCACGGGAGGCATGGGGGTTTCCCCCCATACCCTTTCGGCTCATATCCATAGCCCTTGTTTCACGCGGCCTTAGGAACGGAGCTCGGAGGTCCGATGCGTCTATACCTCGGTTGTCAATGTACCTGTCCGGTAGTGTTCAGCTTTCTCTAGAAACACCCCAGCGAGCACTTCACGATCTTCACGTCCAGGGCATTCGCGGCCTTCCCCACCTCTCCGGTGGGGACCTTTAGTTCCTCGGCCAGCTTGAGGGCCACCGCGCACGCGATGCGGCCCTCCTCGGCCCTGGCCTTCACGGCCTCCATAACCTTCTCGTCGATCTCGCCTGACATCAATTCACCTCCCACTCTGCCCGCGGCACGGGACAGCACTATCTCCCAGGCTCTCTCCCGGCCCAGCTCAAACACGACCACCATCTTTGCCCTGGGGCTCATCGCCTTGATCTTTTTCTCCAGAGCGAGGACTTCCGCGCCCGACAGCCGGCGTTCTCCATTGACCACGATGGTGTGGGCTTTCTCTATGGCCTTGAAGGCCGAGGGCTTGAAGTCCTCGAACCCGCTGCCCATGATGAACACCGCGAAGTCAGGCTCCAGGTGCTCGAGCACGCTGTTTCCCTCCACGATGACCAGCGAGGCCTGCGAACGGGAGAAGGCCTCCCTCAAGTCCGCGGCGAGCCCGTCCACGGTGGTGCGTATCCAGAACACGGGGGATGCCCCCGCCGCCAGCATCCTCGCGGTGTCGGCGCCGTTCCCGTCGGGTTCCTTTTCCTCGAGCACCGCCTCGCCGGGCGGGCGCTCCTCGTGCAACGTCACCTTCATGGCGGAGCAGTCCCGGCAATGGCTGACGAGATAAGCGACCAGGGAACTCTTGCCGATATCTTTGTTCGCACCGGAGATGGTGATTATCCGGGGGCGGTCGGCTCTCGAAAAAAGCCCGTCCCGAGAGGGCGGGCGTACCTCTTCCACCAATCCCCTCTCCTTTCCAAGCATGGGAGGCGCCGGCGTTTCCACCTGCACCCTGGCGGTCGAGTGCCCTAGCTGTCGCCTTAGGCGGCTCGACTCGGAGAGCTCGTTTCTTCTCTGCGGTTGCGGTGAAATTGTAACTCCCTGGCAGCGTTTGGTTCAAGGCGAAGGCCCAGAGGGTTGTCAAAGTCCGCACATGTGCCGAAAAGCGATATTGAGGAGTTCTATCGATGGATGGTCGAGGCAGGGAGCAGCCCGGCGGCCCGCCCGCGGCCCCTGCGATCTCATAGGAGAGATATGAACGAGAAAAAAGAGGGGGAAGGTCCAGGCGAGGAAGTGGAGGCGCTGCGCCTCCGCGTTAGCGAACTCGAGCGGTCAGAGAACGAGTTGCACCGCATCAAGAAGGCCCTCGAGAAAGGGATGGAGGCCTTGAACGTCGTGCTCGAGAACTCCAATGACATCCTGCTCATCCTGGGCCAGGACGGTGTGGTACAGTACGTGAGCCCCTCGGTGGAGAGGATAACCGGGTACAGCCGCGAGAAACTGACCGGGGCCAATGCTTTCGAGTACATCCATCCAGACGACTTCGACAAGTTTCTTATCTCCTTCACCGTGGGCGTGGTCACGCCCGGACGGGCCATCAGGATGGAGTTACGCTACCGCCATGCGGACGGTTCGTGGCGTAGCATCGAAGCGCAAGGCATCAACCTCACCGACAATCCCGCCGTATCAGGTATGGTCCTCACCGCCAGGGACATAAGCGACCGTAAAGCCGTCGAGCAGAAGCTGCAGCGCAGCGAGAGCTACTACCGTTCCCTCATCCGCAACGCCGCGGACATGATCTCCGTCCTCGACCGCGACTTCCGTTTCGTCTGGGGCAGCCCTTCGGCCGCCCGCATCACCGGCTATGGTTGGGAGGAAGTGTACGGCAAGTCCATGCTCAGCTTCCTTCATCCCGATGACGTGGAGGGTGCCCGAAAAGACCACGACTTCATCATGGGCAACCCGGGGAAAAGCCTCGCCGCGGAGAGGCGTTTCAGGCACGCGGACGGCACCTACCACTGGCACGAGGCCATCATCACCAACCTGCTGGAGGATCCCGCGGTGGGCGGCTTCATAGTAAACTCGCGCGACATCAACGAGCGTAAGCTGATGGAGGAGGAGCTGCGGGCCAGGAACCAGGAACTGGACTCCTTCGCCTCAACGGTCTCCCACGACCTGCGCACCCCCCTGGCCCTCATCGAGGGGTATGCACAGTTGATGCGCGCCGAGGGAAACTCGGTGGAAGAGACGGAAGCTTACCTGAAGAGCATCATCTCGGCGGCGAGGCGCATGGACGAGCTCACGGAGTCGTTGCTGGGATACGCGCAGGCGGGCCAGGCAGCGGGCACCGTGACCAGGGTCGAACCCCTGGACATCCTGAGCGACGTGCTCTTCGAGCACGAGAGCGAGATCGAGGACGGGGGCATAGAGATCGTCCTGGGAGAGGAATTCCCGGCCATAAGGGTGGACCAGTACAAGTTGCGCCAGGTCTTTACCAACCTGGTCAACAACGCAGTCAAATACCTCGCCGGGACGCGGTGCCCCCGTATAGAGGTGGGTTCCCGGGCGGCTGCGGGAGCGGTGGCCTTTTACGTGCGTGACAACGGCCCGGGCCTGGACCGGGAGGCCATGGAGGAGATATTCCAGCCCTTCAAGCGCTTCAGCACCGCCGGGACCCCGGGACTGGGCATAGGGCTCTCCACGGTGAAGAGAGCCGTTGAAGGTTGGGGGGGCAGGGTATGGGTGGAGTCCGAGCCCGGGAAGGGCGCCACCTTCTTCTTCACCGCGCCGGCGGGGTGAGTCAGACGGAGTGGATGGTGCGGGAGATGATCTCGTCCTTAGCCGCCTCGGGCAGGTCGTCGAAGTAGGCGCAGTAACCGGCCACCCTCACCACCAGTCCCGGGTACTTGCCGGGATGGCGTCTCGCGTCCTCCAGCACCTCCGGGTCGATGATGTTGAACTGCACCTGCATGCCGCCCTGGGCGAAATATGCCCGCATCAGCGCCGCCAGGTTTGCCGGACCCTCCTCCCCCGCGAGGTTGCGGGGATCGAAGCGCAGGTTGACGGCACAGCCGTTGGGCATGAGCCTGGAGTCGACCCTCGTCACCGAGTGCAGGAGGGCGGTGGGGCCGAGGCGGTCGCAGCCGTTGGCCGGGCTCAGGCTGGACGCCAGGGGCCTGCCGGCGTTCCTCCCGCTGGGCAGGGCCCCTACCCTGCGGCCGAAGGCGACGTGACAGGTGACGGAATAGAAGCCCGGCACGTATGGCCCGCCCCGGGTGTTGCGGTAAGCGGAGAGAGCGTCGTGGAAGATGTGCGCCACCAGGTCCGCATACGAGTCCACGGCGGGGTCGTCGTTGCCGTATTTCGCACAGCCCCGCAATTCCGCCTGCAGGCGTCCGTGGCCGGCGAAATCCGCCTCCAGGGCCGCGACGACCTCGTCCAGCCGGTATTTCCCCCGTGAGAACACCAGCTCTTCGAGGGCGTAGAGGGAATCCGCGACGTCGGCTATCCCGACTCCCTGGATGCCGCTGGAGTTGAACTTGGCGCCGCCCTCGGTGAGGTCTCGGCCGGACTCCAGGCACCCCTCGACGAGCATGGAAGAGAGCGGCGTGGGATTGAAGTCGCGGTTCCCCGTCTCGACCACGCGGAAGTCGCCGACCATCTTCTCCACCATGTGCTCAACCTGCGCCCGGAAGGCCCTGACCACGTCATCCATGTCCCGGAAAGTCGCGGGGTCAGCAGTCCTCGCCCCCACCCTGAAGCGCCCGCCGAAGCGCCGTCCCCTGTTCAGGGCCAGCTCCAGGCACATGGGCAGGTTGAACAGGCCGGCGTCGGTGGAGAAGAAGCTGTTGCCGGGGAGGGCGAGCTCGACACACCCCACCACGCCGTAGTTGCGGGCCTCCTCAACCGGATAACCGTGGTAGACCAGGGAAGCCACGGACGCCTCGTCGCCGAAGACGGCAGGCATGCCGTTGCCCTTACGGGCGACATCGGCCACGCGCAACAGGTACTCGTCGGGCGAACCCGCATGCACGCGTGCCTGGTAGTTGGGATCCCTCAAGCCGGCTTCCTCCATGACGTCGAGGAAGATGTAAGTAAGGTCGTTGGTGGCGTCGTCGCCCTGGCGGTCCATGCCGCCCACGATGGCCGCCTGCACCACCAGGTAGCCGCCGTGAAACTGGCTTATCCGCTCCGAGAGGAGGAAGACGTGCTCGGCGGCCTTGGCGGTGAAGGAGAGCAGGAGGTCCTTCGCCTCTTCACGCGTCAGGCGCCCCTCCGCCATGTCCTTTTCGTAGTAGGGATAGAGGTACTGGTCGATACGGCCGAACGAAACGGCGGAATTGAGGCTCTCCAGGTTCACCGCGAGATGGGTCAACCACATGGACTGCAGGGCTTCCTGCAGGCCCTCCGCGGGACGGGCCGGGACCTTGCGGCACACCGCGGCTATGTCCACGAGTTCGGCTCTACGGACGGCATTCTCCTCCGTCCGCGCCAGCCTCTCCGCCTCATCGGCCAGGCGCCCCGCGAAGACCAACAACCCTTCGCAGGCTGTACGCGCCGCCTCGTAGAGCGGTCCCTCCTTGCCGCGCATGAGTTCCAGGTAGCCCTCCACGCCCAGCTGGATCATCCTGTCGTAGCCGGGGAGGAAGTGGCCGATCCCCCCGGCCTCGTTGATGAGGTAGTAGGTGGGGCGCAGTTGCTCGCTCACGTAGCGCAGGAGGTGCAAGCGGTCCCTGAAGGCGCGCACGTTCATGTTGCGGAAGAGCCAGTAGGGTATCACCTTCAAGAGGAGCCTGAGCCGGTCGGACCAGGTGATGAGCAGTGGGGTGGTCTTCCGGCGCTCTATCCACAGCAGGTCCTCGCTCATGAAGACCCCCGCCAGCTCCGGCTGGGTGATGGCGGATATGCGGTACGAGCCCACGTTGCCGACGATGAGCTCATCCGCGTAGATACGCACGGACTTGTTCGCGAGTATGTACTTCAGTAGTTTCGCCTTGCGGACCGGCATGGGGTCGGTGGGATCATCGTGTTTCTTGAAGTAATCCGTGACCAGCAGCGCTCTTTCGGGGCAAAGGTGCACAGGCGAGCCCATGAGTTCGCCCTTGATGCGCCGGAAGCGCTCGCTCCTCCCAACCCGTTCATCTACCTCTAACATTTGCCTCTGATTATAGCAAACGTCCGATAGTATGCATCGCGAAAGTGACAGCGGCACCCGGAGGGTGACGCGGCGGTGCCAGGCCTAGCCGATTCCGATCGGCTAGGCCTGGCACGCATGCGAAGGGACGACAGCGTAACATAGGCGGTTCAACCGGCTGCATCGCGAAAGCGACAGCGGCACCATATTCAAGCCTTATCTGGGTGAGGTCGATTAGAGATAACGATACTGTCCTGGGCCTTTACAAAGAGGAGCCTCCTTGCGGTACGGAAGCAGAGAGTTCGAGAAAGCGTTGTATGACGCCTCCCGGAGGCTGCTCGTAAAGTCATCCCTCTCGGTCATAACCATACCCGTCGTCGTGCTCGCCCTCTTCTCCCTGACCATATTCGGGTTCACCGCCCACCAGTACCTGGTCTTCGTCTACGCCCTGGTGGCGGTGGTGATACCCCTCATCGCCGTCTTCGCCATCGCCTACCTGGCCAGGCAGCGCCGCCTCGTGCGCCGCCTCGATTCCTGGTACGTGACTGAAAGGGACCCGCACTCACAGTCCGACCGTGGACTCGCGGTGGGCCTGCAGAGGACCCTCTACAGGTCGAGCTACGAGCATGCCGCCATCAACTCCGCGGCCATCTTTCTCAGCATCACCCTCGGCGTCCTCGCCTTCGGCGGCATGGCCGATTTCACCCCCTACATGTCCGTCGCCTATATCTCGCTGGGAGTGGTGCTGGCAGTCACCGACTTCTTCGTCACCCTCTTCATCTCCCAGCGCGAGATGCGCCCCGTGCTCCGGATCTTCCTGGCTGATTGCGGCGGCTTCGGTTTTTATTCCGCGCCGGGGACCGTCTGGAAGCTGGGGGCCTTCTCGCTGCTCATCCTGGTGCTGGCGCTCGGTATCACCTGGATCGCTTCCTCCTACATCTCCAGCGACATGCTCAAGGAGGACCTGGAAGAGCGGGGCCGGGACAACGTGCGCCTGCTCTCCATCGAGCTGGATACCCTCCTGGACGAGGGCGCACCCCGGGAGGACCTCCAGGGGATCTCGTCCGAGCTGGCCTTGAGCGACGACGAGAGGCTCGCGGTCTACGACGAGAGGGGCAGGGAGGTCTTCTCTTTTTCGCGGGGCACGGTGGGCGATGACACCTGGGAGGAACTTACCGCCAGCATGGCGGGCACGGAAGATGCCGTCTTCAGCGGGTTCGAGCAGGTCGGCAACCGCGAATACCTCGTCACCGCGGCCCCCCTCGAGCTCAACGAAGGCTGGGTGCTGTTGCGCGTCGACCTGACCCAGATACCCTTTCACGCCCTGTGGAGCCTGACCCCGACCATGCTGCTGCTCCTGCTCCTGGGGGCGTGTGTCGCGATCTACCTCACCCTGCTCCTGTCCCATAATATCGCGGACCCCATAAAGCGCCTGGTCAAGACATCCCGCGTAGTGGCCACCGGGAACCTGGCCGTCGAGGTCCCCGTGGACTCCCTGGACGATTTCGGCGAGCTCTCGAGTTCCTATTCCGAGATGCTCTCCTCTCTCCGCCATATCAGCGGCGAGCTGCGGCAGACCTCCGGCGAGGTCAGCGAGGGCGCCGACAGCATCGTCGCCGTCTCCGAACAGATCATGGCGGCCATCGAGGAGTTGAACGCCCTGGTGCAGGACCTCTCGGGGCAGATAGAACACGAGGTGGAACAGATCAAGAACGTCGAGGAGATAATGGGCAGCGTGGCGGAGACGATATCCATGTCCCACGCCAAGGCCAGCCAGAGCTACGAGATCGGCCAGGACGCCGAGAGGCTGGTGATGGAGGGGAGGGAGTACGCGCACGACGCCGTGGAGAAGATCTCCGAGTTCAAGGACATCCTGGAGGAATCGATGGAGGCCGTGATATCTCTAGGGGAGAGTTCCCAGAAGATCGGCACCATCGTGGATATCATCACCCGAATCGCGGACCAGACCAACCTCCTGGCCCTGAACGCCGCTATCGAAGCGGCGAGGGTGCCAGAGTTCGGGAAGGGCTTCGCGGTGGTCGCGGACGAGGTCAAGAAACTGGCCCAGGAAGCGGCCGGTTCAGCGCAGCGTATCCACGAGCTGGTGAGGGCCATACAGGACGACGTGGAGACGGCGAAGGGCCTCATGGAGAAGGGGACCATGGGTATGTTCGTAGGCATGGAGACGGTGGAGCGCACCGACACCTCGCTCCTTTCCATCTCGGACGTGGTGAACCGCATGGCCAGGATGGTGGGGTCCATAGCCGAGGCCTCCTCGCGCGAACTCGACGAGAGCGAAAGGCTGGCGGATTCGCTGAACGCCATGAAGGACCAGGTCGAAGCCACCGCGCAGGCTTACGAAGAGATAGGGGCCTCCTCCGAGGAACAGACCGCGGTGACCACGGAGCTCACCGGTACGGCCGAGAGGCTCTCGGAGATCGCCAACAAGCTGCAGGAGATGGTAGCCAACTTCAAGATATCCTGAGATACGTCACTGCATGAAGGCCGTTTGCCCGCTCCAACCGTTGACAGGGCGTGGACCGCGTCTCCCTTAAGGCCCTCCGATGTTTCCCTCAGGCCGCGGAAAGTTCCAGGTAAGAAATACCTCCGTCCTGGTGGAGCGAAGCGAGGCCAAGGGCCTTGCCGCTGGCCGCCTCCGCGAGCCCCCATATCCTGCCCGCCATGACCGGCTCGTAGAACGGGTTGACGATCTCCAGGCTGTAGCCCTCGCCGCTTCCGCCCGCATCGCGCGGCAGGCCCCAACCCCACAGGGCAAGGCGCGCGAACTCCTCCTTCATGGAAAATCCTCCGCCCAGCGCCTGGTAGTAGTCCCGTGCATAGACCCGCGATATCTCGGCCAGGGTCCGTTCCACGTCCTCTCCCAGTTCCTCCACCAGCACGCGCATCACCGCCGCGATGCCGCGGGTGTTGTCGAAGATGAACCTGCGGCCGGAACGGCGTTCCGTTATCGATGCCTTCTCCACCTCCCAACTGAAGCAGCGGCCCAGCTCCAGGGGCACGGAGCATCGCGCGCAGAGCTCGTATTCCCGGTCTCCGTCCTCGGCCAGGGGCTCAGCCGCTTCCACCTCGGACGCGATGCGCCGCTCCAGCTCCGGTTCGCCCTCCCGCACCGCTACCGTGACCCTTCCATGCCGCGCGTCGCCCTCCCAGTTAACATCCCCCCTGCGGTTGACGACGGCCTCGAAGACCCCGGCCGCCTGGCCCTGGGCCATGGGCACACTGTAGACGCATTCCATATCCATGACGATGCCCTCGTCTTCCCGGTAAGAGATGATATTGACCTTGCCGAACCCAGGTACGGCGAAATTCGCGGCCATGATGCGGAAGAACTCTTCCGGTTCGGGGAGCGCCGCTCCCGACTTCTCGATGCTGCGCAGCAGGCCGCGGGTATAGTGTGCCGAGTCCTTGCGCTTTCCCTCGACCACCAGGCGGGTCACATCGTAACCGATGGTCTCGGAGAGGGAGATGAACAGGTGATCGAGTTCACCGACATCGTAGAATATGCCCCGCAGGTCCTGCTCGTACTTGCTCACGATGATCCCGCTGGGCTTCCAGTCGTTGGCCTTGCCTATGCCCCTCGGCATGCCGCAATCGCTGCAATACATCCCCGACCTCCCGTAAAATCCATGACAACCCCGAGTGGCGCACCCGAGGTCCAGGCCTCTGGGGGCGCTCGGACTTCCCCACCTTGCGCGCCGGCCGCATACTCTAAGTGCAGGCGTATATTCTTATATCGACGCACATATCTTTGACATTAATATGTATGGTAAGTAACTTCCGGGCCTCGCTGTTCAGGCGCCAACCGGCGGGCGCCGCCCCTGCCAGGGACGTGCCGCCTCGAGTTGAGCCGCCAACCTGAACAGAGTCGCTTCGTCGCCGAACCTGGCTATGAAATGCACCCCTATGGGCAGTCCGTCCGCGTTCCAGTACAGCGGCACGCTCATGGCGGGTAGCCCGGTGATGTTGCATATGGGGGTGAAGGGGACGAAGCTCGCCGCCCGGACGATGCCGTAGAGGGGGTTTTCAGGCGGCGACTCGAAGGTCCCGAGGGGAAGTGGCGGCTCGGCGAGGGTAGGTGTCAGGTAGAGGTCGTAGGCGTCCACCTGCCTGGCGATATCGCGCGTAACCCCCTGCAGGCCGCTCACTGCCTGCAGGTAACTGGAGGCGCTGACCCCTCGACCCATCTCGATCAGGGCCCAGGTGAGCGGCTCGAAATCATCCGCGGTGGGGGCCCGCCCGGTGAGCGCGGCCAGGGTGTCGGCCATCCATGCCTGCCCCGTCGACCACAGGGTCATGAACAACGGGGTCAACTCCTCCACGCTCACCCGCAGCGGCCTCTCTTCCACCTCGTGCCCCAGCTCGGAGCAGAGCATAGCCGCGTCCTCCACCGCCTTGACGCAGTCCTCGTGAGTTACCGCCCCCTCCGCCTCGCTGGTGAAGGCGATGCGCAACCGGCCGGGGTCCGCCCCGACCTCAGCCAGGAATGGACGCGCGGGCGGCGGCGCCCAGTATGGGTCGCCCAGGTCGGGGCCGGAGGTGGCGTCGAGAAGGGCGGCGCTGTCCCGCACCGAGCGGGTTACGGCATGCTCGACGATGAGCCCGTTCAGGGCATCTCCCAGCGCGGGGCCCATGGGATTGCGCGCCCGGGTGGGTTTGAGCCCGAAGATGCCGCAGCAAGAGGCGGGGATGCGGATGGACCCGCCGCCATCATTTGCATGGGCCATGGGCACCATGCCGGAAGCCACCGCCGCGGCCGAGCCGCCGCTGGACCCCCCCGTGGTCACGCCGGTGTTCCAGGGATTGCGGGAGGGGCCGAAGAGGTGTGGCTCGGTGGTGGGCAGGATACCGAACTCGGGGGAGTTGGTCTTGCCCAGGATGATCAGGCCGGCTTTCTTCTGCCGCACCACCAGTTCGCTGTCGAATCCGGGTACCAGGTCACGGGCGAAAGCCGAACCCCAGCACATGCGCACGCCGCTGCAGGAGGCCATGAGGTCCTTGAGCAGGAAGGGCACACCAGCGAAGGGGCCTGGAGGGATATCCCTCGAAGCCGCTTCTCGCGCCAGCTCGTACATGGGAGTAATGACCGCGTTGAGCTGGGGGTTCAGGCTCTCGATGCGTGCGATGGCCCCGTCCACCAGCTCGATGGGCTTGACCTGTCCGGAGCGTACCAGTTCAGCCAGGGCGGTGGCGTCGAGCCAGGCCGTATCCTCTGTTATTCCCATGATCCTCCCCCTTTCGTCAGGCACCCGAAACCGCTATACATACTCTAGTACCAATGATGCCGCGCCACAAACGGTGGCGCCCGCGTCCCGCCGCCCGGATAAAGGCCGTAAAAGGATAGTAGCCCCACCGGAGGGAATAATGATACGGAGGGCGCGCGCCTCGCGGCGGCGGCCATAGCGGCGGCTGGACCTTTGAAGAAGGAGCAAGCTTATGTTCTGCGAGAATTGCGGTAAAGAGATCCCGGACGACAGCGAATTTTGCGGTTTCTGTGGAGCCGGCGCTTCGGCTGCGGCGGGCGCGGCGGCGGCAGCGGCAGTGCCGCAGGGACCACCGCCGCCACCTCCTCCTCCTCCATCACCGCCATCCTATGAACCGCCGCCCCCGCCGCCTCCGGCTGGAGGCGCCACCCCTCCCATGGGTACCGGTGCGCCGCCGGTGCAGTACGGCCCACAGCCCCCGAAGAAATCGTCCATGCCCTGGGTATTAGGGATACTGGGTACGCTGGTGGTGGGAGGAGTCATCGTAGTGCTGCTGCTCGGCTTCGCGGTGGGCCCGAAGTGGTTCGTCGGCGATGAGGACGGCGGAGGTGGCACAGCAGCCGGGAGCCCGGAGCAGATAGTGGAGGACTTCTTCGAATCCCTGGAGAAGCAGGACGCCAAGATGCTGCTGGGGACCATGCCGCCCGAGTTCGTGGACGGCATCAAGGAAGCGCTGGGCGACGACTATATCGACCTCATGGAGGAATACTTCTTCGACTACTTCCCCGAGGACCTGAAGATCGATATCGAGAAGATGGAGAGCGAGATAGACGGGGACACGGCCGAGGTGACCATCGTCGAGGGCACCATGTCCTATACCGACGAATACGGCGATAAGGTCAGCCAGGACGCCGCCGACGCGGATATGGACGCTTTCGAGCTGGTCAAGATCGGCGGCAAATGGTATCTCTCCGAGGACACCCTCATCGATATGGGCTTCGACTTCAGCGACATCGAAGACAGCGGCATGATGGACGACGGTACGACGGACGGGGACTACGATACCGGGCTGGTCGAACTGCCTGTTGACACGGAGGACGAGGTCCTCACCCTGATCATGGAGGAAGACGAGATCTGGGACTGGTACATGGAGACCGACCTGCCCGATTACGAGATCGAGGATCAGGGCGACACCTGGTTCGTCTACCTCTTCGAGGTGGACGAAGACGGCGCCGAGATACCGTTCGGCACGTACGTGGTCGACAAGGAGACGGGAGAGGTAGTCGCGGCAGCCGGATAGGGCTTCGCGCTCAGGCGGACTCCTCCTGCAGGGAGCACCTGCCCTGCAGCATGCTCACTGATTCCCTGATGATGCGGGAGACGTGCATCTGGGATATCTTCAGTTCGCGGGCGATCTTCGTCTGCGTCCATCCCTTGTTCAGCCGGAGGTCCATGACCTGGTGGTGGCGTGGGGGGAGGCTGGCCAGTGCTTTTTCGATGTCCAGCTCCTTTTCGACCTCCTCGAATGCGGGGTCGCAGGCGCCGATGAAGAGGCTCAGCGGGGCCTCTTCCTGGCCGTCCCCCATGGTGCTGTCCAGGGAGAAGACGTTGGTATAGTGCTGGGCCGCCAGGGCTTCTATGATGTCCTCTTCGCTGACACCCAGCCGCTTCGCTAACCTTGCGATATCTGGCTCCCTGCCTTCCTCGTCCATGAAGCGGCGGGTCTCGGAGTTGATGCGCTGCCTGAGGTCGCGCAGGGGCCTGGGCAGGCGGATGATCTCCAGGTGGTCGCGGTAATGCTTCTTCAGCTCGCCCTCCATGGTCGGATAGGCAAAGGTGATGAAGGAGACCCCCCTGCCGGGATCGAACCGCCGCAACGCCTTCATCAGCCCCAGGGCCGCCAGCTGATAGGCATCCTCGTAGGGTAGCCGCTCGGAGTGGTACTTGTGGGCGAAACGGTGCAGCAGGTCCTGGTAGCGGTCGAAGAAGCTCTGCATCGCCTCCGCGTCATCGCCGGAGTTGATACGTTCCAGGAGGTCGATCTCGGTCGCGCTCAAGCCTTTTCTCTCCATGTTTCTTTATACCTCCGGAGTCCAGGGGTCAATCGTCCCTCGTCACCATTTCCGTTCCTGCCCGGGGCAGTCGGACAGGTCTAAAGGGACCCGCAAGGGGCGCGGCTTCACCGGGCGAGTTGGCGGGGGATATATACCTCTCTCCTAACCTCTCTCGTCCCCTCAGGATCGATGTGCAGCCGTCCGGAACGCCCACACCGGGAGCAGAACAGGGCTCCCCTTACCAGCCTCGTGCCGCATAGGGGACAGACCGTTCCCGCGCTGGAAAGAAGCGTGCCCAACTCAGACCTATGCCTCATCTCGCACCCCTTGCATACGGATCCCTGTATCCTAGGCATGAGCTTATATGCCCATGAGCCCGGGGGGTATCAGCGACGTTCTCCTCGGGGCGTGGGATAAGGTTATCTATGCCTGTAAGTATTTTTCCTACAGAATGAGTGCCGGGAAGGGCTTTTCCTCAGTCGATGAGTCCGTTCTTGATGGCGTAATAGGTCATCTCGGCGTTGTTTTCCATTCCCATCTTCTCCAGCACGCGCGCGCGGTATGTGCTGACGGTCTTCACGCTGAGGCAAAGCTCTTCGGCCACTTCCTTGAGGCGCCTGCCCGACGCGATCAAGCACATCACCTGGAACTCGCGGTCGGACAGGTTCTCGTGCGCCGGTCTCTCGTAGTCGCTGCCGATGGCGGTGGCCAGCTTTTCGGCCATGGACGGGCTAACGTACTTTCCCCCTCCCAATACCTTTCTCATGGCGTTGACCAGTTCCTCGGAGGCGCTGTCCTTGTTCATGTAACCTGAGGCTCCAGCCTTGAGCACCCGCATCGCATACTGGTCCTCGGGGTGCATGGAGAGTATGAGCACTGGCAGCGCCGGCTTCATCGCCTTCAGGTCCTTGAGCGCCTCCAGGCCGCTGCGGTCGGGCAGGGTTATGTCCAGGATCACTATGTCCCAGTGCTCCTCCCCCACCAGCTCGAGCATGCGGGTGGCGGACTCGGCCTCCACCGCGACCGTGACATCCGGCTCATCCGCCAGGATCTGCAGCAGCCCCTTCCTGACCACTGGATGGTCGTCAACGATCAGTACTCTCACCGATAGCCGCCCTCCTCTTGTGGTGTACCTCCGGCCCGGTCATCGCCGCCCAAGGGTATCCTCACCACCACGGTGGTCCCCTCTCTCTCCCCGCCGCTGATCTCGACCTCTCCTCCGTAGATGTGGGCGCGCTCCCGCATACCCAGGATGCCGAGGGACCCCCTGTCTTCCACTTCCTGCCGGCTGATCCCCCTGCCGTCGTCCTTGATCCGCAGCACGATCTCCTGCGGCTCCTGTGCCAGGAGCACTTCCACCTGGCCGGCGCCGGCGTGCCTGGCGATGTTGGTCAGTGCCTCCTGCGCGATCCGGAAAAGGGTGATGGCCAGGTCCTTGTCCATGGACTCGTCTTCCGTCCTGGATACGAAGGAGCATTTCAACCCGGTCATTTCCTCGAAGCGTTTCAGTTGCCAGTCGAGGGCGGCGGCAAGCCCCAGGTCGTCTATGACCCCGGGCCTCAACTGCGTGGATATCTCCCGTACCGACTGGATGGTGGCATCGATCAGGTCGGACATGTAGGATATCTCGTCCACCTCCTCGCTGCCGGCGAGCTTCCTGCCGAGGAGGGAGAGGTTGATCTTGAGCCCGGTGAGGCTCTGTCCCAGCGTATCGTGGACCTCACGCGCCACATGGCGCCTCTCCTCCTCGCGCACCGATTCCACGCGTGCGGACAGCGCACGGAGCTGCTCCGCGGTGGCGCGCAGTTCATCCTGGTTCTTTCTGCGTTCCGTGATCTCCTCCTGCAACTGGCGGTTGGTCCTTTCCAGCTCCTGGGTACGCTCCCTCACCAGCTCCTCCAGGTGCTCGCGGTATTCCGACAGCTCGTCCTCGGACCACATGCGCAGAACGGCCATGGCATAGAGGTCCGCGAGCCGGTTTAACACCTCAATGTCCTTCCGGGTGTAATCGCGGTCTGAGTTGGCGAGGGCTATCTGCCCCACCAGCGCACCCCCCAGTAGCGCCGGGACAGAGACGAACCGCTCTATAGGTATATGTCCCGCCGGCACTCCGGTCGACCTCGGGTCCTCGCCTGGAGCGTTGGTGAGCAGCGGCTCCCGGTTTTCAAGGACCCATCCCCACAGGCCCCCGAACTTCGAGAAGACGATGTTCTTGTCCTCGACATCGCACTGTTCCCATATATCGCGGCTCAGGGTGGGGGAGATAAGGTGGCCGGTATCTGCCTCTATGTATCCCACGTAACCGTATCTGCTGCCGGTCAAGCGCTTCGAGTTCTCCAGGACCACGTAGGACACCTCTTCTATGGATACCTGGGCGAGCAATGCCGAGGACATCTCGGCGATAGCCCGGTTCACCTCCACCTCGTAGGCCAGGTCGTTCTCTACCTGCACCCGCCTGGTGATGTCCCGGGTGATGTTCCCCACCATCATGCCCTCGCGGGAACGTATGGGAAAGGAAGCGGTCTGGATGATGCGCCTCTCGCCTTCCGGGGAGAGCATCTCCCTCTCGATGGTCTCTCCAAACCAGGACTCGAAGCCCTTCTCCAGGGGGCCGAGGACCATTTCCTTCAGCTCCCCGTAGGCCCGCGGGTCGCGCTGCTCCGGTAGAAGGGTGAGGTACTGCACCTCCCAGAGCGCTTTTCCAATGGCTTGCTCCCGCCGCAACCCCGAGATGTCCTCCATGGCGCTGTTCCACTCGATGACGGTCCCCTCCCCGTCCACGAGCACGATGCCGTCGGTGGACTGCTCCACGATGCTGCGGAACTTCTCCTCGCTCTCACGCACTGCCTCCTCCGCCTGCTTGCGCTCGGTGATATCCCGTGAGTTGACGACTATACCGATGACCTCTTCCCCGACCACGAGGGGCACAGCGACCGAGCTGTAGTAGATATCGGCTCCGTCCGGACGGTGGAAGACCGTCTCGTATTCCTGCCGGCGGTTATCGAAGAGGGCCCGGTTCAGGTGGGTTCTTACACGGTCCCGGTCTTCCTCGTCGACCATTTCATAGAGCGGGGTCCCGATGAGCGCATCGGGGTCGATACCCTGTTCTACCCGGTTGATAAAGCGGATCCTGTGGTCGGTATCCAGCATGATGATAAAGTCGCCCGACGCATCGGCAATGGCCTTGAGGCGCCCCTCGCTCTCCCTGACCTCATCCTCGGCGCGCTTGCGCTCGGTTATGTCCGAGACCATGGCCAGCGCGCCGGCCGCCGTGCCCGCGTCATCGGTGAGCGGGGACGCTGCCACGTTCGTGAAGATGCGCGAGCCGTCCTTGCGCAAGAACTCGACCTCATACTGCCTGCTCGTGCCCCGATCGCCGCCACCCATGCTCCGCTCGATCTCGGTCCTGCCGCCATCGTCCACGAAATCGAGTATCGGGCGACCGAGCATCTCCCCCTCCGAGTACCCCAGCATGTCGGCCATGCGCCGGTTGACGAACGTCGTTCTCATATCGCCGTCTATGACCCATATGCCTTCCTGGGCGTTGTCTACTATGGTGCGGTATTTTCTCTCGCTCTCCTCCAGGGCCGACCTGGAGGCATGCCGGGCCGAAAGATTGAGTATCCTGTTCTCCAGCACCGCCCGGTAGGGATCGCCGCCGATGAACTGCTCCGGAGGGACGTAGTAGAAGTTCTCGAAGACCTCGCTGCCGATGACGGCGATAGGGTGGGTGGACAAGACGTCCAGGAGCAGCTCCGGGTTGAAACGCCGCCGGTCGTACTGGCATATCGCCATGCAGCGGCTACTTGGGAAGAAGTGGTTGAGCTTGGCCTCGTATTCGATGAGCCTCTCCGAGCCAGGCAGACCCCGCAGAGCCCAGGTCATCTCGCCCGTCACCCGGAGGACCGCGTATCCTTGCGACGCGGCCTTGTCCGTCTCCTCCCGCAGCATCGCGATCATGCCGTCCGGGTCGAAGACACCGTCCTTCATATAGGCATCATCAACCGTCAGAACGGTGAGCTGCCCGCTGTCCAGGAAGGGGGAGGTCTCTATCCCCACGCGCTCCAGGTATCCCAGCACCTCCTCCGCGGTGTGGTTGTCTACGATATAGATGACCTTCTCTCCCCGCTCGAGTCCGTGCCGCAAAAAGGAAGTGACCAGGGCACGGTGCTCATCCTCCGACTGATAGATGCAGCAGAGATGGTCGCCGGGTCTCAGTTCCTCCAGGCCACGGATAAGGCTGTGTCCCCTCACATCCCCCATGTACGCGTTCCTTCCGGTAACGGGGAGGTCACGGCAGGCTCAACGTCTATAATAATGGAAGCGCCTCCCTTGCTCCAAGCCAGCTGCGCTGCCACTTTCCCGGGGAACTACCAGGTCGGGCAATGTGGGGCGGAGAGACGTGCATGCAGGTGGCTGGAGAGCGCCGAGCCAGCCCGGGTGTCGCCCGTATATGAGCAGCCTCACGGGCCGTCGCGTCGCCCGGGCCCCGCCCGTCTGCGCTGCCACCAGCCCGGGGAATCACCAGGCCGGTCGATGTGGGGCAGAGAGACGTGCATGCAGATGGCTGGAGAACGGCGATCCCGCCCGGGTGTCGCCCATATATAAACCGCCTCCCGGGCCGTCGCGCCGTCCGGGCCCCACCCGTCTGCGCTGCCACTTGCCCGAGAACTACCAGGTCGGTCTCCGTGAGGCTTTGCGAGCGGGACCGTTACCTGGAGGCTCGGGCCGGACAAGCACCCATGCCCGGACGCCTCACGGCCCGGGAACAAACCCCACTACGGAGTGCCCCCCGTCCCACGCGCCCCCATACACGAAGTACATGGGCCGCTCCACCACGACGTCCGGGCCGGACACCACCCGTACGCGCGTGGACAACTGGAAACCGGCACCGGCGTTCTCGTTGACCATGAGGGTGACGCGCGTGCGCGCGGGGACGCCTACCGTCCTCGCCGGCAGCTCCCCCGCCTCCTGGGTATAATAGGTCACCTCCACCGCGGCGCTGGTGTCCCCGGGGTTCTGAAGGCACAGCCACTGGTGGAAACCATGGCCGGTGTATCCCTCCGCCAGCAGCCACTCCGGCGCCGGAGCGAAGGCCCCGACCACGCAATGCCCCCCCTCCGCCGCCAGCCCCCCGTAGTTATAGGCGAAATATATGGGCCGCTCCGCCAGGAAGGTCTCGCTGGAGGTGAGCGCCACCGATACGTCCTTGTCCACGCCCACCTCGTCGCGGACGAACACGGTGTGGCGCGAACCTGCCGCGACGCGGTAGGTGCGGTCCTGCTGGCCACCCTGTCCCTGCCCCAGCTGATACGCAGCGGTGATGACGATGGCGTGGTCGTGGGGGTTCTGCAGGGTGAGCCACGACTCGAACCCGGAGCGGGTCGCGCCCTCCGCGAAGAAGAACCGGGTGGAGAGCTGCGTGGCCCCCATGACGCAGTGGCCTCCCTCCCAGTGCTGCGCGGCCGTGCTCGTATATTCGAAATACATGGGGCGCTCGACCACCACGGGCTGGCTGGACTCGACCGCCAGCGAGCTCTCGTACCCTGCGCCGAGGACCTGGTTCACCGCGAAGGTGCGGCGCGAACGGGCCGGGACGGTATAGCCTTCCCTCAACTTTTCGCCCTCCTGCTCCGTCTGGAAGCGGAAGGTCAGGGCGGCGTCGGTGTCGGCGGGGTTGAGCACGCATATATATTCGTCAAAGCCGCTGCCGGTATAACCCTCGGCGAAATACCAGGAGGCCGAGGGCTCAGCGGCCCCGATGACGTCGTGGCCTCCGTCCCACTTTCCCTGGTAGTCGAAGTAGATTGGGCGTTCCGCGAGGACCATGCCGTCGGATTCCAGTTTCACCGAGACCTCCTTGCCCGCCCCCGCCTCCACATTGACATCGATGGTGGTGCGGCTGTTCCGGGGCAGGGGATAATCCTTGGTGAAGGGCTGGCTGCCATCGGCGTAAAGGTAGGTGACCTGGGCGATGGCCCCGCTGTCCTCGCGGTTGAGCAGGCAGAGGTATTCCTGGAAACCGGGGCCGGTGTAGCCTTCAGCGAAATAGAAAGCGCTCTCCACCGTGGGCAGCTCCACCACGAAGTTCACTCCGTTCGATTCGCCATCGGGCGTCACCACGGTCACCATCCCCGAGAGGGCGCCCGCCGGCACCCGGCAGCGGATGCGCGTGTCCGTCCACTCCAGGTAATCGACGGCAATTTCCTGCCCGAGCGCGACGTAGGAAGAGCCCCGGCTGGCGCCGAACCTGGAGCCGGTGATGGTGACCACGGTTCCCGCTGACCCCGAAGTGGGGTTGATAGCGGCGATGGAGGGCGCGTTGGCGCTGCCCTTGAAGCGGTTATAGGCCACGTTGAGCAGGCTGACGAACTCGACCGTGGCCTTCTGGTTGCCCACGTAGTTAGGGTGGTCGTCGCCGCTTGGATAGGCCAGGGTGTTGCCTCCCCCATCCGTCTTGTGCTGGACGGCGCCGTTCCACCAGCGGTGGTGGTTGCCGGTCTCCCACCCCAGGTCGCTGGCGTAGGAGCCGCCGCCGTTGCTGGTGAGCACGTTGTAGAAGTCGAAGACGAAGACATTGTCCAGCGAGTATCCGACCAGCCAGTCGTTGACCAGCCAGTCGTTGAAGGCGCGGGCGTTGGACGCGTAGGTGGCGTCTCGCAGCGGCGGTGCGGTGATGACGACGAAGAGCTTGTCCGGCCGGCTTCTGAAGTACTCGAGGATATCGATGTAGATGCCCTTGGCGTTGGCCACCGTTAGCGGGGAGGAGTTGCCCGCCAGCGGGTTGCTCGTTATGGGCGGAACGGGGTCGGAAGGGCTGCCACCCATGGCCGAGTTGGGGTAGCAGGACTTGAACATGACGATCTCGTTCTCCCCCCCGGGGTCCGTGGCGAGGCGCGAATAGGAACTGTTCTGGCCGCTTTCGGCGTACAGGGCGGCCATATAGGCGGGACTGGACGGCCCCCGGAACCAGGACCACCAGTGGCCGATGTCGGTGCTGGACCCGATGGCATCCGGCCCCCAGCCGTAATTTGTGTCGCTCACGAAAAAGTTGTTGTCCCGCAGGGCGGAGCCCAGGTTGCCGTTACCGTCCTCCAGCCAGTTCTGCCCGCAGGAGTGGTGGATAAATATGAGCTTGACCGGGCTTGCCGGGGGACTGGGGCTGTCGGCGGCCACGGTGAACCCCCCCTGGTCGCCCTCGGTGGGGCCGGCGGCCGCGAGGGACGCCGGCACTCCGGCCACCAGCAGGAGCACCGCGGACAACACCAGGACGAACACCGGGAACAGATTGCGCCTACCACGGGACATGGCTCCACCTTTCTACTCTCGCAGCGTCTATCTATCTTCCGACACCGTCCCCCTCCAGGTATAACGCCGCGCGCACGGCAGGATTTCAAGGGGATGGGGCATCCCCTTCGCGGGAGGCCCCTGAAGCCGTCCGGGGCTGGGGCCGGGGTTTCCACCGCGCGAGGCCGTCAGGGACGGGGCAACCGAAAAATCCCAGGCGCTGTAAATCTGACTTGAATTAAGCACCGGGCCTCATATATAAAGAGACTGGAGGGGCCACATAAACATATCTACCCTTAATCCCTGCTCCGACCGCAGTGTCCCGCCGCGGGGCAAGCATTCCTCTCGTTTACGGTAAGGGGCACAGCCCAAGAGGTCCATCGCGCATCGATACAGGAGGGGTGACCATGGAGGAGAAGCTCTGGCACAAGTCCTATGCCGAGGGAGTACCGTGGAGCATCGATTACGAGAAGCTCACGGTATCCGGAGGCCTCGCCCGCTCGGCGAGGGAGTTCCCTGACCAGGTGGCCTTGAACTATATGGGCAAAAAATACACCTACAAGCAACTGGACGCCATGGTCAACCGCTTCGCCCGGGCCCTTATGGCCCTGGGCGTGAAAGAGGGGGACAAGGTGGCGACCATCATGCCCAATATCCCACAGATGATCATCGCCAACATGGCCGCCTTCCGCATCGGGGCGGTGGTAGTGCTCAACAACCCGCTCTACACCGAGCGTGAGCTGAAGTACCAGTTGGACGACTCGGACTCCAAGGTGGCTATAACCCTCACCCTGCTCGTCCCCCGTATCGAAAAGATCATGCCCGAGACCAAGGTGGAGAAGATCATCGGCTGCCAGATCAACACCTACCTCGGCTTCCCCAAGAAGCAGCTCTTCCCGTTGGTGCGCAAGGCCATGTACAGGAAGATCGAGCCCACGGACGTGGTGATGCGCTTCGAGGACCTTATCAAACAGCATCCCGCCGACCCCGTCGAGGAGAAAGGCAAGTGGGAAGAACTCTCCACCATCATCTACACCGGCGGTACCACCGGGGTGAGCAAGGGAGTCATGCTCAGCCACGCGAACATCAGCTGCAACGTGCAGCAGTTCGCCGCCTGGTTTCCGGACCTCGACCGCGGCGGAATATCGCTGGTGGGGACCTTTCCCGTCTTCCATGCCGCCGGCTTCACCGCCTGCCAGAACTTCTTCTGCTGGCAGGCGTGGGAACACTGCATGATCCCCCGGCCCGACCCCGCTGGCGTCATCGAGATTCTCAAGCGCGACAAGCCCGACTACCTCCCCGGCGTCCCCACCATTTTCGTGGGCCTGCTGGCCGAGCCGGAATTCAGGGAGATGGACCTCTCCTTCATCAAGGGCTTCTTCTCCGGCGCCGCCCCCCTGGCGGCTGACACCATCCGGGACCTGAAGGAGCTCACCGGCGCCACCATCCTCGAGGTATATGGCCAGACCGAGACCTCACCCGTGGCTACCGTCACCCCCTGGGGCGGCGTGATCAAGCCCGGCACCGTGGGTATCCCCGTCTCCGATACCGACATCAAGATCGTGGACATAGAAACGGGCGAGGAGGAACTGCGCCAGGGCGAGGTCGGGGAGATCATCATCCACGGCCCCCAGAACATGATGGGCTACTACAAGAAACCGGAGGAGACGGCCCAGGCCTTGAGAAACGGATGGGTATACACGGGGGACATCGGCTTTTTCGACGCCGACGGCTACCTCTCCGTGGTGGACCGCAAGAAGGACATGATAATCGCCGGCGGCTACAACATCTACCCCGTCGAGATCGACAACGTGCTCTTCGACCACCCCAAGATCCTGGAGGCGTGCGCCGTCGGCGTGCCGGACGAATACCGCGGCGAGAGCCTGAAGGCCTTCATCGTCACCAAGGAGGGCGAGACCCTCAGCGAGGAGGAGGTCCTGGCCTACTGCCGGGAGACCCTGGCCCCCTACAAGATCCCCAGGAGCGTCGAGTTCGTGAGCGAGCTGCCCAAGAGCGTGGTGGGCAAGATCCTCCGCCGCGAACTGCGCGACCAGGAGATCAGTAAAGCCGGGGAATAGCTGCATGACCCGGGAGTCCGATCGCCCTCGCGGCGGGCAGGGACATGGTTGACGAGCTCTCTGTGCATCAGGCGCGTTTTCTCAGGACGGGCGGGCAACTCCTGCGAGAATCCGGCGATACGGTTTTCCTGCCCGCGGCCGTAAGATCCTTGGTGGGGATAAACGCGCAGCGGACGTCGGCCATGTTCCTTGCGTTGCGAGCAAGGCTGGAAGGCGTTCAGAAAAGGGCGATCGAAGAGGCCATCAACCTGGACAGAAGCCTGGTGCGCACCTGGGCGATGCGGGGGACGATCCACCTCCTGGCCGCCGACGACGTGGAGTGGCTGGTTTCCACCCTTGCCCCGACCCTGATCGCAAAAGGCAGCCGGAGGATGGCCGAGCTCGGACTCGACGAGAGCCTCGCAGAATCAGGGGTGGATAAGATCCGCGCGGCCTTGAGGGTGCGGGCGGAGCCCTTGACGCGTCGGGAATTGATGGACGCGCTGGCAGGAGAAGGGATCGAACTGGACTCAAGAACGCAGGCGCCGATCCATCTCATCCGGCACGCTGCCCTCACCGGTCTGCTGTGCATGGGTCCAGAACGCGAAAACGGCGAAGCCACCTACGTACTCCGCGATGAATGGATCGGGGGGGAGTCGAGAGGTACGGGTGGGTCCGGGCTGGCCGAGCTGGCCATGAGGTACCTCGACTGCTTCGCCCCCGCCACTACCAGGGACTTCGCTATGTGGTCGGGACTGACCGCGGCCGAGGCGAAGGAGGCCTTGCGGGGCGCGGAGGCCATGGGTAAGCTCGCCGGGGTGAAGGTGGAGAAAGTCAGCATGTGGCTGCCCGTGAGCAAGGCTAAGATTCTCAGCCCATCCCGGCTGCGTAAAAGCACCGTAAAGCTGTTGCCCGCCTTCGATACGTACCTCCTCGGCTACGCTGACCGGTCGCTGCTGGTTTCCGATCAGCACCGCAAGGACGTATATCACGGTGGACAGACCCTCCCTGTGGTGCTGGTGGACGGGGCCGCCGCGGGGACCTGGAGGTACGAACGCCGGGGCAAGCGCCTGGCCATAGAGGTGAAACCTTTCGAGCGCCTCGACGATACTTCCAGCGGCCTGGTCGCGGAGGAAGCCGAGGACGTCGCGCGCTTTCTCGGCCTCCCGGCCACGCTGTGCATAAACGGTCCTTGAACCACATGGGGTCACCTTTAAAGACCCAAGTCAAGGGTAAGCCTCTCCATACCCCTTTCGGAAGGGGTTGCTGAAAGCTATTGGCTTGGGAGGACGCCTCCGAACGGGCACCTTGTCCCTTTCGCCTTAGCGGATATGACCTCTCTCTTTCGTCTGCGCTTTGCGGACCCTTCCAAACCTCAAGTTCACCTGATGGAGGTCTTTTCGGCCAGGTCTTGTTCTTTGGATACCCCGGTATGTTATAAGAACTGCATGCCGTTTTACTAATTATTGATGAGTATTACAGTAGAACAAGCAAATCCATCATGGATCCAAAAAACAAGACCTGGAATGATAAAGAACGGACGCCTCCGAACAATTAGGTGACAAACCAAACATGCCGGTTGAAAGGGCCGGCACGACCGAAAGGAGGCGTCCCATGAGTAGAGTGTACATC
>JBFLWJ010000017.1:0-25927 GCA_040757835.1 Actinomycetota bacterium
CGAGGGAATCAACAACAAAATCAAGGTCATAAAGAGGGTGGCCTATGGGTATAGAGATGAGGAGTACTTCTTCCTGAAGATACGGGGAGCTTTCAGGCCGGCTACCCACACTTCTGGGAGATGAACCAAATTATATTGCTTTCTGTTTCTACCTTCACCGACATGCATCCTGGTTTGTGGTCATATTGCGGTTACGGGAGCATTCGCTCCGCGAGTTTCCGCCTGATCGTCCAGTACCTCCAGTAAGGAATGGCTTCAACCTTAAGGTTGCCGTCCCTGAAGACCGTTTCGAGGTTGGCGGATATGATTAAGCCCCTGCCGATGCCGTACTTCGTCATGAACTTAAACAGAGGCCTTGCATCTCTTGCCTTGATGTCGCTCCTCATCTTTATTTCAATGGGCACAATTCCCTCCTCCGAGGCAAGGACCAGATCGACCTCGTCCTTTTGCGGAGATCTCCAGAAAAACCCGGCCTTGAGCGTGTTCGCGAAGAACTGTTCCGCTAGCGCCAGGAAATCGCTTTCTCCTGAGAGGGCGAAACTGAAAGCCGTGTTAGACGTATAGACCTTGCGCATCTTTTTCTCACTGTTCAGGCGGTTGGAGGAGTAATTATAAAGCTTCCTCACGAGCATGGCATACTCAAGATAAGAGACGTAATCGGAGACTGTTCTCTGGTCATAGCCGAGATCGTTTCCGAGATTCCTGTAGTCGAGGATCATCCCCGGATGTACCGCGAAGACATTCATGCAGCGCTGAAGCAGATCGGCGGACCTGATGGAGAAGCTCTCCGGCAGATCGCGAAAGATCACGCGTTCCAGCAGCCCTTCCCGGAAGTACTTCCTCCTCCGGATATCGTCGAGTTCCAGCGCCTCGATGAAACCACCCGTGATCATAAAATCTTTCAGGCTTCGCTTGATCTCCGTCTCGTAAACTGTTTCCCTTCTGCGGTCGATGTCGATGCTTTTGAAATCCAGGTACTCGTCGAAGTCCAAGGGCTCGATCAGGAATTCGAAAAACCTTCCCGCCAGGCTCTCCTTGCCTCCCTTGGAGAGATTTAATGCCGCGGAGCCGGAGAGAAAGATCTTGACGTTCGGGTTGAGATCGTAAACGATCTTTACCTTATCGGGCCAGCTTTCAAGCTTCTGTATCTCATCCAGGAATAGATATATGCTCCTGCCGCCGGAGACTCTCTCTCCCAACACCTCGGTTTCGTAGGTCTTGAGGATCTCGGCGATATCCTCGCTTTCCTCGTCGAACGAGAAATAGAGGACATGCAGGGGCGAGACGCCCCTCTTCTTCAGCAGCTCCTCGATGATCTGGAACATAAGCGTGGTCTTTCCCGCCCTGCGCAAGCCGTAGAGGATGAGGATTTGCCTGAGGTCGAGGTAGGGCAGGAGCTCCTCAAGGGCCCTTCTCTTCCTGCCTGCAAGGCTCGAGGGCACCTCTCCCGTCCTCCACCAGGGATTGAAGATATAAATATCCATAAAACCTCATTCCTTTGTTATTATTATTTAATAACAGTAACATTATATAGTCATCAGATTAAATCTGCAAACATGGCTTATGACTGCGAAAAAGGTCACGTGTCTTTTTATCAAGACAAGATAATTAGAAACCAGGTCCCGACCATGAGCCTCCAGCCACAGTCCATCTTTTTTGGGAATGGCAGGCAGACAATACCGTGGCTTTGCCCAACAGAAATCCAGCAAGTAATTTCCCTACTCTCCTGTTGGGATTTCTGGTGGTTATCTTGTGGTTACGAGATTTACCGTCTTCGTCTATTCGAAATCAGTTGAGGCGATTATAACCACAATTGCCTGCACTTTTGTCCTTAAGCACTGAGTGGCTCCAAACCGGACACGGTGACAGGTGTGTCCGCGTGTCGTTCAAGGAAAGGTGCTTTACCCGCAAGAATGCTTCGACGTCATGTGGTTACGGCTGAACCGTATCTATCATTATAAGACAGGGTCAGAGTGTACATACTCTGACCTGCTCTTATGTTTGGTGGGCCCAGCAGGACTCGAACCTGCGACACGCGGATTATGAGACAGCTACACCCGGTTTTTTCTCCCAGGTCAGACGCTTGTGTCTACCGTTTAGCTGGGATTTCTTCAACACTACGTTGAGGCACGTTGAGGGAAATGGGACGCAAATCGTACGCTTTTCTGGTCACGACAACTGCCGGATATCCCATTCCTTCAAATCCATGCCGCGGATTTGATCCTTGAAATCTTTTTTCTCAACAAGGCGGGCTTTGCCTTCAGATTGAAAATCCTCATCTGCCAGAATGCCGTAATACACTAAACCAGTCTTCCGGCGCTTAACATGAGCAAAGCCAACAATCTCGTTCTTGTTTTCATCCAGAAGATATTTCCTCATTCTTCCCCCTTTATAGATAACCTCTACTGGATATATTATCCTGCATCTACCCCTCATCGTCCAATTCAAATCCTCCGCCACATAGCCGGTCTTCCATCTCCATGTCCAGGGTGGAGTCCCAGGCTTCCTCGAACACCGGGAGGGCGCAATGATCGTCCACCTCATCGAAACGACCCAGGACCTCGTTCCATTCTTTCCGGGTGACATAGGTATTGCCGTCCTCATGTACCCATCCCTTACCTCGGATATAATGGAGAGTTTCCTTGCACCATTGACAGTAGGTCACTACGCAGCCACCTCCTCCTCGAACATCTATGCTACTGCTTTCCTATGCAGCTCCGATATATGGCAGGGCTTAAACCACAGGTCGCGCTCGATCCCCAGGCCGAAACGGTTGCGGACGGCCTCAATCTCATACAGGCTTGCATATCCCCACTCGTCGTAATCCCCACCAAACGCGGATATGCAGTACCCGTAGAGCATCCGCTGCTCGGGGTCATACTCCGTGGCATAGTAGGTCCAGCGGCCGCAAGGGTCGAACAGCTTGAGATGGACAATGGGATCACCCTCCGCTGCCTGCCCTCCCAGCGCAGGTATCCTCCGCTCTATCTCCTTGGTCATCAGTTTCACGGTCTCCCCTCCTTTGTCAGCGGGCCATCAGGGGCACATAAGGCTTGCCGTACAACTCGTTGAGCGGCTTGCCCTCAGTCAGCCAGGCCTGCTCTTGCTGGCGAGCAAGGTAAATGTGCATCTCAAGCTCCCGGGCTTCCTCCTCGCTACCCACGGTCCTTTCCTCAGCCCTGCTGATGACGAAGTCGTACATGGCTTCGTCCTCTCCACATGCAGAGCAGATAAGGGTCTCGTTGTCGCGTCGCGAGAGCGCGTTCAAGACCTCCTTGTCCCGCATACTGAATTCTCCGCAACGTGGACATTTCTTCATGGTCTCCCCTCTCCTTTCATAGGTAGCTATCGAGGACCAGGCCCATGACCCGGTCTATCCTCGCCTCCACGCCCTCTTGCTCCCGGTAGTTGTTGTGCATGCACGCCGCCAGCTCTACCAACTTGTAACGGTAGGCATGGCTCAAGGTACTATCCGGGTTATCCAGGAGCAGTCTTTCAACCTCCTCGACGATTTGGTCTATCTTGTCGAGCTGTTCTTGAGTCAGATTTTTCATTTGCCCCTCCCTCTATGGCTGCCATTTAGAAGCTGGCCTTAGATACCCTTCGTGGTCAGCGAACATGGAATATCCTGCCACCGACACGGCGCGTCCCCGTGCTGCCGGGTCTTGCAGTAGTAAGTACTTGGGGTCCCGCGTGTTCCGTACCAGCTCGTATCTGGCACCGCGCTTACCGTGAAGGATATAGGGGGCTTCGGGCTTCCCCGTCTCCTCCACTTCAAATCCCAGCAGTTCCAGCATCCCAATCTCCCCTCTCTCGTGACCTGCCTCGTTCAGCTCCGGGAGGTCATCCCCGGTAAGAACAGGGAGCCGGAATATATATAGAGTGGTAGTGGCTCCCCGGTTTCGGCATAGTTGACTTGGTTTGATTCCTTGAGGCGCATGTCCCGCGTTTCCCGGCAGTGGCCCCGAACCGTTAGCGGCATCACCCGCTTTCCGACTTTGGCTCTCCGACCTCTTGGAACTCTCTGTGCTTTTCAAGGTCCTCTTTGTACGTTGTTATGTTATAACTTAACACTACCATAGTATGCTATTACGTCAAGGAGTATTTAAGAAAATTGATGGTGGTTTAGTAGGGCAAACGAAAAAAGTCCAAAGATGCACTTTAAGTTATTGTGTTAGAATGGCATTGACACACGTAAGTTAGTACATGAGAGGAGTGCAATAGCGATGAGCGAGAAAAAGAGGGTTAATATCTATATCAGCGATGATGTCTGGAAACAAGCAAGGCATATCAGCATCGACAACAATATCTCTGTGTCTGAGCTTATAGAGAGACTTCTGGTAGAATACCTGGAGAAGCAAAGCAAGAAAAAAGGTTGATTCTACCGGAGGTGGGAGTTGATAAAGACTACCGTCATCTTTCTTTCCATACTCGTGGCAATCCTGTTGGTGACCAGCAATGTTTTTGCCGTCCTCTACTTCACGAAGGATAGTGGTGTTGACACCACACAGGCTAACACGGTGTGCCTCAGCCAGATGAGATCAATAAAGGCACTCTCGGAGATGTACGCAGCCTTCAGCGACGATTTCTCGTACCCGGACTCATGGATGGATCTTGTGCCTGAGTACCTGGAGGGTGAGCTATACTGTCCTCTCGACGGGTCGGAGTATATCATAGAGTGGAGCTACTACGAGCCGCCGGAGATTAGTTGTCCTAATCATGGGTCTGGATGATCTATTCCTTTGCATAATTCATCGCACATGCTGTCAATGCATGAAGCTGGATCATCATTAGACAATCACCTAAATATTCTAGAAAACCCGGAGTGGCAACTACCATATATTTCTTATCTATGAACACGAGTCCTGCTATGCCTGCAGAGAATGTACCGTGTGAAAGCGCATTTCGAATATGACGAACGTAATCCGAATTTAATAGAGCCCTAATCTGGCCACAACAATGACTCCCAGAATCAATACCTTGTTTTATAAGTTCATTCAGAATTCCTTCGCGCATAAAAACAAGCGCAACATACAGCCGAAGTACTAACGAGCCTTCCACAATCATCGTGAACTTAACAGAATTAGGCATTTCTAGTGCATCTTCAAAAGGTGTTGTCGGCATACCTGAAGCGTCCCTTCTGTCAATCCCCTTGGCAAGGTTAAACCAAAGTACACCTCCCAACAGTTGTTGAAAGTCACGGTGTGATATAGCGATTCCTGAGAATTCACGGAGTACTTCCTCACTCGTTAGCCGTGCAAATAAGTCCTCGAGGATAAGGCTGCAATTGGCGAATTCTGAGCGGAGTCTCCTGTCATCTAATGCCGTCACCAGTAAGTCTAACTCTGCCTTATCGACAGGCATATCCTTTAAATGTTTGCCCACGTTAAATTGCTTTGGTGGACCCTCGCCAGGCCTTCCAAATGTGCCATAGAAATCCCGGAGTATATCTCCGAGGTAGTCGGATGGTATACCCATTCACTAACACACAATCTTCTTAAAATAGCCCTGTCTGGTCCTCTCGCTTCTTAACCTTCTTCTCCGCCTTCTTGAAGGTCTTATCTACCTGCCGGCGGGGTGGCATCTGCAAAGTCTTTCCACCCAGCAACTCCTCAATAGTCAGAATCTGCAGTTTTGGAAACTTGCCGTAATGAGGAGAGTCATAGAACCCAGCCGCAGCCGCTTCCTCCCGCATGGGCTTTGTCGCCGGCTTGAGAGTCACAAAGGCTCCGATAGCGGCCTTCTCCCGCTCCACAACGCCTTTCAGATCGCGGATGTGGCTGGAGTGAATAGTCCCGCCCTTAACCTGGACTACTACCTGTTTAGCCTTCCCGCTATCGTCATCAAAGAAATAGATGTACCCATCAATGCCTGTGTCCGCGCCCTTCTTCTTATCCTGGGCCGGTCGAGCCCCCACCAGGTCGAGAGCCCACCACTCGAATTGAAACTTGTCCTGGCTTGCAAGCTCAACCGCGCCAGGCAAATCCTTGGGGTCTCCGATTACCTCATAGGGCTGAAGGTCATCCGCGAAGTGATCTTCCAGCCGCCGCTTGATAAGGGTAATTGCGAGGTGAGTAATATCAATGCCTATCCAGTGGCGATGAAGGCGCTCGGCAACAGATATGGTAGTCCCGCAACCACAGAAGGGGTCGAGGACAATGTCCCCCTGATTGCTTCTGGCCTCGATTATTCTTTCTAGAAGCATCTCCGGCTTCTGGGTTGGGTAACCGAGACGCTCAGCAGCCTGGGGTTGGACGGGTTTAATATCTGACCATATATCATCTACCGGGGTCCCTTCTTGCTCATCTAAATACCTTTTCAATGCAGGAACCGTGCCGGGCTTACTTTGCACAACGAGCCCTTCATCGTACGCTTTTTGCATGCGGTCTTTTGTCCATCTCCAGACCCTTGTAACCCCCAGAAACTCATAAGTGAGATTCGGCCTGTCTTTGTTCGGATTTGTTAAATCTCCGAGCCTATATTGTCTCCCCGTTTCTGGCTCAATAAAGCGATAGAACTTCTTTATATATTCCGGGTCATGCTCCATGTACTGGGGATTCCAGGTAGGCTTATCGCCCTTCGCATAATGGAGGAGAACGTCATGATTTGATGCAAACCTGGTGAAGGCCAGGCTTTTGGCCGAGGTACGCTTCCAGATGATCTCATTGATGAAATACTTGGGGCTGAAGATAGCATCCATCACCAGCTTAAGGTAATGGCTTGCAGTGGGATCACAATGTAGAAAGATACTACCAGTCGGCTTGAGTACCCTATGAAGCTCCTGCAGCCTAATCGCCATCATGGTGAGGTATGCCATCATGTCATTGTGACCAAGAAACTGGTAAAGAGCCTGCATCAGGTCAGAGAGTTTCTTCGGTGCAGTCTCAACAAGCTCTTGGTAGGTTGCTGCGGCCTTTATGTCCCAATGCCATGTATCCTCGAAGGCCTCAATCTGAGCGGCTGATGATGTTCCATTCTTCTCCTGGTAGAGGACGTTATAAGTGGCCTGGCTATTAAAGGGTGGGTCGAGGTAAACGAGGTCAACACTCTCATCGGATATGTAGTCCCGCATGATGCGTAGGTTGTCACCAAAATAGAGCCTGTTCTTCCAGGAGTCATCCACCATAGCCCACCTCTCAATAGCCGCCTTTCCTATGAGCTATATTAACAGACCATCCATGACAAATAAAAAATAAGCCCCGCCCTCCCGCGCGAGAGGAGACCGTTTCCATGAGAAGAGCGGGAAGGGCGAGGCGTGAGTTTCTCTATATGCTTATTTCGTACAGAGCTTTGATCTTCTCAGTGATGTCAGCGATCAGCTTGACGGTATAGGCAGCGACGAATGCCCCGAACACTCCGGTGAGTGCGCTGGATATGCTACTGTCCAGGCTTGCGATAAGACCAAGCACCACCACCGGGACAACGTACGGCAGTACGTTGTTCTCGATGGTGGCGGCGATCTCCGACCACTTGAAGGTCCCCAACTTAACCGCCCTGGCTATGCCGAGCACCTGGTCTACCAGGAGCATGGCAAGTATTCCCAGTACAGCATAGAGCAGCTCTACGTTCATTTTTCCTCCTTTCCTCACTAAAACAGGCAAAATGTAGGGGCTTAGAACACTTCAAGCCACTATTTGCAGGTTGCTACCATATATTGGAACCCCATTATTTGGTAAAGGAAATGGGGATACACCAGAAATAGTGCGTCTTTACGTTAATGTGTCTTTCTCCATACTATATATATGGGCCACCTGAGAAGGCCCAGGACGGCTGCGTTTTACCTGGTAGGTGTATTTGTATGGGGAACCGAAGTGGGATAACGCAAAAGGGCTGGGTTACCATTATTTTACCATATAGATGCCCCTTCTGAGCACCTAGACACCGACCTCTATAGCAAGGGGCACAGGGCTGTGGATGGTCATGCGGAACTCGCCGCACTCCCCGAAGACCTGGTGGAGGTAGAAGCTGGCTCCACGGTTGTCCTCGTTGTCCCACCCGCCGACCTTGATGGTCTCGGCCTGATTTGCCGGAGCCTTGCCGATGGGGACCCGGTAGGCATAACAGGTATAGGCTCCTCCCGGAGCCTCCGCGAGGATGTCCAGGCGGTGGTTATGGTTGACCCTCCCACACCCATAAACCCTCCACGTGGTCACCTCTCCCGTCTTCTCGTTCACCTGGTCGTAAGACCTGACGATTTCAAACCTCGGCATTTCATCCTCCTTGATAGGCAGTACGTATGGAGCCTGCGCGGACTCCATCATGCGGATAATCCTGGGTATGTCGAGACGGCCTGGACAGCTCGTGTCGTAGAGTTGACCGTGACCGAATATGCGGTCCTTGGGGATGTTGTGCTGCACCAGCAGGCCCGCTCCCGACTTGTACTGGAAGTCGGTGGGATACCAGGGCGTCTCGTCCGGCGTCGAGCCGCAGAAGCAGATCGCCAGCACTCCCGCCCGGTTGTAGCCGGGGCAATGCGTGGGCTGCGCGTCCAGGCTCCGGCCTGGCTCTACCATACCGAAAGCCCGCACCAGGTAGTGGTAGCCGATATACTTCAGCACGTTTGTGCCGCGAGGGATGAACTCCCTGGCCTCGTGCCACTCGTCTACGATGTAGGCGGGTACGTCGTCGCTCAAGGTGTAATGCAACACCGCCATGTCGAATATCATCGCTTCCTCCCTCTAATGGCAGACGACCGAGACGACCAGGGCCGCGAGAGCGAAGAAGGCTGATAGGGCTATGCCCCAGGTCTTTAGCTTGTCACCCCTGGTCCATTTCTTATCCTCCAACCGCTCCACCACGCTCTGGAGCTCGTCGATCTCCTTGTCCATCTCCCCCGTGCATCCGTTGGTGACGTTCATCCTGCGGTGGAGCTCCTTGACGTCGTGCTCCACCACCGACAACCGCACGTTGAGCTGGGAGAGCTGGTCCGTGGTCTTGGCCTGGAACTTGCCTTGGGTGGCTTCCATGCGGTCGAGCTGGTTGACTATCAACTGCGTTGTATCAGGCATGGCTCCCCCTTACGTCGGGTTACTTTTGCGCGGCCCCAGGAGGAGCGCGGTGTAGGCGAAGGACGTGTTGATGGGATAGCTCGGCCCGCCGCTGTCCTTGAAGGTGACGAAGTAACCGGTGGCTGACTCCCCATAGATGGAGCAAGGCTGTATCCCCCATTGGCTCTCTGATCCGGTGGTGTGACCGACAACAAGCGGCGCGCTACTGAAGACGGTGTTGGGAATAGCGACCTGGATGCACATGGAGTTAGGGGATCCCCCTCCCAGCCATATCTTCGTCCAGGTGGCCCCGTCCGCCCCGTTCCCGCTCGCGTTATCCGGGTTGATGAGGTTGGCCCCGTTGAACGACACGATGTAGAGGCCATAGCCCGTCTTCGCTACACAGTTTGCCCCGAGGTACGGTATCAACCTGTCAAACAGGAAATTATCGTTGCTTGGGAGTTTGTTCATCTTGGTGGAGGTAAGCACCTCCTCCGTGGAAAAGCTCACGTTCTCAAATGCCATGTTGCCTCCTTAAACCATGCCTATCTGGACAGCGACGATATCGTGTTTATGGACGGTCACCTGAGCGCCGGTCACGGATTTATAGTCAACGTTGAAGCTGGTAGCGGATCCGGCAGCAACATCGGCCAGGCCGACGAGGGTGACCGTCGAATAGCCCGAGCTGTCGTCTCCGTAGTCCACCTGGGCGATGTTGGTCGAGCCCGCCTGGAGCCTGAGCCTTATCGGCCCCGCGACTCCCAGCGTGGCAATCACAAGGACTCTGGCCGTTCCAGAGCTACCCGCAGGAGTGAGCGAGACTCCACCCCTTGAGACATAGCTGGTGGAGGTCGTATTGGTCACGGTCGCATCCGAGTCCTGCGCCGCCTTCTGCTCTATGTAGCTGTATGCGATATCCTTGATTAGCTTGTGACAGAGAAGCCAGCCTTGGCCCTCCACGTAGTCGTAGGTGTTGGAGCTCGACCCGGAAGTATGCTTGAGATGAGTATGACCATCGGCGTCTATAAGTATATGAGCCACCCCATCCGCCGCCGCGGCCCTCTGGATTTTCAGCTCATTATTGATCGTGAAGCCGGTCGTCCAGGAGCTCCAGTTGCTCGTCTTCCCGCTTCTGGTGACGTAGCGATAGCGCACCTGCCAGGTCAGGCCTGAAGACCCTGAGCTGAATACGTGCATAAAACGGTCAGCTCTGGTCTTAATCGTCGTGGTGCTGGTCTGGTCATAGAGCTGGACTTCATAGCAGTCGAAGTCCACCGGAATAGTCGTTGAGAGGACGATCTCCTTCATGTTGGAGAGGTTGGTCGCATTTATCGTCGGCGCGGCCGCTGGCGCGGAAGGAGTGGCTCCCTGAGAAGGAAGAGTCACCTTGACCGGGATCGCCCACTTGCCAGGGTTGTTGTTGGCGTCTATGTACCTAAAGGTGATGTAATACTCTCCGCCCGGTTTGCCGTAGAACTTCGCCTCTTTGGTCGCGCTCCCCAGTATCTGGCTCTTGTAGGCCTTCTCCCAATACCAGAGCTGGGGTTTGTAGTCGTCGGTCCCGCTCCCACGGTAGTCCCAGGTGACGGCGTTTCCATCCGCCAGGTCCGGCCCGGTGGCAAGGATGGAGAGCCCCGGAGGCGAACCCGACCAGGACCCGTCTCGCATCTCTCGTGCCCGCCTGATGTAGGGGGTGATGTCGAAATAGCTGTAATCGGCAGCGGTGTCGTTGGCCCGATGGTCCAGGGCGTTCTCCTCGTCCGCAGGCTTGGTGTTCCAGGTGACCGTGGACTCGGACCAGCTCGCGGCCTTGTCCATCGGGAATATCTTGAGGTCCAGGGCGTCGTCTTCCGTCCCGTTCTTATGTAGCCTCACCAAGGCGAGAATAGGGCTCGCTGCCCACAGCCCGCTGATCTCCGTGCCGGGGTTATATGTCCCCCAAGCGAAGGCCAAGAGTGCTCTGTATTCGTTCCCAGAGGCGTCGAGACCGGCTTTCATGGTCGTGTCGTATGGAGTGGTGGGGTTGGCCTCATCGACCGTGGCGTCAGCCGAGGCGTAGGCTATAGTGGGGGCCTCCAGCATAGCCACCTCCACCAAACCTTCCCCCTCTACCACCACGTCTACGCCGGCGCGGAGAGCCCCGTCTGAGGCCGTCTCGTAGAAGGTGGAGGCGTCCACGTCCGGGGCGGCGATGATGTCCTGGCGCAGGCCCCGGCTCTGCATCTCGGTGAGGAGCTGGCGCAGATCATAGACCTCGTTCTGGAGTTCCTGGACCAGGGCTTTGACGCCCTCCTCGTCCCAGGCGACCTGGCTCTCGGAGACGGTGCTTCTCGCCACCCTCCCCAGCCTGTTCAGCGATATACGGTTGGCAAACACCCGGTCAAACCCCATTACGTAAACGCTCCTTTCGGGATAAGCTCGATGACGGTCCCGTCCAAGTCCAGGTCGATGGAAAGCACCACGTAGTCGGTAGAGCTAATCCCCATGTAGGTAGAATTGACGGTCACCACGTCCCGAAGCTGGAGGTGAGCCACCGGCTTCTGGAGGGTGAGCCGCAAGACGTCAGCGGCCTTTTTACAGTAATTGAGGAGCTTATTCCCGATGCTCTGGGCCTCGGCGTCCGTCCCGCAGAGTATGGTGATCTCCAACGTCCTGGCGTGGAGGTTGCGTATGCTGGCCTCGTCGCGGGCCTCATAGACCTTCTCTTGGGAAAGAGCCACCGGCCTGCCCCGCAGCCGCATATTGCCGCTCTCGATGACCTGCGTGGACCCGGAGGTGTTGGCGATGCTGACGTTGAGGACGAACCCGTCACAGCTCCATGAGCTCAAGCTGACTCCGGTGGGAGCTTCTTCAAGCTGGGGGCTTTGGATGCGAATGGCGGGGGTCTTATGCAGCGTGAAGACGAACGTCGTCCCTCCCGCAGGTATTGAGAGGTCGCTTCCGAGATGCCACACATCCTCCACCAGGCCCGGCTTCGCTATGGAGTAATGCACCGCAACATGGTTTATCAACCGCTGGTGGATGTAACTGTAATCCTCGATGAGGTCGTCGTTTATCGTCATCACGCTGGAGCCGTACTGGTCCCGGATGTAGACCTGGCCCAGCTCGTCCTCGTAGACCGAGACGCCCAGGTTCCGGCAGGCCTCCATGAGCGCGTTGTCCAGCTTCTGCCTCTGGATGTAAAACCATTGCCACAGGGGGTCGGACGAGAGGGCGGTCGTGATGTTGCTGGCGGCTATGCCCGCATAGGACAACAGCTCCTTGATGATGTAGGAGGTCTTCGCCTTCTCCCACAGCCGGTCGGGACATTCTATGAGCTTGGCGAATTGCAGGGTCGAATAGGCGGTGATGTCCACCGTGTTGGAATCCTCCGTGGGCGCGTCCATGACGAAGACGCCCTGGTCCAGGTGGTGAGCACCGCCGAAACCCTGGTCCACCAGGATGAGCTGGTTCTCCTGCAAGGTGAAGATGTCGAGGATGTTGGCGTTGAAGCCGACGGTAAGCGTATTGATGCCGACACCCGGCGTGGGGTAGGCGGTCTCCGTGGCGTCCCCGCTGGACTTCCGCAGGTTGTAGCTCTCGATGAAAGGGGTTATGTCGTAGGTGCCCGGGGTCCACTCCAGGATGGGCTCAACCTCCATCAGCCGACCGTAGTCGCTCGCGGCCTTGGTAGAGTCGATGCGCGCCCGGAGCTTGAGGATGCTCTTGACCTCTCCCAGGCTTATCTTCTTCTGGTACTCGCCCGCCGCGAAGACCAGGGTGCCGACGGTGACCCAATCCGAGGCCCCATCATACCAGGCCCTCACTACCACCGTCTCGGCCCCGGAATAGACCTGCGTCACCGATACCCTGACCCCGTTGGCGTCCACCGCTGGGTTGTACTCGACATCCACATAAGGCGGGGAAGCGAAGTCGCCGGCAGCGTCGCTCTTTATCGAGGTCCACCAACCGGCGGGACAATGGAGGTCCGCACCGAAAAGCTGGTAGATGTCGAGCTTAGCGGCGGTGTCGAGGACGAGGAACTTGCCCGTCTCCGCGCATATCCCGTCTATCACCTGCCCCTTGCCCAGGTAGGTCTCATCGTGGGAGGCGGAGCCGCTGGTGCTCATGCTCGCCCATTCTGGCAGGTTGAAGTGAGAGGTCTCCAGCACCGAGACGGACATGGTCGGCTTGTGCGCCACCTTGTTGTACTCTGTCGTGTATCCGCTTGCCGGAGTCTGCATTTATATCTCCTCGAAGACGGCCTCGAAGGCCCAGTAAGCCCTTCCGTTCAAGTCCCGCACGAGCCTTCGCCCGGCCCGCTCCAGGTTGACCTCGTAGTCCGTGTAAGCCGCTTCAGCCGTGTACATCCTCAAGGTGTAGGTCTGCGTGGTCCCGGCCCAGGTGCGAAGCTGGTCCGAGCCCACCCCCGCATCCTCGGTGGTGGTGCGGTGGAGGTAGCCCCAGCGGAAGGTAAAGCGTTTCTTTCTGGCCCGCTCTTTGACCTGGAGCTTGCCCGAAAGGGAGCGGGAGCTGCGCCCTATGACCAGAACCTCCTCGTCGTATTCGCGCTCCACGTCGGAGAGGTCGTACCAGGTCTCTCCCACCTTTATCTTGAAGAACCTATACAGGCTCATGCTGCCACCTCCCGTATCCCGCCCTGGGGAGGGCTTTTACCATCTTCTCCGCGAGCTGCCCCACCCAGCGTTCCTCGCCCACAAGGGTATCCACGTGGACGTGCAGGTGGTTCTCGGACATAGCCACCCCGGCCCCTGCCGGCGCGGGCATGGTCAGGGCGAGGTTGCTCTCCAGCTTGGGGATGTTGGCGGAAAAGACGCCCTCCAGGTTGCGGAACATGACCTCGTAGACCTTGGGGACCTTGTAGCTGATGTCCGGGGAAGCGTGGACGGTGAGCCCTCTCTGCGCGGCCTGGCCTATCTCATCGGAGAGCTGCTGGATGGTGGTCTTCTTCTCACGCAGAAGCTGGATGATACCGTCCAGCGTGTTCCGGTAGGAGTCCTTGACCAGGTTCTGGTCGAGCGTGTCCATGCTCATGGCAGTGACCAGGCCGTTGCAGATCTGCTCGGCCTGCTCCACGGTAATCTGCTTGTTGGCGACCAGCACATCCAGGTAATGCTTCATGGTCTCCAGGGCCGAGGCCTGGACCTCCGGGTCGGCGGTGGAAAAGGCCTCTGCCACCAGGTTCCCTACCTCCGCCGCCGCTGCCGGGGCCTCCCCCGACTTCTCCACCAGCCCGGCGATATAGATAGCCATGGACTGTGCGCCCGCCCCCTTGACGGCTGCGTCCTGAGACGTGAGAGCGTTGAGTATAGCCGTAGGGACCACCTGCAAGGAGGTAGCCGCCTCCGTGGCCTTGGCAGGGAGCATCCCCCACTTTGCCATGAGTTCATCCAAGTAGACCTGGAGCTCATCCGCATGTCTTACCGCGTCCCGTGCCGCAACATCGTATTTCGGCCCTTTGGCGGTGAAGGCCGCGGCCTCCAGTCTGAGGTCAGCCACCTTCGCTTTGAGTCCCTCCACGGCGAGCTGCTGGTCGAACATGGCGGTTATCCCGATGTCCTTGGCGTAGAGCCAGGCTCTGCTTATCTGTCCTATCTCGCTCTGATAATGGTCTATCTGTGCCTGCATCTCCGGGGTGATGAGGTCCATCTTGGTGGAGGCGAATGCGCTCACCTGCCCCATGGTGGCGTCCGCGGCCTCCCGGCTTTTGGTGTAACCCTCCGAGGAGGTGACATTCTTGAGCCTCGCCTCTGCTTCGGCAAGAGCTGCGTTAGCCTTGGACAGCTCCCCCCAGAAGTAGGCGATGACCCCAGTGGCCCCAGCGACCGCCCCGCCCAGAGCGAGGTTGCCAAAAGACGCGGCGACCCCGGTGAGAGCCCCCGACGTGTTGTGTAAGGCTCCGGTGATCGAGGAGAACATACCCGACAGCCCGCCCATGTCGCTCATCCATTTGGCGATCTTCACCGCGGCCCAGGCGGATCCGAACATGATGATGGCGTTGCCCGCACCCCCCACCATGTCGGTGAGGTCGAAGAAGACGTTGACGAGGGGCAGCATGCCCTCGACCGCGCTCATGGCGAAATCCATGACCTGGTTTTTCATGATTTCCCATTGCTTGGTCGTGGATTCCCGCATCTCTTCTGCGCTCTTTTCGACTACCCCGGCGGAGTTAGCCAGCTCGCCAGAGAGCGCCTGTAAGGCCTCCGGCCCGGCGTTCACCAGAGCCAGCATCCCGGACAGGGCCTCCGTGCCGAATATCATGGAGTAGGCCTGGTTGCGTACAGACTCGTCCACGCCCATCGACTTCTCCGCCAGGTACTGGAGCATGGATGCGAGGCTGTTGGTGGTTGGGTTGAGCTTTTCCGCCTCCAGGTTGAGCAACTTCATGCCTTCAAGGACCTCTTTGGTGGGGTCCATCAGGCGCACGAAGGTGGCGCGAAGCGTAGTACCCGCCTGCTCTCCCCGAATACCCGCGTTGCCCATGAGCCCCACCGCGGCCACCATATCCTCGATGGATTGCCCGGTGGCTCCGGCGACGGGCGCGATGTACTTTATGGCGTAGGCCAGGTCCTCGAAGTGGAGCATGGACTTGTTCACCGCCAGGGCCATGACGTCGGCGACGTGTGTGGCCTCAGACGCCTCCATGTTGAAGCCACCCAGGGACTTGACCACCATCTCCGCCGCCATACTCATGTCGATGCCGCCGGCGGTAGCCAGGTCGAGCACCGCGGGCATGATAGAGAGCTGCTGGTTCGCGTCCATACCCGCGCTGGAGAGCTCATACATACCTTGCGCGATCTGAGAGGCAGAGAACTCCGTCTCCTTGCTCATATCACGAGCGAGGTCGGTGAGTTTGGAAAACTCCTCCCCTGTAGCTCCTGCCACCACCTTGACCTTCTGCATGGCATCGTCGAACGAGGTGAACTCGTCTATCACCGCCTTGGTGGCGTAGATGGTCCCGCCCAACCCCGCCATACCCATGAGCATCTTGGCGGTGTCCATGCCCTTCGACTGTATGTTGTTAAAGGTCCCGGTGAGCCTGCTCTGAGCCTGGTCCAGCTCACTGGTATCCACGCCGTAACGGACAAGTAGTCTACCCAGGATTCCGGCTTCAGCCGTCATGGTCTCATCCTTTCGTGAGGAATCGCGCTACCGCCTCCACGCCCCCTGGAGAAGAAGGCTCCCCGGCCTCATAGCGGTTATGTGCGGCGATAAGCGAAGCGAGCTTGGCTGGGGTCGAGTGCCAGAAGATATCCTCCGAGAGGTAGCGGCAGCAGAAATAGTAGATCAGGGGCCAGTCGGGTTTTCTCCGTCCGGCCCCTCTTGTTCTTTTTTTAGGCTGTCCGAGGGGTTGAAGGCATCCATAAGCGCGGCGGAGAGTTTGACGTTGACCTCTGCCATGCGGGGCAACGGCAGCAGCTTCCCGGCTTCCTCCAGCGTGATCTCCGGGTGATGCTCACGTAGCCCCGCCCACAGCATGGCCCTGGTGGAGCGGTAGCCTGGGGGAAGCTCCCCCGCCTCTACCGTACCCACCAGCTCCTCCAGCTCGCACAGGCAATTCATGGTGAACTCCACCTTGTACGTACCGTCCGCCAGCTCTATATCGTGGACTTTGTCCTTTATCTCCTCGAACATATAGCCTCCTTATCAGGCGATAGCGGCAGCGGTCTCGTTGGCCACCAGGTCGTAGAAGCTGTCGTTGCTCGCACAGGGAATTCCCTTGGCGGAGAAGGACACCGTGCGGTAGTCCTCTCCTTTGGCCCCCATCTCGTGGTTCGTGACCTTGCATTTGTAGCAGACGAAATGCAGGTCTGCGTCCTCGTCGTCTACCTCCACCACTTGAGCTTCGATCTTGAAGTAGGTGAGCACGTCCGCGCCCGCCCTGGCGTAGGTCTTCTTGATGTTGGGGGTGGTCCCGCTCTCCGTGGTGGCCCCTCCCAGGAGCACCGGGAGCACGTCCAGGCTTATTTTGGCGTGGACCGCGCTTACTTCCAGGCTCTTGAGCTTGGACCTGATGTCCAGGGTCACATCGTCGCCCTGGAGCTCCTTCTCCTCGATGTTGAAGCGCACCGTGACCTCCTGGATACCCGGAACGTCCACCGAGGTGTCGTAGGTGGGCGACGAGCCGGAGTCCGCGGTCATCTTGGCGATCTTGCAGTCCTTCACGCCGAACACGTGAGTAACATTGTCGAAAGCCATTACTTTACCTCCTTGATTTCCTCCAGCACGAAATCGTGCTCATCTTGCTCTTTCTCGTAGGGAGCGTAATGGTCCGGGAACCGGCGAATGGCGTCTGCCCCCACGCTCTCCGGAACCTCGATGACCATTTCCTTGACCCTGTATTCCTTGCCCGCGATAACGACGCGGGAGCAGGGCCTCAACACTTTCACCTTCATGCGTTACCTCCTAAAGCCTGGTCAATATGGAGAAGTCCAGCACCTTGACGTGCTTCAGGCTGTTGTGGTCGAAGAGGTCCACATCCGAGACCAGCTTGACGATGCCCGGAACCCCCCTCATGGCCGACCTCACAGCTTCCGCTATATCTTCAAGGCCGCTCTCCGCCCATATCTTGACCTCGATGCGCGGGCGGACAAGAAAAGATACCCCATCCGCCAACTCCTCCGCCCCCCCCACCTGCCGAAAGGTGATGAGGGGGTAGGTGGGCTTCTCCGGGGGCCACGAGAGGTAGATACGGTCCCCGACATAGCCCTGCACCGTTGCGTCCTCCGCAAGGGCAGAATAGACGGCCTGCTTTATCGCTTTCATTTTCCGCTCACTCCTCTCGCCAGCTTGTCCAGCTCCGACCTCGCGGCAGGAGCTACCTCCTCAAACGAGGGACGCATATAGGGCTGCTCCTCGGTGCCGTGGGCGGCTATCTTGCGAGCGATGGGATAAGCGGCGTCCTCGTCCCCGATGACCCGCTGTGCCCACAGTTTCAGGGGGTCGAGGGGCGGAAAGTGGGCGGAGGCCCCGAACTCCACCGGGGTCGCGTATTCCTCCTCCGCCACCACGTCCACAGTGAAGGGGCCGCTCTGCTCCGTGTGGATGCTGGTCTTGAGCCTGCCGAAGGCGACCGGGACCCGCTCCTTAGCCCGCTCCTCTGTGTCCAGAGCGGCCTTGGCGAGTATCTGTTGGGTCCTGGCCTTGACCGCCGACAGTATTTTCTGGTTATTGACGAGCACCTGGGGGATACCCTCAATGCGTATCGGTTTAGACATTCTTCACCCACGCCTCCTTGTGATGCCTTACCCCGCCCGGCTCCCAGACCTCCAGAACCTCATAGGAGATACCCGCCACCTCCACGGTGTCCCCCTGGCGCAGGTCCACGCCTGGCTCCAACCATAGCTTGTGCGAGGGAAGGTCCACTATGCCCTGCTCGGCATAAACGTTAGGGGAGCCGCTGTAACGGAAGGTGTCGAGCCGTGCGGGCGTCGAGGTGATGAGGGTAAGGGAGCTCGTAAACTCCCCCGTATCGGTCCGAGAGCGCGTATGACGGTAGATTACAGCGGAAGTGTTGAGAAGGGTGTTAAATATAGCCGAGGTCAAACTCTACCACCTCCACGCCCCCCCCAGTCTCGGCCCGGAGCCTCATGGCATCCAGCTTGAGCTGGAGCTCGGAGTCTTTGTCCAGGACCTTCTCGAATGACGCGGAGAAGTCCCCTATCTTGAGGTTCACGGCCCCGGCGTACTCGGCGTTGCGTTGACGCAGGGTCCAGAAACCCCCCACCACGCGGGCGCAGAGCATCCGCAGGGTGTTACCGTCGAGCACCAAGCTACCCAGGTCGGTCGTCCCGCAGTATTCGGTCATCCAGGCGGAAGCATCCTCACACAGCTTGTCCACGTCGATCTGTTCCTCGGCGGTGAAGGAAAGTCCGGAGTACCGCTCCACGTCCTCGTAGGTCGCGTAAGCCATTACTTCTTACCTCCCTTCGCGGGAGCCTTGGCTTTAGCGAAGGCCTGCATATTCTTAGCGACCTGCTCCAGGGTCACTCCGACCTTCTGGAGCGTCTCGTATATAGCAGCCAGGTAGAGCTGCTCTGTGGTCACGGGTTCCGGCAGTTGTTTTTCAGCCATATCAACCTCCGGGTAAGAAGAGAGGGGGCCCAAAAGGGGCCCCCTCCGGTTCGTTCGATGCTCTATCAGGTCACGCTGACCTTGAGCAGGGCGTTGGCGTTGATACGCGCGCCCCCGAAGACGTGGCGGACCTTGTACACGTAGGAGTCCGTGTCGAAGTCCAGCTCCTCGGAGCTGTCCGTCTTCTTGCGGAGCATGGCGGGGGTGTCCCTGTAGCCGCGCAGGAACGCCAGCTCGATGCCGGGAAGCACCGCCGGATCCGCCGCCAGATACCAGTCGTTGGTGTCCGCGAGGAACGGCTCGATGATCGGGTCCAGGGCGTTCTCCAGGGTGTTCTTGTTGCCGAATACCGCATCGGTGTCGCCCCTCACGACGATGAGGGTGGAGTTGATAAGCTCCATGGCGGTCCACTTGAGCGCGGGCGGCACTATGAGGAACTTGGGCTCTATCCCCAGCGGCTCTCCCGTGGTCGCGTCCACCCGAGTGATGAACTCGGTGATCGCAGCCTCCAGGGAGGCCTTCGCCAATGCGCTGGTCACCGTAGAGGACGCGGTGGTTCCGACCAGAAGCGCGGTAGCGAACTTAGCAACGGTCCGGCGCGCGGCGCGGCCGATGCTGTCCACCATGCGGTTGACTCCAGCCAGGTCATCGTTTCTCACCATCTCCCAGGGGACGGTGAGCTGCTTGCCGTACTTGCACACGCGGTAGGCCGACGCGCTCTCGTCGAACTTCGCTTCCCTGTACTCCTCACCTTCCAGGAGCTTGTCCAGGTCTCCGGCTTCAGTGAGCGTGATGATGTTCTGGTTCTTGAAGTCGTTGACCTCTATGATGTCGCAGTACTTGGCGTACTCTCCCGGCACCCCTGCGTACGCCTTCTGGAGACGCTTGTGCATATTGGAACCCAGGAGGTTGGCGAAGTCGTCCGAGCCCACCGCCTCGCGGATGTCGCGTAGGGTTTCCAGTTTAGCCATATCTATTCACCTCCTCCTACTTCAACAGGACCTCGATGGTCGCGGTCTGACCGGAGCCGACGGTCCCCAGCGCGTAGCCGAACAGGACCCCGGTCGCCTTCTTGGAGAGCTTGGGAGTGTCCGCCTCCACGTAGTAGATGGCGTCCCCCACGGCCACCGCGCTGTTGCCGCTCCCGTCGATGCCCTTGACGGAGAGGTCGGCGGAGCCGTTGCGCTTGAGGGTGATGTTCCCGTCCGCGTCCGTGTCGATGAGAGCGACACCGGTTATCTGGCCCACGGCCACCGGGTCGCCGGAGGACCTGGACGCAGAGGCTACCTTGATCTGGTCACCCTTGGGGTACTTGATGTTCGTAGCCATTACTTATCCTCCTTGTCTTCTTTCACTCCCATCCAGGAAGCCAACAGGTCCTCGGCCTCCTTGATGATCGCGGGTGCCTCGTCCTTCCTGGGGCTTCCGAGTCCGGTTATCTTCCCGGCTTCCGTGACTTTGGACAGGTACTCCTTCTCCGACTTGATGGCCGCGTCTACTGCTTCGACGAATTTCTCCATGTTCTCGTACTGCCCCTCCAGGATGGAGCGGACCCGCTCCTTGGTCACCTCCGGCAGGTCACACCCGGAGAGCTTGCCCTCCATGACCTGCTCGCGGTCGCGCCTTTCCAGGCGAGCCGTGAGCTCGTCGATCTTGGCGTCCCTGCTGGAGATAGCCTCCTTCAGCTCATTGAGCTTTTCCTCCATTTTCTGCTTCGCCTCCTTGACCTTTTCCTTGTCCCCATAGACCTTCTGCTCGACCTCGTTGCGGAGCTCCTCACGGAATCCCTCCTTGAACTCGTCCAGAAGCTCTGGGTACGCTTCCTTCAATTCCTCCAGGGTCTTTATCATCAGACCTTCCTCCTTTCCTTCCAGCAACTCCTTGAACCGGCCACCGGCGGCTTGCTCGGTGACCACATCTACCGACTTGACCTTCTCAATGGACTCCACCACCTGCACCGGGCCGTCGGCCTGGCGCGTAATGCGGGTAAGGCCGAGAATGTTGTGGGACAGCCCCACCAGGTCCCGGCCCGTGCTGATGGACTCCTCGATGAGTGGGCATATCTCATCCTGATGCTTCACCACCACCAGCTCAGCGGTCATGTCCGCCTGGACGTTTTCCAGGTAGCCGACCAGGTCCCTAACGGACCTCTCCGGCCTCTGCACGTCCTCCACCTTGGTGGGGTGGTCCAGGTAAACCTTCGCGCCCTCATAGAGAGCGTGGGCCTGTTCCATGACTCCCTTGGGGTAGACCCGGCGGTTGGCCCCCACCTTGTCCGCCTCCAGGACCTGGACGCGGTAGCGGGGCTTGTCGCCCTCGACCTTCACGGCCTCCCGCAGGGAGGTGAAGTGGGTAAGCTCTTTCACGCTTTCGGTTGCACCTCCTTCCCGAAACTGCTTGAGGCACACCGCCACGCGCTGGTCCCGGTTGGGAAACTCCCCCTCCAACGCAGTCATGCAGCGCGCCATGAAATCCGATTCTTTCTCACCGCTGTTAGGCGTAGGTAACGGCATCTTTATCCCTCCAATAAAACAAGGCCCCAGAACCCGCTTATGCGGATCCGAGGCCGCCCAGGACGGGCGCGATTGTCAGCGTTGGCAGAAAAGGATTAGGCTAAACCCTTCTTTTCTCACCTTTCCGTATTGGCTGAGATGTCTCCCAGCTCCGACAAGATTCTTCTCAACAGCTTAATAATCTCGTCGAGCTTCTGTCTCAAGTCGCCGTCCATTCTCGGTCTCCCCCTTTATTTCTTCTTTCTCAAATCGAGCTCGCGACCAAATTTCTCCGCTTCGAGAGGGTCCGTCTTAAGTATGTTGAAACATGACTGACAGACCATTGCCTTGCGATGTATTCTTACAACACCTTCAGGTGTTCTTTCGGAACCATCCCAGTGAACCAGGATGTCCTCCTCGTAGCATCTCTCACATGTCCCTGTTGGCATAACAATCCCCCTTAAGTCTAAGACCGGGGCTTCCTTGCCGTTCGTGTTTCAACTTTAGGCTCTGGGAGTGTCGTTACTGCCTGCTCGATTCTCGCAAGTTTTTCGATGATGGTGTCAAGCTGTTCGCTAATCGTCTGAAGGATACCGCCGCCGATGTCCGGCGTTTCTGGTAAAGAAAACTCTCCCTTTTGCGCGATATTATCCATGTCTTCCAATATGCCCATCGGTCTCCCCTTTCCCTAACCAATAGCCCCTAACCATGGTCGAGAGAACGTTCCCACCTCAAAGATGTAGTCTGTGCTCTCCTTCAACCTTCTCGCCAAGTGATCTATGGTATCGTCCGGCCCCCAAATCCAACGGAGCTTGAGCTGGTAATCCAGACCATAGTGGATGAGGGTCAGTCCGTCATCTTCATACAGGAAGCGGTTTACCCGCTCCCGGAGGTTCCAGTTCACCCATTCCGGGTCTTGAAACTCAATCCACTTCATGCCGCTATTTTACAGCCCGCCAGCGACATTCCGCAGGTCCCTGACCGCGGTGATCGAGGAGCCCGCACCGTAGAGGTGGTCCCAATCCACCAGGCCGTCTTTCCACATCCCCCAGCGGGTAGGCCCCATCATCTGCCTCTGTACCCCGTCTGGGAGCCCCTCGAACCAGCTCCTGGCGTCCGTGAAGGGGATTTGCTCATTACGGTGAGTAAACGGGTCCCTGGCCCGGCGTATATACGGGGGCTGCTGACCGTGGTAGCCCAGCTCCTCCCAGGAGGGGGTTATCGCGGTGAAGGTGCAGCGTCCCATGACGTGGTCGTCCATGGGGTCCTGGAGCTGGTAGACCTTGCCGTCCTGGGCGAGGCAGGCCACGCAGGTCCGGGTGTCCAGGGTGACCAGACGCCGTTTCGCCTGCACCAGGCCCTCGTACTGGGCGTAGGTCCAATCACACGCCGTGTTGGAGGCCCGGATGATCTCCGTGCGAGCTATCATCTCCGCCCGATAGCGGCTGATGTCCGCGGTGCCCTGGAGCCTCATCATCAGAGGGTGAATACCCTCCCCGCGCATGGCCCCGATGGCGAGCTGGTCCATCATCTCGTCCGCGACCTCGGGGGCGATGAATCCCAGCCGTTCCGAGAAGTGGACCCCCTCCCACTTGCGGTTGAGGATAGCCGTAACCACCTCCGGCCACATCCGGTCCAGGGCTATGCTGAAGCCTGGCGGCAATATGGCCTCCACACTCATGCCATATTTCTGCAAGTAGCGCGTGGCTGCTCTGTCCACCTCGCGGTCGAGCATCTTAGAGACGCTCTCCGAGTAGTCGGAGAGGATGGAGTCTATCTGTGCCCGCAAGGACAAGGCGCGACCGGCCCCATAGAGAGCCGAGGTGTTGACCGTCCCATCCGACCCGGCGATGCGGTAGAGATAGCGCACCAGGTCCCGCTCCAGCTCCTCCCAGGCCTGGCGATAGAGCCTGACCGCGTCCTTGCCCACCCTGGCCTCCACCCGCTTGAGGTCCTCCTGTATCTTGCGGGCTATCTCCCAGTTGCTGTTCATCACAAGTCCTCGATGAGCGAGTCCTTCAACTCCAGGATGCCCTGCTGGACGCTGGTGGGGTTAAGGGTGTATGCCTCGTTCGTTGAGACGATGTCATCGGAGTACATTACCTCGTAACGGTAGTCGCCGACGGGCAGGCCCTGGGTGTCCTCCGGGTCGAAATGAATCCTGTACTTGCCCGCAGGCGAGTCGGTAATAACGATGCCACCTCCAGGAATCGACATCTTGGTTATGCCCTTCTCGACGTTATCGGGGTCCAGCACGTTCACCATCATGAACATAATCCCAGCCGGGCTCGCCAGGGACATGACGTTGCCGTCGGAATCCTTCGCCACGCCGTCTATGTCCAGGGTCCGATAACGCTGAATCGTGAAGTCAGTCCTCATAGGTTAATCCTCCTCAATGCTCCACCTATCAGGTTGAGCTTCTTCGACGCTTCGCCCTCCAGGTCTATGACCTCGACCGCGCCGCCCACCCAATCCGGGGGTCGGTCCGTTACGTAGGCCCGGAGGTTGAGGTTGACCACCGGGACCAGGATGGCTCCCTCGCAGACGGTGTGTATGCCCGGACCTGTCGCCGCGAGAGCGGTGTCCGCAGCCGGGCAGACGACCTGGGAGCCTCCGGTGAACTCCGGCGCGCCCACATCCGCCGTCATGGCGATACAGGGAACCAGTATCACCGTAGTCTCCTGCGCGTAGACCGCCGGGGCCGGTGAACCCGCGTCCATCCCGACTACCGGAACCTGGGTCTCGGCCTGGCGGGTCGCGGCTATCTCCGGCGCGTAGGTAGCCCCGCTCATGTCCGGGGCCGGGGCCTGGGCCTTGAAGCCCCCCGTCACGAAGGGGTTGACCACGGCCAGGTCCGCTCCCGCAACGGGTACACTCACGCTCACGTTCCTCTGGGCGTTGACCGTAGGGGCAACAACCGCGAGCGAAGCATCGACCGCCGGGACCTGGACCCCCATGGAGCCCTGGGTGTAGACCGCTGGAGCCAAGGGAGCCATGCTCGCATCGAGGCCAGGCACGGTCACCCCTACGTTCCTCTGTGCCGTGATGTTGGGTATGGGCGCAGAAGCCGCCGTATTAGGCGTGGGAGCCGCCGTGACGGCCCCACCCGCGATGGCAGGGTTAGTGGTAGCAACCGATACAACCGGGCTTGGAGCGGCTATGGACACGTTGCGTATAGCCGTGATATCTGGGGCCGGAATAGCTCCGCCCGTATCCGGGCAAGGCACCTGTGCCGCAGCGTTGCGTACCGCCACGACGCCGGGTACGGTTACAGCCCCGCTAATATCCGGGCAGGGGACCTCAACGGTCGCGTTCCCCGCCACCGTGACCGCAGGCACGAGGCAGGCGGCGGTTGCCCCCGCCACGGGCGAACCCGTAGCCGTCCAGCCGAAGGTGTCCGCTATCGTCACGTACGAAAGGTCGGAGCACAGCCGCTTCTGGATGCGGTCGTTCCCGCTGTCGGCCAACCAGAGGTAGGTCCCGTCCGTATGTATGCCTGCCGGGAGATAGAACTGGTCATTCCCCGTGCCTTGAGTGCCGATCTTCGCCACGTAGGACCAGTCCGACAGGAGCCGCTTTACGATGCGGTTGTTGTCATGGTCAGAGACATAGACATATATCTCATCTATTGCACAAGCGACCGGCTGAGCGAAGTTGTTGTCCCCATAACCGTTGCTGCCATACTTCCCGACAAAGGAGTAATTCGACAGGTTAAACCATTGAAAGCGGTGGTTGCCACCGTCCGCGACATAGACATAGCTGCCATAGACGGTGCAGCCCATAGGCGTATTGAACTGGCCGTCACCAGAGCCGTACTCACCAAAGGCCCCGACCCAGGAGTAGTCGTCCAGGTCCCAGACCGTCACTCGGCTGTGCATGGTATCGACCACAAAGATCTGGCCATTGGTCGCGTCTATGGCGATCCCGCACGGCGAGTTGATCTTACCGTCCTCCACCACCCACGGATAACTGAACTCACCGAACTGGTCCACGTAGGACAGGTCGTCCAGATCGAAGACCTGGACGCGATGGTTGTAGCGGTCGACGACATAGATATAGCCACTATAGACGGCGCAGGTAATCGGGATCGTGAACAGGCCGTTCCCCGACCCGCTGCCGCCGAACTTGCCCTTGTATGAGAAGTCGGTATCCTTGAGCTTGATGATCCGGTGGTTCTGCTCCGGGACAAAGACGTTGCCGCTTCCATCAGGGCAGCAATCGGTAGGGTGGTTAAACTCATTGGTACCGGTAGCCGAAACCTCCGGGGCCAGGGCCGCGGCGCTCATGTCCAGGGCCGGGACGTTGACCCTAGTGAGCATCTCCACCGCCGGCACGTCCGCGGCCAAGCTCATGTCCAGGGCCGGGACGTTGACC
>JBFLWJ010000017.1:26027-68498 GCA_040757835.1 Actinomycetota bacterium
GCTCATGTCCAGGGCCGGGACGTTGACCCTAGTGAGCATCTCCACCGCCGGCACGTCCGCGGCCAAGCTCATGTCCAGGGCCGGGACGTTGACCGTGGCATTCCCGCTCGTGGCGATCGTATAGGCCACCACCAGCGTAGGGAGGAAGTCGCCCAGGCCGGTACGGTCGTAAGCGCAAATATTGCGGTACTCGTTCTTCGCGTTGGCGTCGCCCTGGTCTATGCGGATACCGATGTAGGGCGCGTCCCCTGATCCGTCCGGGTCGTATCCTTCTTGCTCTACCCGGTAGCTGATCGGATTGGCGATATCCGGGGAGACATAAACGCCCTCAGCACTCCACCCTTCCACGCTCCAGTTGACCGCCGTCTGACCAGAAATGAGAGACCGCGAATAGACCGAGCTCCCTGATGGAAAGCTGCTCTCATCCTCCAGGGTGCCGATGCTCCCATACCAGCCCGTGGTATCGAGCTGGCTGTCAGCCGCCACGATCAGATGAGCCCCGTCTATGCTGGTGACGTCACTCCCTTTGTGGACCTTGGCATTGAAGCGGAAGAAGGCCCGGAAGGAGTTGGTCCCGTCATGGCCGAAACGAGCAAAAGCCGCCGACCTGTTGTCGGTCGTATCGTTGTCCTTGTTGTAGGTATCATCCGCCGAGGCCGCGATGGTCGAGGCCCTGACGTACTTGGTCAAGGTATGCCACTCGACGATGAGGACTGGGTAGATCTTCCCGCCGTAGTTGCTTTGGATCGTCCGGACATAGTTGTTGCTGCCCAGGCCGGGGGCCGTGACCACCAGGCCAATAGCATTGCCCGAAGCCCAGCCTGAACGGTTGACGATGGCCTGGATGACCGTCTTGATATCCGGGCTCTTGTCCCACTCCCAAACGGTAGGGAGCATACCGTTCCAAGTGACGCTCGTCCCGATCTGGCTCCGGCTGTAAGGATTAGAGGTGTAGGCCGAAGCATCGTCCGAGTCCTCCGCCGTCACCGAGCCGTTGACCGTCCCCAACCTGTTGTCACAGTAGAGATACAGATAGGCCGAATCGATCGTGGCGTCCTTGGGAATATCCAGATTGAAAAGGGCATGGTACTGGTTGTCCGTCGAATTGGCGTTGCCGATGTAGGCGTTGTTGCCGCTGTTGTCGTAAGCCGAGCTGGTGGCCTGGCAGTCTTGGTCCGCAGCCGAGCCCGGCCTGTATACTCCATTAGCCATGACCTACACCAGCCTGTTCAAGGCGTCTACGAAAGCGACCCTTGCCCCCTTCGCCTCGTTCCCGAAATAGGCGATACACCGGCGCGCCCTTTCCGCCCCCTCCGTGCCGTTGCAGACCTCGTAGTTGACGCACGCCCGGCAGCGGTTCTCCATGCTTTCCCGACTCTTGTAACCCCCCCTGCCGGAGAGAAAAAGCAGGGTCCTCCCGCAACGCCAGAGGATGTCGATATACGGGAAGCATTGAGAGGCCAAAGGACAGCCAGCGGCCTTGCACCTGTCCGGGCTCGTCCCGCCGTATTGCTCCTTGACCTTCTCGCACATGAGGAGAGTAGGCCCCTTGCAGAGCAGGGTTTCGTACTTGTCCACCAGGGTGGGGTCGTCGAAACCCCGTTCTCCTACCTCCTGGGCGATCTGGTCGATGGTGCTTATGACCCTGCTATACAGGGCCTTGTCATTCTGTATCTCCTTTTTCGTGAACGCCATTTTCCACTTCCTTCTGGGACCCGTAGACGAGGGAGGCCCCCGCGCAGGGGACCCCTACCGTAGCGTCCTTGCGCTCCATGTGGACCTCCTCCGAGAAGCTGATGTGCCCTCGCATCTTCCAGTCCTCCGTCCTCCAGCTCGTCTGGCCGCGCCGGTCCTGGATGATAACACCGTTTGCCGCCAGGGCGTCCCGGATGCTGTCCGCAGTCTCGTAATCCTGGGCGAGACGGGCCTTCTGCCGCTTGTGTAGTTGCGCCTCGATCTCTTGCTGTTCCATTACGCCGGCACCGTCAGGGTGAATATCCCGCCCGCGTCCCAGGTGATGGTGAAGCTCCCACCGGAGGAGCTCATGTTCTCCCCGAAGTCGATGCACAGGATGAGCTTCCCGGTCGATACCTCGTAGAGCACCGCGTACCTCGCGGTGATGGTCGAGTTAGACCACACCACGTCGTCCGCGTCGAACTTGGTCACCCTGGAGGCCTCGGAGAGGGCCTTGTTCGCCAGGGCCGCGCCTCCGGCCGTGTAACCGGTGCCGCTAACCTCGTTTGCGCTGATGTCGCTCCAATCGTCATGGGTCTCCTGGTCGAAGGTGTAGCCGGAGCCCAACAGAGCACACTTGATGGTGGTCCCCGCCGCGTCCAGGTCCGGGAAAAGGTCGTTACACAGGCCCAGCGGGAACTTCGCATAGAACTTGCTCGTTACTGCCATTCTTCTTCCTCCTCACTCTGTCCTAAACCCGGAGGGACCATGATGGAGGGAAGCTCCACCCGCTGTTGCTTGGCCTCCGGGTTTTCCTCTTCGATCTTTTCCTGCTCCCCGCCTTCGCCTTCCCACTCCCTGATAAGGGGCTCGTACTGGCGGAGTATCTTGTTGCCGGTGTCTTCAGAAATCTTCCTGGCGTTGATAAGGGCCATGACCGCGTCCGTCATGACCTTGAAGCTGTCCGCCTTGGCCTTGAGGTCCTCGACCTCGATAGGCGGGAACTCTATCTCGAAGTCGTCATTGAAGTCGTCCTTGCCCTTGGGTCTCTTGGGAAGGGAGCCGTATTCCCGCTGACAGGCTATCACCTGCTTGAGGATGACCCGCAGAGCCCGGCGCATGACCTTCTGCCTGTCCTGGAACTGCCGCAGGGTGGGGAGGTCCAGGGCCTTCGCGGTTGCAAGGTTTGTGTTGCCGGTGTCTCCCAGCCAATGCTCGGGGATGCCCATGCCGGCGGCGACCATGAGCTTGATAGCACGTCCGTCCTCCTTGGCGTCGGAGGCGTCTACCTTCGGCTGCACGGTGTCCCACTTTATCTTGTCCGAGTGAACACGGATGGCCCCGGCCCGTATGCGCTCGCTGGTCGAGAAGTCCTGGTAGTCCTCCCTCATGCTCTTGACCTCGCGGCCCTTGAGCTTGGAGAGGTAGTCCTTGATGTCCTGACGGTTGCCGCCCTCGATGGTCACGTCATAGTGGAACAGGTTGCGAATCTTGTTAGTGAGGGCGCGATCCTCCAGCCATTGGCGGTAGCGTTCCATCCACACGATGATGTCCAGCAGGTCCGAGATACCCCTGACCGCGTTGGACACCCCTCCCACCTTGACGTGCATTGCGTTGAGCAACCCGTCCGACCGTTGAACGTCTATCTTCTCGTAAGCGTTCTCGTACTCCACGTTGACCGAGCCGTCCGGCTGTACCTCCAGGCTTTTCTGCACTCGGTACTTGCGGTGGTAGGCTATATGCCGCTTGACGTTGTCCGGGTCCGTCTCGATATGGACTATCTCGGAGGGGTCGATAAGGCCGATATGCGTCTTGCCCACGTACTGGTCGTAGAAGAAGCGGACGAAGAACTCCCCACAGATCGCCAGCCAATCGGACATCTCCTTGACCGCGACCTCCATGTCGTTGTCATCGTCGCCCCAGAAGCCCTGCAAAACCTCGTTCACGCTCTCCTCATCCGCCACCACGTTGACGCCGTCCCCCACCACGAAGTAGGTGATATAGCGCACATACCGCTTGGCAAGGGGGTTGGTAAGATAGGCCTGATAGCAAGCCTTGTGGTTCTCCAGATACTCCTCCGTGGTCATCTGCTTGTCGGAGTACCCCCCTGACAGGTTTACCCAGTTCTGGTCCTCCAGCTTGAGCTGGGCCAGGGTGAGCTCCTCCCGCAGGTTCTCCACCGTCTCTATGAGGTTAAGCACATCACCCTTATTGACTCTCACGGGTCCTCCTATCCAATCCCGAAATCAACGCCGTCCTCCAGGGTCTCCTCATAGACGTCACCCGAATATTCCGCCAGGACGATAGCCGCATAAGCGATGACGTCCACCTGGTCGTCGTGGGCTCCGTGGGGAAAGGCCAACAGCTCGGCCTCGGTGTCGTCCAGCCAGGGAGCATGGCGCAGGTGGTAGACCGTCCGGGCCTGATACCTTGCCGCGGCTGGGAGAGCGCGGGTGCGTTTGTCCGCCTCCGCCTTGAGCTCCCTCACCGGGAGCCCTGCCCTCACCACGGCCTGGTAGAGGTTGAGCCCCATGGCCCCTGACTCCACCGCCTGGAAAGCAGGCCGGAAGCGGTCGTAATACCTCCGCATGAGGTCCGGCTGGTCCGGGCCTTCAAGCCTGTCCCGCATCATGTCCAGCACCAGCAGGTCGTTATGCGGCGTGACCACGAACGTCCCCAGGACGAAGTAGTCAGCCGAAGCCTTGGTGGAGACAGCGGGGTCGCAGGCCTGGAACATCCAGCAGTCCGAGACCGCGTAGCGGTTGATGCCGTAAGGCCCAGCCAAGACGTAGATATCATCCTCGCGCCAGAAGTAAAGGAAGTCCTGCCGCTTGAACAGCTCCCCTTCTTCCTCTCTCGGCCTCTGCTGGTAGAGGGCCTCCCAGACGTATCCCCCGACTGCGGTCTTTATCCGCGCCAAACTTTTCTCGTCGTACCGCTCCGGGCATAGGGCCTCGCCGGGCTCCCTTCCCAGGGGGTCCTCGTGGCCTTCCTCGGCTATGGCGGGGAGCCGTATGACTTCCCAGGGGTCCCCGTCCTCCCCTTCCTCCGCCTGCTCGATGAGCCTCCCCGCCAGGTCGTCCTCGTGCCAGCGCGTCATGATGAGGATGACCGAGCCGCCAGGCTCAAGCCTGGTGCGGAACACGGACTGATACCACTCCCACGCTTTGTCGCGGTAGGTCTTGGAGTGGGCGTCCTCCCATCCTTTGACCGGGTCGTCGATGATAGCCAGGTGTGCACCCTTGCCGGTGATCGGACCTCCGACGCCGGCGGCGTTCATCTGTCCGCGGTGGCCCTCGGCCTCCCAGGTGCTCTTGCTCGAAGAAGCCTGGGAGAGCTCCATGCCCCACAGCTCCGGCCCCATCTCCCGGAAGACCTCGCGCGAGCGGTAGCTAAAACCCTGCGCCAGGTCCGCGCCGTAAGATACCAGCAACACGTTCTGGTCCGGGTGCTTGCCCCTCCACCATGAGGGGAGGTAGATGCTGAACAGCTCGGACTTGCCGTGCCTGGGAGGGACCTCGATGATGATAAAGGCGTTGCCCTCCGCCAGGCGTTGCTGGACGTATTCCGCCAGCATGAGAAGGTAGCGGTAGGGCTTCCAGCGGGTGCGAGATGCGTACTCGGCGTAGAAGGCCAGGCTATCCCTAGCTATCTGCCTGCTGGCCTCCTGCATCTCCTCCGCCGTGTATGACCCGGAAGGCTTGTTTGACGAGCTCCCTTGCTTCTTCGTTTTCGGCGATTTGCTTTCCCGCTTCCTTGGTCCTGTCATCCGTGATCTCCGCCTCTATTCTGGAAACATCCCGCCACCTCTTGGGCCTCCGGTTCTTGAGCCAGAAGATGCAGGCGGTCACGTCGGGAACCATGTGCTTGTAGGTAGTCTTCACTTTCACGGGCTTGCGGGTCTCCGGGTCCGACTGTACCTCCCGCTCCTCGTAGCTGAAACCGATAGCCCGCTGGTAGAGGGATTCCTCCACCCGCGCGTCCGCTATGTCCTTGCCCTCCTGGAGGGAGGCGTCGAAATCCGGGAACTGCTTGCGCCACTTGCGTATGGTCTCCCGCGAGACTCCGAGCTCGTCCGCGATCTCCACGTTGGTGAGTCCCTGGCGGGCCATCCACTTGACCAGCTCCGGGTAGTGTTCCTTGTACTTTGAGGGGTATGCCATGCCTCTTATCTCCTACCTGACCTCATGAGACCGCCCGAGACGGGCGAACGCATCAGGGTCAATGGGTTAGTATGGGTAGCTGAAGTGGGCTTTTATGACGCCAGGAAATCGGCAGCCATGTATTCCAGAAGCTGCCAGAGGTTCCTGGGGCCTACTATCCCTTGCCCCACCGCCCTGTCCAATGCTTGCTTCAAAACCTTTGCCGCCTCCACCGGGACCTTGTCGTTACCGAATATCGAAACCAGGGGGACCCACCTGTTCTTGTCCTCCTCCACCCAACCTTCAGCCAGGTCGTCCTGGTGGGCCTCGAAGACGTCCAAGATGATGTCCAGGCTGGTAGCGGTGTTCTTTATGCCGTGGGCCGAGCCCGCCGCCTCGAGGTCGTCGAGGAGCCGGTCGTAAGCATCGGCGCGCGCCAGCCATACCTCCTTGCCGGGGGCCTCCTTGCGTACCTCGTCGATTACCTCCCGCACCCGCTCCAGCTCGTGGGGAAGGAAGGATATGCTGATGAGCCGGTAGTCCAGGTTGGCCTCCGACATCGCCATGGCCTCCACCTTCTCCAGCAGCTCCAGCGTGGCGTCGTCCAGGCCGGTGTATTCCTTCCACTCCGCGTCGTCTATTGCGTCGTATATCTCCTTGAGTATCGCAGGGTCGTCCTTGCCTACTATGGCGTTGTGGGAAAGCTGTATGGCGTATCTCTGTGCCTGGGTCAGGGGGTCGGAGGTGACCATGACGTCTATCTCGGAGAGACCTGCCGCGATAGCGGCCTTGACACGGTGGTTCCCGGAGAGCACCAGGAGCCTGCCCTCCTCCTCGCAGCAGAAGGGGGTGCTGGTGAGCTTCCCGTCCCGCTTCACGTTGTCCACCAGGCGCATGAACTCCTCGTGCCTCATATATCTGGCGTTGACCTCCGCGAGGGAGAGGTCCTGGGGGTCAACCCGCTCAATCCTTGTCTCCATCGGCCTCTCTCTTTCCCGCGTACTTCTTCTTCCACATGGCGAGCCCTTCCGCCAGGGTCCACTCCCCCAGCACCGCCCCGTAGTTGAGCTCGTACCGTTGACCGTAGTAGGCGTCCGTGAGGTCCTCGTAATCCTTGTGCTCCTGCTCCTTGCGTGACAGCAGCTCGAACAGGCCCCGATACTTCATGGACACCGGCCTGTCGGTAAAGGCCGTCGTGATCGCGGAGCGTATCCTGTGCCTGGCGTACCGCTCCAGCATAAGCTTGACCTCTTTCGAGAGCGAGGCATACAGCACCAGCTTTGCCAGGTGCTTGTAGTCCGAGGGCTCCACCGGGAAGTCGGAGAGTAGGTAGGCGTGGGGTGTCTGCACCCTGCCCTCCCAATGCGCCATGGTGGGAGCGGTCGAGTAAGCGAACACTCCGACCAGCATACCGTCCACCAGGACCCCGCAAGCGAGAGACGCCTGGCCCGGCCTGATGTAAGCGTTCATGTACTCGGAGCGTAGGGCCGCGAACTGGGGAGCGGTGAAGGGCAGGAGGGCAATCTCTGACCCCACCTCGTCGCCCGGTCCCAGGCGTTCGACCAGTACCTCCTCTGTGTCCTGGTTCGGTACGCATATGCGGGCTGGCCCGTCCGAGGCGTACACGTAGACCTTGACTCCCCGGTTGGTGGTCTGGGTTATCCCGACCAAGTGATCTGACAGCTCCTCAATCTCGAAGTTGACGCATACCTCCCAGAACCGCTTGCTCATGATGTCCGCTATGAGCTCCTCGCGGTGTTCGGCCACGTCCGAGAAGTCCGGGGGCTCCCACTCAAAGAGAGCCTCCAGGCCGCGGAACATCCGCTCGTAGTCTCCTTTGACAAAAGGCGGAAAGGCTATGAGTCCCTGGTCGGTGGGGACCTGCTTCACGTACTCCCTCACGTCCCCGCTGTAAAAACTTGAGAGCCTCATGGAGAAGGCCCGGACCCGGTCGAGGGTTTTTGTATGCAGGCTATCCCATTGCCGCTTGTGGCCCTCGTAGATGCGCTTATAGTAGGCGTTATCCCCTTCCCGGTTGACCGGTAGCCTGGTGGCAAGGAGCAGGGTGGCTATGGACTCCTCCTCCCCGTCAAGGTAAAGCTCCAGCCAGCCGTAGCTGTCCATGACCTCCGGCCTCAAACGCAGGTCCACTCCCATGCTGGCCAGCCACTCCCCGATCACGCAAGAGTAGATGGTGACGTCGTTGCCGTGGAGCCGGAAGCGGTCCAGGGGCCAGAGCACCCGCTCCACCGTGAAGTTGCCGGAGCACCCCACCCAGACATCGGAGCAATCCCAGCCTTTGACTATCTCCTGGGTCATGCTCCGCAAGGGAGCGGGTATCGATCCTCGAAACATCAGTACTCCTTGGTGGTATAATCTTAACGAGGTCACCTCTTTTGAGCCTGGATGAAGCAAGCAACTCCAAGCCCATATGCCCGGAGGTGGCCTCGATGTTCTCTGGAGCGGAGGGGAAGGATTCGCACCTCCCGTCACCGGTGGGGACCGGAGTTGGGCTACTCAACTACCTCCGCAAGGATTGTCAGTTAATTCCTTTAGAAACCAGGATAATAGGGAAGCGCGTGTCATCAGCAAGGTGTATAGTGGGATTGTCGAGCTCGATTGGTGAGCTAACGGCCAGAGGCCGGGGTCCTACTTGGTATGTAGGTCCCGGCCCTCTCTTCTGTAACCATACACCTAGGTGGTGACAAAAAACAACTTTTCTTATTATTGTCAAGTTTCTTTGTTTTCTATCAAAACTTGGAGAAGCCCCCGGCGTGGGGGCCTCTCGTGGTCCGGGGAGACCGGTTTGGGCCTGCATTTTTACTCCATGCCCTTACCTCCTTACGCAAACTCCATGCTCATATTCTGGCCGGGGAGCTGTCCCTTATTCTCAAGCTCGGGGACCTCGATCCCCAGGTTTTCCTGTAACCACTCTGCGACCAGGCGGCGGTGGCAGTTGGCAGGATCGGATTCCCAGCACAATAGCACTTTGCCCTCGAGGACCTCCGCCACCTTGCGGGGGTCGAGCCTGTCCAGGACCTCCCGCTTGTACCTCTCCTTGTAGCGTACCGGGTCGTTTTCGTGTATGAGGGACCAGGGCGGTGCCAGGTCCTCGAAGCTGGGACCGTGGTACCATTCTGGCTTACCCCTGGCTATACAGACCGCCTGGGCGAGCCTGGAGCTCTTGGCGAAGTAGGACGTGTAGATCATGCTCCTCCTCCCGTGCATATTACCACAATAACATCATAACATACCGCGATGACATGGTCTTATGTGTCCCTTTAGGATGGCAACCTTCCTGGCGAAGTCAGCTTCGGTGTGCGCCCTGGCATGGTGCTCCACGCAGAGAGAGAAGAGGTTTTCATCCTCGTCCCCTCCGCCCGACCCCCGCGTCTTGATGTGGTGGGGCGTGGGCATAGCAAACCTCCCACATCCCGGTATCTCGCAATAGGGGTGCCGGCGATGGTAGAGCCGTAGAGCCCGCTCACTCCTGTACGGTATACGCTTGGGCAAAGAGATTACTTCAGCATCCATTCCACGGCATAAAAAAAGCCCCGGCCCCACCGGGGGGCCAGGGACAAACTCCCACTTGATACCACACTACCACATTGTTAGATAAGTTTCAACATTTCTTTACGAGGCTTTTTTCTGCTTCCTGGGAAGCACAACGTCCCAGTTGATGTACTCACGCCAATCCCCGCCGTTCTGTATCCTCCTCCCCAATTTGGAGAGAAAGCGTTGCAGATCTACCAGGTCGCAGAAGGCGTCGCCGTTCTTGACCAGGTCGGTCTTGCGATACAGCCGTTTTGACAGGGGCAGGGTCCCCCCGCTCGATAGCTCGTAAGCCTCGTAGCGGCGGGACCCATAGGCCAGGATGTGTAGGTATTCGATTGCGGCAAGGAGCTCCTCGGGCGGAAGTATGTCCCAGCGATGCTCCGCCATAAACTACCCCCCTATCAAGGTCAGAAGCCCCCCGTCCGGTTCGGGGTCCTCCAGCTCACGGCGCATCTTGCGGAAACCCGCGTTGGCGGGGTGCATATAGTAGCTCTCGTCATGGGGCTCAATGATCCCCTTGAGCACCTTGTTGTGGTAATAGCAGAGAGACGAACCCGGCTCCACGGTCTGATCACAGCGTCCCCAGGGCTGTATGAGCTTACACCTCGTCATTCCGACCATTTTCCTTCCTCCTTGACCATCTCGATGACGCGCAGGGCCACCGGCGGAAAACGCTCCATGAGAAACGTCCAGCAGGCATAGGCCCTGGCATGACCGTTCTTCCGGCAACCGGGGCAGCGGCGGGTGCGTCCGTGGGCTCCCTGAAGGGAGGCCCCGCACACCAGGCATGACCTCTCGGTGTATTCCTCCTTCGCCGCGAACAGCCGGCGGAAGGCCTCCTCCACCTGGACCTGGACACGGTCGTCGATGTACTCCGCGACCTGGCGGGTAAACTCGTGCTTGCGGAAGCCCTCTATAAACTCCGGTGCGGGGGTTGTTTTCATCATTCCTCTCATTGTTCCTCCCACGGGTCCGCTTTGGGCTGGACGATGAAGCCGAGCCTTTCCACCCTTTCCTCCAAGCGGGCCTGGTTCTCCTGCCAAAAAGCCTCGTACTTCTTCAGGCCTTGCTCGTAAGTCTCCGGCGCGAAGATGATACCCTCCGGGTCGTCGCGGTAGTCCAAGAGACCGGCGATTTGCACCTGCTCGGATTCGTCCTCTTTGGCCTCGGTGATACTCAGGTTCAAGGCCAAGCCATAAGGGTGGAGAATGGAGCGGTTGATCTCAAACAGCAATCCAGAGTCCAGAAGAAATCTCAAGGCCTCGTCCGGTCCAATGCGTTGAAGGTCGTCGTTCTGAATGGCTATCATGTCTCACCACCTCATCTTTCTCGTGCTGGATATGAATATCAGGATCACCAGCACCAGGACAGGTATGCCGATATGCGCTCCATTGAGGCCGATCATCCATTCCGGCATTTACACCGCCTCCTTCAGCGTTTGATCGAGATTAGTAAGAGCCTGTAAAAGCTCTCCTACACAAGGACAAGGTGACGGCAAATAACCCTTGGCAGGACCATAAAACTCACTCCTCGTTCCTGTACCCGAACAAGCCTCGCAGTTGATGTGGTACCTCGCTGCCTTTTCCACTTGTTTCAAGGCGGCATAATGATCGGGATGTATCAAAAGCCATCCTTCCGTTATTAACATCGCGTATACACCGGGTATTCGAAACACCCCTGGGATGTCGTCCATCTACACCGCCTCCCTTTCCAGCTCCATGTACTCCGTTACGTCGAACAGGGCCGGGGGGCCGAAGACCTGGGAGCTTCCCAGGCGCAGCCCGTCCACCACTTCCTCCATGACCTTGATCCGGCTCTTGATGTGAGCCTCGGTGCGGCGTATGTCCTCCGGTGCCTTGGGCCAGTAGAAGCCCGATTGAGACGTAGAGCAGATAGGGATGAAGTGCTCCCGGCGTAGGTGTGAGATGACGGCGCGGACGTGTTGCTGACCGAGGTGGAGGTAGCCCCCGAGCTCCCCCGCGCTTATGGGCCCCTGGTGTCTGATGATCTCAACCAGCCTCCTCTCGGTCTCGTCACAGTAGTTCTCCACAACCTCCTCCCTTCAAAGCGAAGGGGACACCCGTATCAGGATGTCCCCTCTCGGCATTAAGCCTTTACTCGGACTCGTGTATGTTTCAATCCACACCCCGCAACAAGGGGGCGACAATCAAGCTATCGATTGATGGTCTCCTTTACCCGCCACCTCCCTTCTCGGTCCATGTACGCAGTCACCTTGCCACCGCGCTTCGCCACCATCGCAAGGTGACGCATGGATAAGATGACCTTCCTCTCTTCCGAAGTGAAAACGCACGACTCGCATCCGTTCTCCGTCTTCAGCATGCTTGTGCCCCCGATGTGAACATAGGGCAGCTCGGACCCTGGAGTATGGTTTCGATTACACCCGGTGACAACGTGTCCCTCACGCCCAATACGTGTAAGGAGACATACATCAGAAGCGGGCAGGCGATCCCTTGGTCGAGGCTCCGGTTGTGAAAGCACTTGTAGCAACGTTCCTCAAGGTGTTTGGACGCCCATTCTGCGTAGGTTTCTGTGAGCAGTTCTGTCATTGGCCCCTCCCGTTTGGTCTGTTCCCGGCGCCCCACCGTCAACATTGCTTGATACCGAGTATAACAACTTTGACGGACAATTCAAGCCGAACATCACACCATTTCCACGATTACCTCAGTCCTGTATTCCCGTCTTTCCTTGGGGACCTTTCGTCCGGTGATCTCCACGACCTGGCGGTCGTCCTTGTAAACGATGCCTTGTAGAGCGTCCATGACGCTCTGCACGAGGTTGTCCAGATCATTTCGGCAGGAGGTCACCACCTCCAGGCGGACGGGGGACCCTGTGGGGGGTCTCCGCCATACGCGCTTGGCCTCCCACCGGGCGTACTTCTGCCATTCCTGGTAGGCGTTGGAAGGTACGGTGAAATCCTTGCCCTTCGGCTTCACCCGGCTGTTCTTCTTGCTCGGGATTCTTCCCTCAAGGGTGAAGGTAACCCCCACGCTCATGCCAATTCCTCCTTCCTCACATCCACCAGTGGTCGCGTCCTCCGTCTTCCAGCCCTTCCTCGTACGCTTCCTCAACAGCCTTCTCAACGTCTGCTTCCAACTGAGCTTTGGCACCTGCATCGAGCTGACTCATATCCAGGTTGCCGATAAGCCTCCTTGCTATCCTGCGTGGGTCTTCCATCTACGCCGTTTCCTCCTTCCTCCGCTCAAGCTCCGCCGTGCATTCCTCGCAGCCGCACCGCATGAGGTTCTTCGGGGACCGGCCCCGGACGTGCATGGCGGCGTTGATGCACTCGCGGTGAGGGGGCCGGTAGTTAAGGTAGTCCTCGAAGGGCTTGCTCGGCCCGAGAAAAGTGGGGGGGTATTTGATGAACTCCGGGTCTTTCCCCTTCATCGCCCTGGCGTAGTTAATGGCGGCGTTTATGAGGTCCTTGGGATCGTGGCCTTCCTTCAATCTGGTCTCCCAACATTTGAAGGCCTTGAGCTTCTCGATCTTACGCGGATATACCTTCCAAAAAGCCTCAAATTGGGGGGAATATAATATCTGTTTCTGTCTCTGTCTCTGGGGCGTTCCCGGAACGTCCCCGGAACGTTCTGATTTGCGACGATGTTTACGTGTCCTTTCGGTGACGTTATCCGAGGTAAACTGGCGTTTTTCCCAATTAAGGATTCGATAGACTGCGCCTTCTTCTGCGACCATCGCAAAAGGTCTCATTTTTTCTGCGATTGCATTTGCGATTGTAGTCGCATCAAGACCACTCTCCGCAGCCAAATCATCTATGTCCAAAGGTATGTCTTCAGCCAGCAAGAGGTATCCAGGCTTGGGGCTTTCTTTAGCCAACGTAAGCATAACTATCCACAACCACCGCTCCTCATAGGTAAGCCTCTTAATCTTCATGTCAGAGCGTATGTCGGTGTAGAGTCTGACCCACGCCACCTGTTCACCTCCTTCGTTTCATAGATCTTCAGGAACCTGCTATCAAACATCATGTCTATATCCGTGGTCCTGCCGTGCCGGTTCTTCAGGATGGTGAGGGAGAAGCTGTCGTCTTCCTCTTCCTCCCCCAAGTTCGGACGCCAGGCACCGATGAGGAAATCGCAGGCCTCCTCTATCTGCCCGGAGTCCCGCGCCATGGCCATGGTCACGCGCTCCTTCCCAACGCCTCCCTCCCGCGAGGTCTGGACGATGGAGAGGACCGCTGTCCCCTTGGCCTTGGCAAACTGCTTGAGGCCCCTGGCGACGTAGGAGGTCCTCTCGTAGTTGCTTCCTCCCCTGCCGCTAACAAGGCCCATGTAGTCGATAACCACCAGTGGAATATGCTTGCCGAGATAGGCGCACGACTTGTCGTATAGCCCGGACATTTCTTCCAAGGACAAGGACCCCTCGTCAATGATGACCAGGTCGTGATAGAGGAGAGCCCACTCCGCCACCAAGGGAGCGTCCGCCGAGAGGGTGAAGTATTCCTCCACCTTGGACGGGAACATCTCGCGGTCGATAACGAACAGGCGCGCCGCGATCTCCGCCGCCGGCATCTCCAGGGAGAAGAAGAGAACCGGGGGGTGACCCTGTCCCTCGCGATAGAGGTTGACTATCACATTGCAGGCAAAGGTTGTCTTCCCTACTCCTGCCCGCGCCATGAATCCGCACACCTGGCCCGGACGTATCCCCCGCATATATGAGTCCAGTTTGGGGAAGCCCAGCATAATCCGTTGCCCCAGGTCCCCGCGCATGATGCGGTGGTAGTCGTAGATTGCACCAGCCACGCTCTTGAGTGTCGGGGCCTGGTAACCGAACCTCTCGAAGATATCTTCCCAGGAGACCTGCGGGTTAGCCCGTTTGTAGCCCGCGACGAGTATCGAGAGATAGTAAGTGGGGGGCTGGATTAACTCCCCGTATATCGTCTGTGACGCCTCCCCGAGAGGCATTGAGCTTATGGTGTTAAGCAGTTCTCTCAAGTGTTCCATAGATACTCGCCTCCCCAAAGACGAAACTGTGAGCCGGGGCCACCGGGACATTGTAGAGGGTGCAAAAGATGTAAACCACGTCCTCCAGCTCCTTAAAAGGCGCGCCCCGCTCGTACAGTTGCCAGAGGTCCCAGATGATGCGCGCCGTCGACGTGTCGAGGGGGCAGGGGTGGAAAGGCTTAGCCCCCACCAGCCTGGTGAGCATGACCTCCTCGTGGTCCATCGGACAGGGGTGCGGGTACTTCTCCACCTCGCCACCGTAGCGCAGCTTCATCATGTCTATAAGGTCGCTAAAGAGCGACCCGGTTTTCTCATTCATCGGCAGCTCCTTGTGGTAAAGAGGGGAGGGGGCCGGGTTAGGCGACCCCCTCCCCAGCAGGGGCGTTAGAAGGATACGCTGTCTCTTGCAACGAGATCGCCGCTGATGACAACGTCGTCTCCGTAGCCGCCGTCCTCGAGAGGAACAATATCCACGACCTTCTCCCGCGTCTTTTCCTTGTAAAGCTCGTGCTCTACCAGAACCCGCGCATACCTGCCGCACAGGTCGTCCAGGTTGATCTTGGCCTTGCCGGTGACGTGATAGCCGATAGCCGTCAGCGTACGCTTGAGGTAGTAGTTCTTGTCCTTGCCGTCGATGGCGTTCCGGAGCCACAACTTCTTACCCGGATAGGGGCCGTTGAGCACGTTGAGCTCGAAGACGATCATCGGGTTTCCGGCCTGTGAATATTCCAGCTTGGCCTCGTACACCGCCACCTCGTACCAGCCCTTGGGCAGGGGCTCGAAGTTGATCTCGTCGGCGTCCGTGAAGTCCACTTCCAAAGGTGCCGCCATTACTTATTCCCTCCCTTCTTCTTGCCGTTGCCACCGACGGCGCTGATCCACTTGCCGATGTCGGGGATGACCGCCTGACCGAGCTTGCTGGTCCTGTCCTTGGCGATGACCTTCCCTTGGGGCTGCACCAGCACCCCGCGCTTGATCTCCCCGCCGTTGTCCTTGTCGATCTTGGTGAACATGTAGCCCACGATATCCACGTAACCCGCCAGCTCATAAGCCAGCTTGCCAGGAAGGGAGGGAAGCCGGGTGATGGTCCCGTCTACCTCGTCCTTCTGGTCTTGGGCCAGGGCGGTGAATATGACATTGACCGGCAAGTCGCGGAAGGCCCGGATGGCCCTCCGCATGAGCTCGGTAGCCCTGCCGTAGTCGCTCTGTGACGCCTGGTCTGTGTACGCCCTGGAGACCTGGGGGTTGGTCTTGATAACCTCGTCCATGATGACCTTGTACATCTCGGTAATCGAGTCCAGGGCCACGGTCTTGTACTCCAGCTCCCCGTTCTTCAGCCTCGCGAGCACCTCCCGGATCGCGTCGGGGCTCTCCACCTTCACCAGGTCCACGTCCTTCCCCGCCAGGGGGAGAGAGCCTCCCTCCATGTCCAATACCAGGACCGGCCCAGGTGCGGTGGCGATAATGGTGGTCTTTCCGACGCCGGAGTCTCCGTAGATGAGGACGTTGAGATGCTCCATGCGTATCTCCTTCGCTTTGACTATCTCCATCAAACAGTCATCTCCTCTCGTGTTGACCGGAAGGCCATTCTCGCTTCCGGCGTGTCCTCGACGCACAGCACCCGGTAGGGGCATGAGCGTATCTGCGTACAGAGCGGGGAGGGGGTCTTCACCGGGGGGACCTTGGCTATCATCCTCCGGTAGAGCCAGTAGAGCTCCGTCTCCACCTCCGCGATCTCGCCCTCGTTGAAGGCGAAGCCATCCCGCTCGAAGAAGGTGTTGCCCTTCGCCTTGAGGTGCTCCAGAATGTCGGTGTAGTCGGCAGGGTCCAGGTTCCGCTTCGTGAGCTCCGCCATATAGAGCTCGTAGGTGGTATCCTGGGCCTTGTCCTTGGACGGGCTGCCGTCCTTGAGCTCCCTGGGGGGGACCGGCAACTTCTTCCGCGCCGCATTGACACAGAAGCCCCGTACCTCCTTGCCGGTCAGCTTCTCGTAGGCCCAGGCATAGCGGCGAAACTGGCGGTCGATGCTGTTCTGGGCGAACCAGCTTGAGCCGAAAGAGCTCACCGTCTTGTGGTCCCAGATGAAGATGCCACCCGTCTCCAGGTCCAGCTCCACCAGGTCGATGACCCCGGTGAAATAGGCCACAGGCCGCTTGCCGCCCGGCTTGATAACGGGAACACGGAAGCTGACCTCCGTCGCCAGGATCACCATGTCGCGGTCCGCCTCTCCCCAGTAGTCGTCGTAGTGGGAGAGCATCCCCCGCAGAAGCTCCAGCTCCTCCTGCATCCGCTGATAGTCCTCGTCCCAGAGCTGGCCCGTATTTCCCAGATCACACACCTGCCTGTTCCACGCCTCGTCCAACGCGTCCAGGGCGTGGGTGTAAGCATTGTGACGGTGTTGGTAGTAGGCTTCCATCGCCTCGTGCCACAAAGAGCCGAACGCGAGCTCTGGTGCGGTCACCTTGGGCTCCAGGCCCTCGACGTACTTGAAGTGGTACCGCTGGGTACAGGTGGCAAAGGCATCAATGCGGCTGCTTGAAAAGCTCAACAACAACGCAGTCTCCCCTCCTCTCTCATCTGCTCGAACCTGCTCTCCCAGTAGTCATCCCGTGCCGCCTCATCGCCGCAGACCCCGCAGAGGTCATAGCTCTTGAAGGCCTGCTCATCCCAGCACTCCTCGCAGAGGTGGCACCCGCAACCCCTGCAGTAGTGGAGCCCGTTCTCTGTGACCTGGAAGTTGCATGAGTCACAGGTTCCCATCACTTTCCTCCTCTCGCTTCTTCGCGCAGGCTCTCTTCGTTGGCCCGCTTCTCTCTCTCCAATTGAGCTTTGGTAATCCGGTAACGACGGCTCCCCCGCCACATATCCGGAACCAGCATCTGTCCTTTGGGTACAGGCCACTTGGTCTTACCCACAGCTCGCCTCCTTCAGCTCCCGCTGGCGCGTTGCCTCCAGCACCTCCGCAGGGTCGAAGCGCATCAGCCTACCGAAACGGTAATAGGGGATGTAGCCTAGACGCGCGCTCCGTCTCACTTCTGCTTCTGAGATGCCCAGAATGGGAGCCATTTCCTTTGAAGTTAGCAACCTCTTATCCATACAACCCTCCTTTCTCTAACTACTTTTACGTGCGTCTAATATGTTGGATTTAAGTTTATATCGGAACACTGACAACCGTCAATGTATATGGATGCTTATCTAACTAAAACCATCTTAATTGTTTGATAAGCGTCAATATGTTAAACTTTCAACAACCGTTTCAATTGAATAGGGAGGAAACAATGGCAACAAAACGCACGCTGTCACACAAGGAATTAGGTGGCTGGATCCGCCGAATCCGCGAGGAAGAATATGGCATGAGCTATATAGACTTCTCGCGCGAGGTACTTCACAGCAAGGTATCACACCAATCAATAAAGAACCTTGAAGACGGTTTATCTCCGCGCTATGAAACCCTTGTCGCCTTGGCCACAGAACTCAACCTGGATATTCACGAGGTAGCCCACTCATATTTTGATCTCCCGGTGATCGTGGAGGAACAGGAAGCCGCAAAGACCTTCATCCGCGTGGTACCCAACCCTTACCTAACTGAGTGTTTCAATAAGATGGGCGACAATGCTGAGAAGAAAATGAAGTCCTGGTGGAGGATGCTTTCTCGTCTAAAGAAAGAAGACTTAGACCTTTGTTTCTCCTTTACAAAAACCTTGTATGACCTACGCACGCGGGAGGCCAGGGAGAATAGATAATCATGCCCGTCTACAAGTACAAGGTTAAGACCGGGGCCACCGAGAAGGACAAAGTCCGCTACATGGTAAAGGTAAATACCCGCGATCTCCAGCACACTCGTCGAGGCTTTCTCACTAAAAAACATGCGGAGGCCTACGATAGGCGCATCAAGGAACAGATGCTTATAGGGGTAGTCCCCCGCTCCATAACTCTCGCCCAGGTGTCCGAGAAGTGGCTTAAACACCACCGGGACGAAGTGAAGGAATCCACCTACCGGGACTACCGGACGCTCCTCGATAAGCATATCCTCCCGGCCCTCGGTCACTACAAGCTGGACGACATAACCGCCATGCAGGTGCAGGAGTTCCTCGGCAACATCAAGGACACCCACAAAGGCCGGAAGGATGACCCGGTCGGCCCGCGCACCCGCGACAAGGTCCGCATGACGCTGGGGGCCGTCTACCGCCAGGCGCGAGCCTGGGGCCTCACCATCAATAACCCGGTGGAGGGGACGCGCACCCCGCCGTACAAACGGGAGCGTACCATCGTCTTCCTTGAGCCGGCCCAGGCCCAGCCCTTCCTCGACGCCCTGGAGGAGCCGATAAAGACCATGGCCTTCCTTCTCCTCTCCACGGGCATGAGGTCGGGGGAGGCCGCGGCCCTCCGCTGGGTTGACGTGAACCCGTCCTTCATCAACGTGGACAAGTCCTTCTACAAGGGGGTCCTCACGGACCCGAAAACATATAAGGGAATCCGGCGTGTGAAGATCACGCCGGAGGTGTATGCAAGGTTGAAGGCATACCGTGGTAGCAAGGGTGATGCCGACCTCGTCTTCTCTCTCGACGGTGGCTATATCCCACACCACTACATCTATCGCCGCGTCCGGGCAGCGGGCAGGGCGGCAGGCATGGACCGGTTAGGCGTCCACGACCTCCGCCACACCTATGCCGCCTGGATGATCTCCGAAGGGTTTAACCTCCGCTTTATCATGGAGCAGATGGGACACTCCGATGTCCAGGTTCTGCTCAACACCTATGGTCATATCATCTCGTCCGTCGAAGCAGACTATGTTGTTCGTTTCGACCGTTTTCTGCACCAAATCGTACGCTTTTCTGGTCACGCGCAGTAAATAAATGGTAAGCAGGTCAGGGTGTATATGCCCTGACCTGCTCTTTCGTGGTGGGCCCAGCAGGACTCGAACCTGCGACACGCGGATTATGAGTCCGCTGCTCTGACCAACTGAGCTATGGGCCCATACGACCATCACAGATGAATATTATAGCGCAAGCGGCGCAGGCGCAAACAATCATGGGGGCTCAGTTTGAAGCCGCGCCTGCCGCCTGTACTCGCCCCCCTATTCGCTCGGCTCCACTGGTGTCGCCGGTGGCGGTGTCGCATCAGACGGCACCGCTCCCGGTGGAGGCGGTACCTGCGATGGCGGAGGCGGTGGGATCGATCCGGGAGGACTGTAATACGGTCCGGTGTTCCCGGCCGGAGGCTGCGCGGGTGGCGCCGGCGGGCGGCGGTACATAATCAACATCACTATCACCAGGATGATGCCCAGCACCAGCAGGCCGACGACCAGGGCTATGATCAGCCAGGTAAGGTCGGTCTCCTCGTCGCCCTCTCCTGTCTCGGCCTTCAGGGCACCTTCGTCAATGGTGTCTCCAGCCTCTCCCAACGAGCTGATGGCGGTTTCGAGGGGTTCATCGACGTTCGCCTGCACCACGCAGATATCCTTACCGTCCCTCTTGATCCCTATCTCGTATTCATCAGTCGACCAGACCGTCCACGCTCCGCGCGATGCTTCCTTCTTCACCTCGTCGCCGAAGCGGTCCTCAAGGTACTGCGTGTAGGCGGACGCGAATTCCTGGGCGTCCTTTTCGCTGTCCCAGGCGTACTTCTGGAGCAACAGCTCATCCCCTTCTCCATTGCTGTAATACTGGTATTTATTACCACCCCAGCCGGCTGCCGCGGCTTCCACGTCATCCGTATCCATGAAATAGGGGGAGAACAGTTGATAGACATCGAACTCGCCCAACACGTTCTCGTAGTCCAGGTTCCAGCCGTCGCCAAGCTGCTCCGAGATGTCCTCCAGCTTCACCTCCACCGCTTTTTCTCCCTTGAGATATTTCTCGGGGTGGTAGATCTGCTCGGTGGTTGAGGGGGGATCGCTGTATGCCCTGTCTATGGCATCCCAGCCTCCCTCATCGTAAACGTAATTGACGAACTCCGCCCCTTCGATATATGGGAACAGCAGGCTCTCATATATATATGGCGGGGCGCTGTCCAGCACCTCGGTGGAATAATCCCCGCTCTCGGACTGCATATCCAGCATGTCCTCGGGGTCCATGTATTTCATCAACCAGTTCTCCGACGCAAGCATGGCATCGCCTTCGACGAGACAGGTCGCCGCGAAGGAAGCGTCGTCGTCCGTCTCCACCTCGGCGTCGTCAGGGTCGTGGAAGGGCGGGCGCATGAGGTCGAAGTTCTGGTCCTGCAGGTAGTGGACGAACTCGTGCGACAGGGTGTACTGGTCCATGGCGCTCATGGACTGGCTCTCGGAGATGAGGTACAGGCCGTCGTCCTCGGGGTCGTAGAAGCCGGCCACCTGTTCGGTGAGGAGGGCGATGTAGAAATCCTCCAGGTCGAGATCGGGCTCGATGAAGCCCAGCATGACCATGATCCTCTCCGCGTCGTCGATCTCCTCCTCGGGGTTCTCTTCGGCGAAGTCATCGAGCATGCGCTGCTCGAGCTGCTCCCGGTCGAGGTAATTCACCTGGATGCCCGGGTTCGCCTGCAGGCCCCTTATGGATTCCGTCTCCGTGAAGACCTCGTTTATGACCTCCTGGTCTGTCTGGGCCAGAGCCAGCGACAGGGAAAGCGCCATTACCACCAGGACCAGGACACAAGCTGTGAATATCTTACGCATCGCTGCTTCCTTCCTCTTTCACACCTATGCGCGGACACATATCGTTAAGACAGCAGACGGGGCAGTTTGGTTTCCGCGCTTTGCATACCTGCCGACCGTGCTCGATGAGGTTCATGTGTAGCCTGAACTTTATATCGTCCGGCACCACCGCGTCCATGATATCGTGTGCCTGCGCCGGGTTTGCCCGCGGCGGTACGGCACCGAGCCTCCTGGCCACGCGAAAGATGTGCGTATCGACAGGGAAGTAGGGATAACCGAGCTGGAACAGCAGGAGCACCGCGGCGGTCTTTCTCCCCACCCCGGGCATGTCCAACAGGTAGCGCCGGGCCTGTTCGCTCTCCATGTCCCTCAGGCATTCCAGTGAATACGAACCGCAGTCCCGGCGCACCGTCTCAAGCACGGACTTGATGCGTTCCGCCTTGACGCGCGATATACCCCCCGAGCGGATGGCCTCCTCCAGCTCCTCTATCCGCGCTCCCGCCGCATCCTCCCAGGTCGGGAACGCCTCTTTCAATGACCGGAAGGCGCGCTGGGAGTTCACGTCGCTGGTGTTCTGGGAGAGTATGGTATGAACAAGACCGTCTAGAAGATCATCGAACGGGGGGGACCAATCGCGCTCACCATAGCAGCGCCGCAGCCTGCGATCGACTCCGGGGATAAGCCTTGCGGGATTGTCTACTTCTTTCTCGCTGCGGGATCCAGCGGCCAATCCCACCCTCCTTTCCGACCGCCGGCCGGTCTATAAATCCCCTCTCTGGCGTTGTTTATCGTGCGTGCATGTCTGCCGCCGGCGTTTTTCCCAGCATAGCATAGAGATGTGAATCATTGTCTGGTTTGACAATCCATGTAAAGATTGTGGAAAATATATAAAAATCCCGGAGTTATTCAGCAGCCAAGGAGGAGGAAGCAAATTGCCAAGGCGAGATAAGAGAGCGGACATAGTGAACGCGGGTATTCGGATCTTCTCCCGTAAGGGATTCAATCGCTGCTCGGTCGAGGATATCCTGCAGGAGGCGCACGTGGCCCGCGCCACCTTCTACAGCTACTTCGACAGCAAGAAAGACCTCTTCGTCGAGTTGGTGGAAGGCATATTGAACAACATGTTCGAAATCGTGGCGAGGGAACTGGGCGATATCCCCGTCACCCTGGAGGAGCTCAAGCAGAAGACCTCCAATACCATACTCGAGCTGTACAAGTTCTTCAGCGAGAACTGGGAGTTCTCGGCCATCTATATCAAGGAAGTCATGGGGATGAACCCGGAGATCGACTTCCGCATCGTGGAATGGCAGCAGCGCGTCGCGGAGATGGTGAAGGTCTTGCTGAACCGGGGCATCGAGAAGGGGATGTTCCGCCCGATGGACGTGGACATCGTCGCCACCGTGGTGGCCGGAACCCCGCAGCACGTGGGGCTGCAGCTCTTCATGCTCAACCAGAACGTTGACATACCCCGTGTCGCGGATGCGGTCACTGATTACCTCATCTACGGTCTGGCCGCACGCTAGAACGGTACGTAACAGCCTGCGAAGGCCCCGCACAGCGGGGTTTCGTTCTATTCGAAGCATCATGCGGGACATGTATCGGGTCTGATAAGGCGGAACGATGCCTGGAGAGTCTGATCGGATATCCATGCGGGATGAGGGCCGGTTTGTCCCCGTGCTGTCCACGCCATCGGGCATACCTTCCCTGGCCATCTATCTCGAGGAGACCGGCGGGGAGAAGCTGATCGCCGAGGGCTCCCCACTGCTTGATGTGTTCACCAGAGGTCCATACACGCTGGCGCGCCGACCGCATCCCGAGGCATCCCTGGATATCGAGAACTCGCTCCTCGGTGTCGGCGAGGGCGTCTTCCGCATGGAACACAGGTTGCGGGCCAAGCGCAGGACCTACCTGGTCAGCTGCATGGCATCGCTCGACCTGACCAGCCCTCCCGGCGAAGACGCTTTCCGCTTCGTCCCCCACCTCCACCCCAAGGACAAGATGGTCGCACCCGACCAGATATTCCGCTCACCATGCGCCATTCTGGAGGGGGAGCCGGCGACGCTGGCCATGGTGCCGGACCTCACATCCTTGAGCGAGCTCAACCGGGCGCGTTTGAGGACGGCTTTTACCCTTAAGGGGAACACCATAACCTACGGCATCGTGGGGCACCGCGTGAAGGGCCACGTCTATTTCTACGCCCGCTCCCTCCCCGGTTTTTACCTGGCAAAGGACCAGGAGGCCGTGCTTGCTTACTACGTATTCGTCACCCGGGATACGGGAGCCGGACTCCACCGCAGGATCAATTCGTTCCTGTGGGAGAACTACGGCCGCAAGCGTATGGCCGGACCCGGTCCGCAGCGGCTTCCCCTTGATCAGGCGGCCGAGATGGCCGGGAAGTGGGCGTTTCTCAACGATGAGAACTGGACCGACCTGGACATGGGTGGAGTACGTTGCGGCGGTGCCTACGCATACAACATGAACTCCATGTTCCCCCCTCTGCGCAGGGACAGGCTCACCAATACCGCCTTCATCCTCCTGCCGGGCCTCTACGCCTTCATACTCAGGTTCGGGGCTTCCCACGTCACCAGCCGTCCTGTGCTCTACCGCCTGCTGCGCCGGTCACTGGGTTCGAACCCCGGCGCATCCCCTTCGGTGATAGAGCTGCAGAGCTGGTTCAACAATGTGCGCTCCGCATATGGAGCCGTCTGGCTCGCGCACGAGAAAGAGGATACGGAACTCGAGGCCAGGGCTTCGCAAGTCCCGCGGTTCGCCCTGGCATCTCCTCGCCCGCACGGGTTCTTCCCGGCCGTGCTCTACCTCGTGGGTGAAAAAATGGTCTGGAGAAAGGGGACGCGTGGGTTCACCGTTCTTGACCGCTACCACCTCGCCGACAGCTGTACCACCGCCTACCACCTCCTTGAGTGGTGCCGTGACCTGGGCGAGGAGCCCGGTATGGTCGAAGCCTGCCGCAGGCAGGCCGACGAAGTCATGAAGCTCCAGCTCCCCGGCGGGGCCTTCCCGGCATGGTTCGGGTTCAAGCGCGGAAAGGCAGTTATCGATCCCTGTCTGGCGGAGAGCGCCGAGTCCGCTTCCGCGGTCATGTTCCTGGCGCTGCTCGCGCTTATCACCGGTGAGGACCGGTACCTGCGCAACGCAAGGGCGGGTGGTGATTTCCTCATCGACAGGGTAGTAGCTCCCAATACATGGTACGACTATGAGACTTTCTTCTCGTGTTCCCCCAAACCCGTCGGCTGGACCGATCCCCGCAGTGGCTGCCGTCCGGAAAACACCATGTGCGTCTTCTGGACCGCGGCCGCCTTCCTGCACCTCTTCCAGGCCTGCGGCGAGGACCGCTACCTGGAGGCCGGGCGCAGAGCACTTGACCGCCTCCTCGCATATCACCAGGTGTGGGGTCCGCCGTTTCTCTCCATCGACGCATTCGGCGGCTTCGCTTCCCAGAACACCGATGCGGAATGGAACGATGCCCGTCAAGGCCTGATAGCCCCCCTGCTTATCGACTATTACCATGCCACGGGTGAGCCGGAATACTTCGAGCGCGGCATCGCCACGCTGCGTGCCTGTTTCACCACCATGTACCTGGGCCGCGAGCCCTACGTACCCCTCCGCCCTTCGGTCCTCGGAGGCATCGAGGAGAACTACGCTCACTTCGGCTACGATGTACCCACTCCCGGCTACCTCATGCTCGACTGGGGGGCCGGCTCCTCCCTTTATGCGGCCGCCCGTATACTCTCGCGGCACGGCCAGGTCTTCGTGGATGTGCGGGCCGGCCGGGCTTTCGGTATCGACGGTTGCAGGGTGACCGCTTACGAACGCGAGGGAGACACTCTACACCTGCGCATCGAATCCCAGCTGCCTGGAGCGAGGGAACTCAGGATCGTGTGCGAGCACGACGGCGCGCCATTGCGCCTTACCGTGAACGGCCGCGAACTGGGAGCCCGGGACAGCGCCACCCTGAGGTCCGGCGTCACCGCCGCCATCTGATTGAAGAGAGCTTGTCGACCAGTCCGCCTCAAGTCCGCGGCGAGATCTCTATATCAAGGTCGCCGTCCGCGGCCTGTTCCCAGTCCGCTAACCCTCCTCCGCCGGTAGCCTGCTCGAACAGGCCGAGCGCCAATCCGATGAGCACAGGAGCAATGCACGGGTTTTCCAGGCGCATGCGCATCCGCCCATCCACCCATTCGCACTCCGCCAGGTTTCCCAGGCCCCTGAAGGCCAACTGTGTCCGGAGTCTCGCGGGGTCCCGCGTATCCTCGGCACTGAGGGGGCCGCCCTTCACAAACCCCCTCTGCGCCTCGATCACCGCCCTGGTTATATCCTCACCCAACTCCTTCTCCAGCTCCTTGAAGATAGTCTCGTACTCACCCGGACCGGTAAGGACCACGCGCTGACCGCTCTGCCTGTTCGCGATCATCCCCGGGCCGATCTGCCATTCGAAGCCCTTGAGGGCGGCAGGCCCGCCACAGGTGCCGCACCTCTCGAGGGTGATATCTCCCTCCTTGTTAGAGTATTCCGGCAGCGGCAACCTCTCCTCGAGCACCCTGTCCCTGGTCGAGACCGAGGTCGTGAATTCGTAGTAGCCGGGTGATATCTCCTCATAGGTAGCCGCGCATTCCTTACCGATCAACGCCTCCATGGAGCCGGCCACTATGCCGCTGAGGGCCGCAGGAAACCAGGCGTTCTTCACCCCAAGCTTGATATAGTCGCCCTCGTCTCCCTTGAGGCGCTTGGAGATGATCTCGATGTCTCCAAAACCCATGAGCTGGCCCTGCAAGGCCGTGCTTCGCGACGAAAGGTCTATATGGGTCAGGCGCACGAACTTCCTCACGATCCCCGGGACGAAATGGCTGACATAATCGTAGGCGAGCTTCCTTTCGCTCTCCACGATGATGCGCTCGATGGAGAGCCCCAGGATCTCCTCGATCCTTCCGAATACGCCGCAGATGCTGTCATCTTCGATGAAGACCATACGGTGAGAGGGGTCCTTCCTCGATACGATCTTGCCGTTGCTCTGCCAGATGTTCTCCCTGGTGATACGCTTGGGCACGCCGCATCCCGGGCAGAGTTTGATGCGATCTTTCTTCATGATTCCGCCTCCAATGATTCATCTATATACATATTGATTATCCGTATTTTGGCCGGAATCCTTGAATAGGGGCCGAGCTTGTCAGGCGCCGGTGAGGGTGGCGGGTCCCGGCTCCAGGCGGGAGTTCTCCTCCGCCATCAGCCTTAACTCCTCCAGGATGGGTTCACCCCCTGGCTTGAAGAGATGGGCGAAGCGCTTCTGCGGGCGTAGGTAATCCTCCACCGGCCTGCGATCCTTGACCTTCTTCACCTTGGTGATCACGCCGTTCTCTATCTCGAAGAGCGGGAAGAGGAAGGTCTCGGTGGCCAGGCGGGCCATCTCCTGCGATAGATGAGATTCTATCCCCCACCCGGGGACGCAGGGCACCAGCAAGTGCAGGTACTTAGGCCCCTCTATCTCGAGGGCCTTCTGCACCTTGCGCATGAGGTCGCGCGGCTCGGCCGGGGTCGCGGTGGCCACGTAGGGAACGCCGTGGGCAACGGCGATGAGGGGCATGTTTTTCTTGCGCGTGACGTTGCCCCAAGTCTTACGCCCCGGCGGGCTGGTGGTGGTGCGCGCCCCCGGCGGCGTAAGACTGGAGCGCTGATACCCGGTGTTCATGTAGCCCTCGTTGTCGTAACAGACGTAGAGGATGTCGTGCCCACGCTCGAACATACCGCTGATGCACCCCATGCCGATGTCCGCCGTGCCTCCGTCGCCGGCCTGGGCGATGATATTCACGCCCTCGTAGCGCCCCATGGCCTTGAGGGTGACCTCCATGCCGGAAGCCACCGCCGCGGCGTTCTCGAAGAGGGAGTGGATCCAGGGGACCTCCCAGGAGGTCCGCGGGTAGGTCGTCGTATAGACCTCCAGGCACCCGGTGGCGTTGGCGATGATGGTGCGCGGACCGGCCGCCTTTATCACCAGCCGCGCGCCTATGGCCTGGCCGCAGCCCGCGCACCCGGTATGCCCCGGTTCCATGAGGTTGATGATGCGCCCCTCTTCCCTCTCCATCATCCCTCGTCTCCCTTGAGCAGTTCCTCCCTGAGTCCGCGGAACTCCACGCGGCAGGCGGGGTTCGCGGCCAGGTCCCGCGCCACCTGCTTTATCTCCTCGACGGTGATGTCCCTGCCGCCAAGGCCCATGATGAAACTGGATATCTCCGGCGAGTCCTCGCCGCAGAAGGCGGCGCGCAGCTCCGAGCAGAGCGTGCCCTCCAGGCCCAGCGAGATATCCTTCTCGATCACCCCCACCGTCTGGGTCTCCTTGACCGCATCGTGGATGGCGTCCTTGGGGAAGGGCCGGAAACAGCGCACCTTGATCAGGCCCACCTTGAGGCCCTCCTCCTCGCGCAGCTCGTCCACGGCCACGCGCATGGTGCCGAGGAGGGAGCCCATGGAGACCAGCACCACCTCCGCGCCTTCCATGCCATAGGAGTCGATGACGCCGGTGCCGCCGCGGCCGAAGGCCTCGCGGTACTCCTCGCAGACCCGCTTGATCACCTGGCGCGCCTCCATCATGTCCATGTGCACGTTGTAGCGCGTCTCCATGTAGGCGTCTGGGCCCACCATGGATCCCATGGTGAAGGGGTCGTCCGGGTCCAGCCTGTCGGCAGGCCGGTAAGGCGGCAGGAAGCGGTCGACCTCCTCCTGCCCGGGTATGTCCACCGGCTCCCATGTGTGGGTGAGCACGTAGCCGTCCATGCACACCATCACCGGGATCATCAGCTCCTCGGCGATCTTGAAGGCCTGGATGTGGGTGTCCACCGCCTCCTGGTTGTCCTCCACGAATAGCTGGATCCAGCCGGAATCGCGGATGGACACCGCGTCCTGCTGGTCGTTCCAGATGTTGATGGGCGCGGAGACGGCGCGGTTGGCGCAGGTCATCACCACCGGCAGGCGCAGCCCCGCGATGTTGAAGATCACCTCCACCATGAGCAGCAGCCCCTGCGAGCTGGTGGCGGTGTAGGTGCGGCCCCCCACGGCGCTGCCGCCGAGGACGATGGAGGCGGCTCCGAACTCGCTCTCCGCCAGCACGTAGCCGGCGTCGAGGCGGCCGTCCGCCACCATGCGCGACAGCTCCTCCACGATGTGGGTCTGGGGCGTGATTGGGTAGGCGCAGACCATGTCCGGGCGGCACAAGCGCACCGCCTCGGCCACCGCCACGGAGCCCTCGAGTATCGTCTTCACGCCATCACTTCCCTTTCCCTTGCTGCCCTTCCCTGCCGTCTTTCAGCATCGCCTCGGGAATCTCGCATCCTTCCTCGAGCACCATGTCGATATCGTCCACCGGGCATTCGTGGGCGCAGATACCACAACCCTTGCAGTAGTCCAGGTTGACGTCGAACTTCTTCTTCTCTATCTGGTAGACGGTGCCCTCGGGACATCCCAGGAAGCATCTCTGGCATCCGATGCAGTCCTTCTGCTTGTATACCGGGTGTTTGCCGCGCCAGGCCCTGGTCTGGTTCTCCAGGCTGGTGCCCGGCCTGCCCCTCCTGCCTACGAAGACGCGCATCAGCCGCACTCCCCTATACGTTCGCATGCCACCCTGGTGGCCTCTGCCTCTTTCTCCCCCAGCTCACCGGGAAAGCGCTCTCGGATAGCATCGGTAACCGCTTCCAATCGGACCAATCCCGTGGCGCAAGCGAACGCCCCCACCATGACCACGTTGAAGAAAGGCTGCCCGATGACCTCGTATGCTACCTGCAGCGCTGGAACGGTATAGATCTTGAAGCCGGCCGCTATGGGCAGCTCCTCGCCGGGCCGGTTGGTGTTGACCAGCACGGCGCCGCCCGGCTTCAAGCCCTCCATGACGTCCCCGGAATATAGCAGGCCCGGGTCCTGGACGATGAGGTAATCCGGCTCGTATACCTGCTGCCGCAGACTGATGGGTTTGTCGCTGATACGCACGAAGGCGACCACCGGAGCCCCCTGTCTCTCGGCTCCGAAACTGGGAAACGCCTGGGAGCACTTGCCGTCGGCGAAAGCGGCCTGGGCCAGCAACTCGGCGGCGGTGACGTTCCCCATGCCGCCACGGCCATGTACGCGTATTTCCTTCATCGTCCCTCCCTTCACAAAGAGAATTCCCCAGCGGCCCTCCTGATAAACTCCAGCGATTCCAGCGCGGAGAAGCACGTGGCCATCTCCCCCGGAGCGGGGACAGGACGTTTCGCCCTCACGCCCGCGGGGTACTAAGTTAATAAGTCGCATTTGCCGATGATAATCGCATGTCTCTCCGTTTTGACGAGGCTGGAGCAGCACGCCGGGGGGACCGAGACCTATTGCGAAAAACGCGGGAGGGAGAGATGAAGAAGATAATGGTTTGCGCGGATTGCGGGGTACCCATTGAGATCTCGCGGGGATCCAGATGGGAGGACAACGGCACCATCGACGCACTCAGGACCCCCGGTCAGAGGAGCCTCCTGTATGAAGTGGAAGGCATCGATGGCCTCTTCAGAAACATCGAGAAGCTGGTGGGACAATCCGTTAACCGCGTCGTCGCCGAGGGCAAGAGAAAGAACAGCCTGGAGTTCCTGGAAAGTTATTTCTCCGGCATTACCGGCCTTCTTGCCAGGACGGTGGGGCGGCGCCGCGTCTACAACACCATCGCCAGCCTGGGCGCCACGTTCGGCTATGGACATTTCGAGATCCGGGACATAAGGCGTGGCGAATACGTCATCGTCTTCGCCCGCAACGTGTACAGCATGCCCCTGCTCACCGGCGACCTCGTCGCGACCTTCAACGTGACCGAAAGGCTCCCCGCGAATGTCAGCATCGAGGAAGAGAGCGATGGGTACCTGATCAGGATCGAGCGGGGCAACGAGCTGGAGGAAGAGCTTACCTCCCGCCTTGAAGCCGAGATCCTCGTTCCCAAGCCTGGCGACATCGCCTTCGACACCTGCCCGTCCTGCGGTGCTCCCATCGACCTCAAGCAATGGCGTTTCGATACCGAAGAGGGCGTCATAACGGACACCGTCACCGGAAGGCGCATGGCCTCCATGGGTATCGAACAGATAGACGCGGTATTGAGAGAGTTGGAAGCGGAGTTGGGCAAGGAGTTCGCCGAGATAATCCTGCGGGCCCAACGGGATTATGTGTTGAACAACCTGGGGAAAGAAGAGATGGCGCAGGGCCGCTCATACGTACGCCATTTCTTCGCGCTGAGAGGAATGGGCAACCTGGTCGAGTACGAGATCGACGACGGCAGGCTCCAGGCCAGGGTGGAGAACGCCCGCCCGCCCCTGCTGGTGGCTGGAATCCTCTATGGCGTTTTTGAACTGCTAACCGGCAGGGAGAGTAGCATCGATTATAATCTGCATGATGATGGTAGCCTGGATATCCGCGTAGTGGCTGTCTAGGGAAGTCCCCCCTCACCCGCGACCAGTGATTGGTCCGGATATAGCCATGCCGCTGACGGACACGCCGGTTTATCCTACGCCTGGAAGCTATAATGAGACAGTAATCGATTTCCGCCTGGAGGGGTGCCATGGAAAAGCAGGACACTTGCGCGCTGCCCCCCGACTTCCTCTTCGGGGTGAGCAACGCCGCTTACCAGGTTGAAGGGGGATACAACCGCGCCGGCGGGCCTTTCAACAACTGGGCGGAATGGGAGAGGGAGGGCAAGGTCGAGGACCCTGGCGAGACCTGCCGCTTCTGGGAAAGGTACCGCGAACACGTGGACCTGGCCGCCTCCCTGGGGTTGAACGCCTTCCGCCTGAGCCTGGAATGGGCGCGTCTGCAGCCCTCCACTTTCACCGGCAAGTCCTCACCTCCACCCTGGGACGAGGACGCCGCGGACCGCTACGCGGATATCGTGGGCACGGTCATCGACGCGGGGATGGAGCCGGTGGTCACCCTGCACCATTTCACCCACCCCGCCTGGTGCGGCGCGGACCTGTGGCTCGACGATTCGTCCCCCGACCTCTTCGCCGCCTTCGCGGCACGCGCCGCGAGGAGCGTAAACGGGCGGCTCATAGACGCCGGCAAGAGGCCCATCCGCATCTGGGTGACCATAAACGAGCCCAATCTCCTGGGATTACTCACCTACGTCACCGGAGAGCACCCCCACGGCAAGTCGGGTATCCGAGCCGCCCGGCACGCCTCCGAGAACCTGACCATCGCCCACGTGCGCGCCTACAATGCGCTCCACGACGTCTACGAGGAGATGGGCTGGGGCGCTCCCCGGGTGAGCTTCAACAACTACTGCATGTGTTTCTATGTCCTGGACAAGGCCGGGTTCGACCTCGTGCGCGCGCCCTCACTCGGAGTAACCAGGGCCGGCCTGGAGACGCACATGAGGACAAAAAGACAGGCCTGGGACCGCAGGTTCAGCCGCCTGGCGGAGGAGAGGTGGGGGCGCAGGTCTTTCCAGACCCTTTACTACCTCTTCATCAACAAGTTCTACGGCAGGCTGGCAGATCCGCTCCGCTCCGCGCGGGCCATCGATGCCATCTACGCTTCTCCTCGCACCACGCTCGTCGATTACCTGGGCCTGGACATATACGACCCCTTCTCCCCCGCCATGGCCCCCAAGCTGCCCACGCCGCGCCGCCTGAGGGAGCGAGAGCCGCTGCTGCACACCCCCCTGTGGGAAAACCGTTACGACCCCCACGAGTTCGGGGAGGTGATCCGCGGCTACGCGGAGGGCGCGGGGCAGCTCCCCATCTACGTGCTGGAGAGCGGCATGTGCCACCGCCAACCCAGAGATGGCGCGGCGGTTTCACGCAAGGACGGCCTCACCCGCGACACCTTCCTCAAGAACATGCTGGGCGAGGTCCTGAGATGCGTCCAAGAGGGCGTTCCCGTCCAGTCTTACTCGTTCTGGTCGCTCACTGACAACTACGAATGGGGGAGCTTCGAGCCCCGTTTCGGCCTGTACGAATACGACTTCTCGCGCGGCGAGGTAAGGGAGACGGACGGGCAGGGTATCGCAGCCGCGAAGACCTATGCGGGCATCATCGGCGCGCTGCGCTCCGGGGACGCCGAGCGCATCGCCTCCGCTCTCGCCTGAGGCAGCGCGGGGGAGGATGATGGGGCGCGAAAGTAGTATAATTCTGTAAGGACGAGATTTATTTCAGGGCGGAAAAGGGACACAAAAACAGGCCCACACTCCGCGGCCGGAAGCGGGAGGTTGGGTTTTGTTCACCTCGAGGACTTTCTTGATCTTCATGATCCCGCTGGTCATCTTCGGCCTGTTCCTATGGTTCATCACCAGCCTGGATCTGGACCGCAGCAACGTCAAGGTCGGAGGGGCACTGGTCGGTGCGGATGATATGGAGATCTCGGTTCTCTCTTCCCGCCTCGAAGAGAGCAATGGGGCCAGAAGACTCATCGTGGAAATGGAGGGCAGGAATACCTCACCGGCCAACCTCGACCTCAACCCCAAGGGGTTCAAGCTGGTGTTGGCGAGCAATGAAGATCCCGCCAATCCGACAGCGCGGCAGAGCATCTATAACCCCATGAATTACAGCTCCGTCTGCGAACAGGCCCCGGCCAGCGTATCCAGCATTCCCCCGAATGCAGTCCGTTCCATGACCCTGGTCTTTTGGGGGGAGAACCTCCCGCGGGGAGACGAGTGGGATGACTACCACCTCAGCCTGGAATATTACGATGTGCCCAGCCATATCATGATCAGCCGGCTCATCAACCCCACGGAGGAATGACGGGACTAGTGCACTAGGCGTGCCAGTCCTGCAGCGGCTTTACCTCCATGCCCCTCTCGATGAGTGATTCCATGCCGTGCAGGGCGGCGCGGGCGGCGCTCATGGTGGTGATGAGCGGGATGTTGTAGAGGACGGCGTAGCTGCGGATGGACCACTGGTCGGCACGCTGCCTCTTTCCCGACGGGGTGTTGATGATCAACTGCATCTCGCGGTTCTTCATGAAGTCCACGACGTGGGGCCGCCCCTCGTGCATCTTGTTCAGCACCTCTACCTCCACGCCGTTGCGGCGCAACACCTCGGCGGTCCCCCGCGTGGCGAGGATATTGAACCCCAGCTCCGCCAGGCGGCGCGAGATGTGCACGATGTCCCGCTTGTCGCTGTCCTTGACGCTCACGAAGATGTTGCCCTCGCGGGGCAGCAGGGACCCCGCCGCTATCTGGCTCTTGGCGTAGGCCATGCCCAGGTCGCGGTCTATCCCCATGACCTCACCGGTGGAACGCATCTCCGGGCCCAGGATGGTGTCCACCCCGGAGAAGCGGTTGAACGGCAGCACCGCCTCCTTGACCGCGATGTGGTCTATATCCACCTCGCGGGTGATGCCCAGCTCGCGCAGGGTCTTCCCGATCATCAGCTTGGTCGCCACCTTGGCCCAGGAGACGCCGGTGGCCTTGGAGACGAAGGGCACGGTGCGCGAGGCGCGGGGATTGACCTCCAGCACGTAGAGGCGCTCGTCCTTCACCGCGTACTGCACGTTCATCAGCCCCACCACGCCCAGTTCCCTGGCCAGGGCGTAAGTGGCATCTTTGATCTCGTCGACCATGGCCTCGCCCAGGGAGAAGGGCGGGATGGCGCAGGCGGAATCGCCGGAGTGCACCCCCGCCTCCTCGATGTGCTCCATGACCCCAGCCACCACCACGTCGCGGCCGTCGCAGACCGCGTCCACGTCGATCTCCACCGCCTCCTCGAGGAACTTGTCGATGAGCACGGGGTGGTCAGGCGAGACCTCGGTGGCGCCGCGCATGAACTCCTCCAGGGACTGGTCGTCGTAGACGATCTCCATGCCGCGGCCCCCCAGCACGTATGAGGGGCGCACCACCGCGGGGTAGCCGATGCGGCGGGCCACCTGCAGCGCCTCCTCGAAGGACCTGGCGGTGCCGTTCTCGGGCTGGCGCAGGCCAAGTTTGTGCAGCAACTCCTTGAAGCGGTCGCGGTCCTCGGCGCGGTCGATGGAGTCGGGGCTGGTGCCGATGATGGGTGCGCCCGCGCGCATGAGGGGGACGGCCAGGTTCAGGGGCGTCTGCCCCCCGAACTGCACGATGATGCCCTCGGGCTGCTCCCGCTCCACTATCTCCAGCACGTCCTCCAGGGTCAGGGGCTCGAAGTAGAGGCGGTCCGAGGTGTCGTAGTCCGTGGAGACCGTCTCGGGGTTGTTATTTACCATGATCGACTCGTAGCCCTCCTCGCGCAGGGCGAAGGAGGCGTGCACGCAGCAGTAGTCGAACTCGATCCCCTGCCCGATGCGGTTGGGCCCGCCTCCGAGGATCATCACCTTAGGCTTGGTTGCGGAGGCGTGGGACCCGGCCAGGGGCTCCTCCTCCTGTTCGTAACAGGAGTAGTAATAGGGGGTGTAGGCCTCGAACTCAGCCGCACAGGTGTCCACCAGCTTATACGCGGGGCGGATGGAGGAGCGTGCGCGCCTCTCCCTCACCGCCGCTTCACTGCTGCCGGTGAGCATGCCCAGTTGCAGGTCCGAGAACCCGAAGGACTTGGCGCGGAATAGCCCGGCGTCGTCCAGCTCCTCCAGGGCGCAGCCGCTTAGGCTTTCCTCCATCTCCACGATCTCCCGCATGTTGTTAAGGAACCAGGGGTCGATGTGGGATATCTCGTACATCTCCCGCACGCTCATCCCCAGCTTGAAACCGTAGCGCAGATAATAAAGGCGCTCGGCGTTGGGAGTGGTGAGCTTCTCCCTCACCTCTCCAAGCGCTTCCTCGCGCTCTTGCTGTACCGCCACAGCCCCGGGGTCCATCATCTCCTTGCGGTCGCTGCCCAGGCCGAAGCGCCCGATCTCCAGGGAGCGTATCCCCTTCTGCAGGGCCTCCTTGAAGGTGCGCCCGATGGACATGACCTCCCCCACCGATTTCATGGAGATGCCCAGGGCGGGGTCGGCGCCGGGGAACTTCTCGAAGGTGAAGCGCGGGATCTTCACCACGCAGTAGTCGATGGTGGGCTCGAAAGACGCCGGGGTCTCGCGGGTTATGTCGTTGGGTATCTCGTCCAGGGTGTAGCCCACGGCCAGCTTGGCGGCGATCTTGGCGATGGGGAAGCCGGTAGCCTTTGAGGCCAGGGCGCTGGAGCGCGAGACACGGGGGTTCATCTCGATGACCACCATGCGCCCGTCGCGCGGGTCCAGCGCGAACTGGATATTGGACCCACCGGTCTCCACCCCGATCTCGCGGATGATGGCGATGGAGGCGTCGCGCATGAGCTGGTACTCCCGGTCGGTCAGGGTCTGGGCGGGAGCTACGGTGATGGAGTCCCCGGTATGGATGCCCATGGCGTCGAAGTTCTCGATGGAGCAGATGATGACCACGTTGTCCTTTAGGTCCCGCATCACCTCGAGCTCGTATTCCTTCCAGCCGATCACCGATTCCTCGACGAGGATCTCGTCGATCATGGAGGCCTCGATGCCTGAAGCCGCGATGCGCTCGAACTCCTCCATGTTGAAGGCCACCCCGCCCCCGGTTCCCCCCAGGGTGAAGGCGGGCCGGATTATCAAGGGGAGGCCCAGTTCCGCCGCCACCTCGCGGGCCTCCTCCATGGTGTGCGCCAGACCGGAGCGCGGCAGGTCAAGCCCGATGGAGGCCATGGCATCGCGGAAGAGCTCGCGGTCCTCCGCCTTGCGGATGGAGTTGTAGTTGGCCCCGATCATCTCCACCCCGTACTCTTCCAGCGCCCCCATCTCGGCTACCTTGACCGCGGTGTTGAGGCCGGTCTGTCCGCCCAGGGTGGGCAGGAGGGCGTCGGGCCGCTCCCTGGCGATGATCCGCGCCACCACCTCCGGGGTAATGGGCTCGATATAGGTGCGGTCGGCCATCTCCGGGTCGGTCATGATGGTGGCGGGGTTGGAGTTCACCAGCACCACCTCGAACCCCTCTTCCCGCAAGGCCTTGCAGGCCTGAGTGCCGGAATAGTCGAACTCGCAGGCCTGGGAGATGATGATGGGCCCGGACCCGATGATGAGGATCTTGCGCAGGTCGGTGCGTTTAGGCACGGGCCTCACCCCGTCCGGCGCGCATGTCGCGGATGAAATCCCCGAAGAGGTAGACGGCATCGTGTGGGCCGGGCGAGTCCTCGGGGTGGAACTGCACCGAGTAGGCGGGATAGCGCTTGTGGCGGAACCCCTCCAGGGTCTCGTCGTTGAGGTTGATGAAGGTGGGCTCCGTCTCGCCCGCAATGGCCTCCAGGTCCACACAGAAGCCGTGGTTCTGGGCGGTGATGAGGATGTTGCCGCGGCGCAGGTCCTTCACGGGCTGGTTGGCGCCGCGATGCCCGAATTTAAGCTTGAAGGTGCGCCCGCCCAGGGCGAGGCCGAGTATCTGGTGGCCCAGGCAGATCCCGAAGATAGGTTTGACGCCCACCAGCTTGGCCAGCTCGTCGATGAGGTAGGTCACCGCTGCCGGGTCCCCGGGACCATTGGAGAGGAAGATGCCGTCGGGCCCCATCTGCAGCACCTTGGAGGCGGTGATATCCGCCGGTACCACGATGACCTCGCAGCCCAGGTGGGCGAGGATGCGCAGGATGTTCTGCTTGATACCGCAGTCGTAGGCCACCACCCGCAAGGGGCGCTCCCCGCCGCCGGAGACGTCGGGCAGGACCCCCCTGCCCATGGGCGGTATGCGGGAGTCCTCCCAGCGGTAGGGTTCCGAGCAAGCCACCTCTGCCACCAGGTCGACGCCCACGTAGCCGGGAGCTTCGTCCAGCTTGCGTCTGAGGGAAGCGAGGTCCGTGTCCTCAGTGGATATGATGCACATCTTGGCGCCCAGGGACCTTATGTGTCGGGTCACTGCACGCGTGTCCACCCCCTCGATGCCCACGATGCCGTGTTCAGCCAGGTACTCGTCCAGGGAGTGGGTGGCCCGCCAGTTGGAGGGGTAGCGGCAGCACTCCCGCACGATGAAGCCCTCCACGTGGGGGCGGGGGGATTCCAGGTCCTCGGCGTTGACGCCGTAGTTCCCGATGAGGGGGTAGGTCATGGTTACGATCTGGCCCTTGTAGGAGGGGTCGGTGAGGATCTCCTGGTACCCGGTCATGCTGGTATTGAAGACCAACTCCCCCGGCCGCGTCCCCCGGGCTCCGAAGGGCGTGCCGGTAAAATATTTCCCGTCCTCGAGCAGGATGACCGCTTTTTCCATGCTTTAATCGCTCTCCCGTCCTGGAATCTCCGCTCTATTATATGGACTGCCCCCGACACATGGAAGAACGATGGAGACCTGACCCCCCGAGTTCATTTAAGATAGTGTAATAGCGGATCGGTTCATCAGGGTACTCTTTATAGCCTTCGCGGGCCTGTTGTTGCTTTCACCCTTTCAACTCGAAGCCTTGGCGCGGGGACCAGAAAGCGGCGGGTTCCGGCAGGGTTCGGGCGAGGTGTACGTGCAGGCCGGGGAGTGGCCTTCCATCCATCACGACGCCGCAGCCTCGCGGACGGCGCCTCATCGCGCCCATCTTCTGGGGCGGTGAGATGGGCAACTCCATGGTGACCTGGAGGGGCTTCGGCCTGCACTGCTACGAGGACACAGCCGAAGAGGAAGAGTCTCTCGGGGTTTCTGCCAAGTTGATATGCATCAAGGCCGGGTGAAACAACGAGGCCGGGAGAATAATCCCGGCCTCTCTCGCTATAATGCCCCTGTCAACCGAGGATCTTGTCTACTTCGTCTTTGTCGAGGTCCATCACATAAGGGATACCGGTGATCTCCGCGCACTCCTTGGTTAGAGAGCATAAATCGTCGCGGCTGAGATATTCCAGGGCGAACTTGCGCGTGCCACACATCAGCTGCCGTATACCCTGGGCAAGACGTTTGTAGTAAGTGTAGATGCCGATAGCCGAAGTCGGGATGTCTTTGAAACGGCCACCGTACCGCTCCTTCAACTCGGGTACCGCCACAAAGATCTCCTCCACGCTGTTGCCGAACGTGGAGATGGCCTTGGGGAGGTTCTCCTCTCCGATGAGCTTGCCGATGGTCTTTCCCACCATGGCAGCCGCTATGGGTGAGCGGGCCATGCCGATGAGCTTAAAGTAGGGGGCGCCCAAGGCCAAGGCCTTGACGATATGATCCTCGAGGGTAAATCCTCCCGCGATGGCGATGTCTGGGACGTACTCTCCCTTATCCGCCAGACGTTTGGCATACTCATAGGTCATGGCGGCGAGGTGGATGGTCGGGATGCCCCACTCGTTCATCATCCTCCATGGGCTCATGCCGGTACCGCCTCCCGCTCCATCCACGGTGAGAAGGTCGATCTTGGCTATAGATGAGAACTTGACCGCCCTTGCGAGGTCGGCTGGACGGTAGGCGCCGGTCTTCAGGAAGACGTGCTTCGCACCAGCATCACGCAGCTCCTTCACTCGGCTGACAAACGCCTCTTCTTCCACAAAACCGATTCGCGAATGGCGCTCGAACTCACTAAACGTCTTATAGAAGTTCTCCGTTGAAGAGGACGCTTCCGGGTCGGGAAGCACTATATAGCCTCTCTCCTTCAGCATCTGTGCTTTTTCGAGAGAACGTATCTTTACCTCACCGCCGATATCCTTCGCGCCCTGGCCCCACTTGAGCTCCACGATCTCCACACCGAGCTTGTCCAGGGCGTATTCCAGCACCCCAAGGCGTGTGTCCTCGACATTGGACTGCACCACGACTGCACCGTACCCGTCGTACCATTCCTGAAAGAGCTTGACCCTGCGGGTGAGATCGGGAGAATCGATAACCCTCCCATTCTCGATGACCGACTTCTCGTCCATTCCGCAGACATTCTCTCCAATAGTTAATATCGTACCGGAAATGGCCGAGCCGATGGCCAGCCCTTCCCAGTTGTTCTTGGCTACGTCAGTGGATCCCAGGCCCGGGATCACAAAGGGAAGGCGGAGTTTCAGCCCTTTATCGACGCCTATAGCCAGTTCCAGGTCTACTGCCGGGAAGGTGGCAACATCCGGGTCAGGTTCCAAGCCCACTGCTCCCACCGCTGTGCCCAGGATATTCAAGTGAGAGAAATCAACCGGGTAATCCTTCTGGGAAGCAGACGTGCTTCCTCCGTATGGCTGTGGATAGAGTACTTCGGCTCCCCGGTATGCCGACTTCCCGATCTCACAGAGTCCCGTACATCCTTCGACACAGGTTACACACATACCGCTGAAAGGGCAGTAATCCTTCCCCGTACGAAGGCGCGTCAGGGTCGCTTCGCTTGAGTTCGGCTTGCTCAAACTCATAATATTCCCTCCTTATTTCTGTCCCCCGTTCATTCCAATAAAAAACGCCCGACTCCGCAGAGCCGGACGACGATGTCCAAAGGCAGACACGCCATTGTGTCTTGCTTCCAATGCCTAAAAATCATAACATAACCCGATATTGTGTCAAGCTGGAGCCAATGCCATTAGATGGCCATTAGATACGAAAGTTGCCTGGTCATTGACTTTCCCTGCAAGTTATCGAAGCAACACCGATGGTGTTACCCCCGGGAAAGGATGGAGGTCTGTATTCATTCCTTCCCTGCAAGTTATCGAAGCAACACCGATGGTGTTAGGATATAGTCTGCGATGGGTTCAGTCCTCGCCGATGTCAGCAAGGATGATGGCTTCCGCGATCTCGCGCATGCTTTTGCGGGTGTTCATGGATTTACGCTGTATCATCCGGTAAGCTTCATTCCCAGAGATATCCTGATTGCGGGCGATGACGTCCTTCGCTCTCTCCACCAGCTTGCGTGTCTCCAGCTCTTCCTGGACTATACGCGTTTTCACCAGCAGCTCGGTGTTCTCGATGGCTACTGCGGCCTGGTTGGCGACCGCGATGAGCAGGCTCACGTCATCTGGAGTGAACTCACGGGGGCTGGATGTGTAGCAGTTGAGCACCCCGATAACCCTTCCCTTAACGGACATGGGGACGCTGAGGAGCGAGCACAGGCCTTCCTTCTCGGCGACATCCTTGTTGACATAACGGGAGTCCGATTTGACGTCCCAGACCTGGATGGGCTGATTGCTCTGGGCGACCAAGCCCGCGATACCCTCTCCCAACCTAACCGAAGGCTTGTTCAGATATGCCTCGCTCACCGCCTGGGTGGCACGGATCTCGAGGCTGTCCCCCCCGTCGTTCAGGAGCAGGAGTGAACAGATATTGGAATCCATCACTTCCGCCGTGACCAGCACGATGAGCTTGAGAATGTCCCCGAGGTAAAGGTCGGAGACTATTGCTTTGCTTACTTCCTCGAGAGCTTCGATCTTCTTCTTATTCTGTGTCTTCTCGGGCATCGTTCCTCACACGTTCGGGATTGAGCGGCTCCCGGTCGTTCGTTTCCCCTTGGCAATATCCCGTAGATAGATCCAGGCCGATCTGCCTGCACTGCCTCCCTCTCTCACAAAGGTAATTCTAACCCAGCCACATCGGGGTGAAAAGTTGAGCGCTTAACCCTCGCGGTCCGGGGGCAGCAACCGCTTGGGACGTGGCTTCTCTTCATCCACATCATGCGGGATTTTCGGGGGGTAGTCCGAACCCTTTGATATGGTTAGAATTATCTTGCCTGGTTTGCAAGGCTAGCAGGGAAAAGGGGGATCATCTTGAGAAAGAACCTGATCAAGCGCAATTGGCGCACCTTCATGGCGGCTGCCCTTATCTGGCAGCCGGTTACCGACCTCTGGGCCAAGACCACCGCCTGGCCGGTGATCGGCAGGCTGACCGGGTGGATCGTCAACAGGGACCACTACGATGTGACCTTCATCCCCATCAACGAGGGGCTTGCCGCGGACGGCTCAACCGTTCTACCCAAGCAGGTGGTTGAGGAGATGATCCGCCGTTCCTGCCACCGCGTCATCCTGCCCATCTGCCTGTGCAGGATGGGGTGCCGCTGCCAGGACTACCCCATGGAGATAGGGTGCATCTTCCTGGGCGAGGGGGCCAGGCAGATAGACCCGAGTATCGGCAGGGCGGTCTCAGTCGAGGAAGCCCTGGAGCACTTGGAACGCTCCATCGCGGCAGGGCTCGTCCCCCAGATCGGCCGCGTGGACCCCGACCCCTTATGGCTGGGAGTGAGGATGAAGGACTGGGACCACTTCCTGACCCTCTGCTTCTGCTGTACCTGCTGTTGCATCGCCATGCGCAACCAGCTCTCCTGGTACCAGGACATGCGGGACCGCATGCACCGCCTGGAAGGCTTGAGCATCGAGATCAGCGACGACTGCGACGGCTGCGGTAAGTGCGCCAAACGATGCTTCGCGCAGGCCATCACCATCGAGGACAGGAAAGCGCGCATCGGCGAGGCCTGTAAGGGCTGCGGGTTGTGCGTGGAGGTCTGCCCCAGGGACGCCATCAGTATAAGCGTAATCGACGGGGAAAGGATGTTGAGCGAGGCTTTCCGGCGTATCGAGAGCTACGCCGATATCACCTGAGCCTCAACCCGTGCTGGAACTGAGCTGGCCGATCCAGGAGGGAAGCGATATCTTCTTCGTCATCTGCTGCTTCTTTCGTTCGAGCGATACTACGTCCGCCGCCTCTTTCTCCTTCTTTATCAGCACGGCATTGGCGCAGATCTTGATGGGGGTATCCAGGTTCCCGGCATAGACCATCATATCTTCCCAACCCTCTGGGTCCGCGCCCATCTCGTTGAAGATCTCCTCCAGGGCGGACACGATGTTGGGGATAAGGGGGCAGAACTTCTGCTCGAAGTATACGCTCTGCTGCTCATTGAGGGTACAAAGTGGCGTGTCCAGAAAGGCGACCACGGAGTTGGGGACGTCAACCCCCCTCTGCTGCAGTTTACCGGTAAGCCGGCGGGTGAAGAAACTCGTCTTCGTCGCGAGGTTTGCCGTTTGCTCCTCGCCTCTCTCCATGTAACCTTCCATCTCTCTGCCTCCCCTCGCTTGCGAGCACCTCATCAACACCGCCCACTAACTTCTCATCGGCACCTGCCATACACTTCTTGAGCCCATTGTCTATGCTTGAACAGCTTTGTCTGATTCAACGGGAAGCCCCTTTTGATCGATTCCGCTCTCTCCATATCATCGATCCAGCGCATCGCTTGTACCCTGCAGCGTGGTATCATATAATCTGGAATCGTGCGCGAGTTGACAAAATAAAATAGCAGGTAGAGTTGAGTTTAAAGAGTTCTTTCCCCGGTAGCTCAACCGGTAGAGCGGATGGCTGTTAACCATTAGGTTGGGGGTTCGAGTCCCTCCCGGGGAGCCAGCTAGTACGAACGGAGGCGAGAGCCTCCGTTTTCCTTTTATTCATGCGGTTTTTCTTCGGTTCTAACCTTAGGTAGTCTGCCTCGATCTCGGGATAAGCTTCTCCAATGGGCTTTAACCAAGGATTGGCTTCAATACTGAGTTTCCCATCCATTAATATCGGCTTCAACCTGCTGAGAGAGATGATGAGATTGATGGCGGGCATGCTCATGGATGCAGAGGTGTCTTCCATCTGCGGGGCGGAGTACCGGGAGAGATCGGAGGAGCGCACGAACTCGAGGAACGGCCACCGCCA
>JBFLWJ010000018.1:0-13272 GCA_040757835.1 Actinomycetota bacterium
CGATCGGCGCATCCGAGATGGTGTTTGTCGTGGTCTGGCCGGGGGCCACGGGGAGCTTGTAGGTCATGTAGGGGGCCTGGGCGTTGTTGCCGTAACAACTGGGAGTGATCCCGGCGTCGTACATGCCCAGGACGTCGAAAGTATCCAGCTTGCCCTCCTGCACCGTAAAGCCGTCCGCCTCGAGGGCGCTCCTGAAAGAGTCGATATCACCCACTTTGGAGGCGTCCTGCCCTCCGGTCCCGCAGGAGACCATGGCCAGGCAGGTCGCGACGACAAACGTGAATAGGATCAACGGATAGAAAAACCTGGACCTTATGACCGACCCCCTCCTGTAAAACCCGGCTCGCTGTTCGCTCTCGCTACTCGTCTATGCGAGTTCCTTCTCGAGTGCGGAGTAGAATTCCTCCCGGGCGTGTTTCTCGTACCAGGGATGGTGCCCGCATTTCTGCAGCAGCACGAAGCGGAAGTCGTCCAGGACCTCCTCGAGGGGTTCCTTTATCCCCTGCCAGGGATGGGGATCGAAGTCGCCGTGGATAGCCACCACGGGACAGGTGATGCTCCCGCCCATCTCCAGCAGCCTGTTGTCCTTGCGCAACTCCTCCGCGTCCGCCCAGACCGCCTTGAATATATCATGCTGGAAGGCGATGGCGTCGTTCTGGTGGGGGAGGGGGTCGTAGCTGTCCGCCTGCTCGATGAGTTGGCCCAGCTCGGCGAAGAGGGCGTCTTTGTCCCCTACGGAGGGGTCGTTCAGGGCCAGCAGCAGCTCGTCCATGCGCGCCCTCTCCCGCGCCGACAGGCGGCTGAGGCGGTTGCGGTCGATCCGTCTCGCATAGGTGCTCGAGAACACCCCGCTGCTCACCAGGACGAGCTTCTTCACCTGGGAAGGGTATTCGGACGCGAAGATAAAGGAGAGGATGGCTCCCCAGGAGTAACCGATGAGGACGAAGGGTGCGGCCCCGTTGGCCGCCAACAGCTCCCCCAGCTCTTCGACCTGCCCCGCCAGGGTCGCCCGCGTCTGCAGGGGCTCGATGACACCGCGCAGCGCGGAGAGTTCCGTCGCCACCGGCGCCATCTCCCCGGGCGCGCCCGGGCCACCGTGCACCACGGCCACGCTGTATGGAGGTTCGCCGTATAAACGCGGATTATCCATCACCTGCTCCTGCATGGCCGGGCTCCCTATCGCGCACCCTGGACATGACCCAGTTCTGTCCCATAGTTTATCGGGCCGAAGTTCCAGGATATTGAACTCGATGGTTGGATAATAAAGCGGGGCGCGCCCGGCGCCCCGCTGATCGTACAGTGCGCGATACAGGCGCTTCGCTCAATATTGCGACGGCTCCTGCGAGATACCCAGCATCTCGCGGGCCTGTGCCGGCGTCGCGACCTCCCGGTTCATCTCCTTCGCTATTCGCGCGATCCTGGCCACCGCCTCCGCGTTATTGGTGAGCTTTTTACCGCGCGCGTAATACAGGTTGTCCTCCATGCCCACACGTACGTGGCCGCCGAGCATGATGCCCATAACGTTCATGGGGAGCTGGTAGTGCCCGACCCCGATAACGGAGAAGATGGACTGTGGCGGGAGTTCGTTCACCAGCGCGAGCAGGTTTGCCGGGGTGGGGAAGGAACTGGTCTGGAAGCCCATGACGAATTGTATGTCGTAGGGAGGGTCGATGAGTCCCTCCATGATCAGGTCCTGGATCACCCAGTACATGCCGGGGTGGTAGAGCTCCATCTCCGGCTTGACGCCCTTCTCCTTCATGGTGCGGGCGAAGGTCTCGACGTCGGTGTAGCTGCAGGGGAGGCAGCGGTCGAAGACCAGCGCCGGCCGCGGATGGGGGAGGGGTTCGGCGCGCTCGACCAGGGGGACCTTGAGCACGAACGGGCCCAGGTTGAGGGAGCACAGCTCCGGGTTGGCGTAGATGGAGGCCATGCGCTGCTCCATGGTCAGCTCGGGCCCCCCGCCGGTGGTGTTGTTGATGATGATGTCCGGGCACGCGGCGCGGATGAGGGCATTGACCTTGAGGTAGTCTTCGGGGTTGCTGGTGGTCATCCACTGCACCTCGGGGTTGCGGGCGTGCACGTGCACGATGCTGGCCCCGGCCTCATAGGCAGCCTTCGTCTGTTCCGCCTGTTCCTCGGGGGTCTCGGGGAGGTTCTCGTTCATCTCCTTGCCCTGCACGCCGCCGGTTATGGCAACCGAGATGATAAGCGGCGGCATCCCCTCCCTGACCTTCGCCATCCAAGCGTAGGGATCGCGGTAGTCCCAGATGTAACCTTCCATGCCTCCTCCTTTCCAGAGCCGAAGACGTGTGCGTCCAAGGCGCGTTTAACTCGATGGACTTCTTTTCGCCTCGTTTGAAAGAGCCGGTGACAGCCCGCTCCAACGAGTCCATTTTAGCAGGTAAGGGACGAGTATGGCGGATTTTCGCCTTACCGGCGGTCAGGGTGGACGGCATGTGTTCCGTCTCACAGCGCGGTGCCGTGCTGATGTCCTGGGATATATTGCCATGCATATCGCGCGCCCGCTGCCACGTGCGCTCGACCCGTTTATAATAATAATGGAGCAAGACCGGACAGACCGCAGGTGGCCGAGGAGAAGGAGCGCGCATGGAAGTACCACCGGTAGAGGAAGGCGCCGCATCGGACCAGGCGCCGGAACCGCCCGCGGGGCCCGCCCCGTTGCGGGAAAAGAAGAGCGGAAAGAAAAAGTTGATGCTGGGGATGGCCATCTCCCTGGTGGTGATGCTCCTCATCGCCGGCCTCATCGGCGGGCTCTACGCCTGGCGCTTTCTCGCTGCCGCCGATGACCTCGCCATAAACGACGTGGACGTAACACAGGTACCCGACGGCACCTACGAGGGATCGTACAGCGTCTTCCATGTCAAGGCGGCGGTGGCGGTGGACGTGGAGGGCGGCCGGATAACCTCTATCGCCTTCACCGACAGCGGCAGGATGGCGGAAGAGACGCAGCAGGAGATCCAGGAGGTCTTCGACGAGGTGATATCCTCCCAGACGCTGCAGGTGGACATCGCCAGCGGCGCGTCGGTGAGCAAGAAGGTGTCGCTGAAAGCCGTGGAGGAGGCCCTCGCCGGCGGCGAGTGAAGGAAAGAAAAAGGCCCCCGCGAGGGGGCCTTTGGCATGTTGCGGGTTACGCGCTGCGGCGGCGGATGGCGCCCAGAGCCAGCAGCAGCAGGCCCACGAGCACCAGGGCCGCCGCGGCCAGGATGAGCGGGACCTGGTTCATGCCGGTCTGGGGCAGCTCGCCGGCCTGGGTGGCGGCCGCCGGCGCCACCGGCGCCACCACTTCTCCCGCCACTTCCACCTGGCTGTTGAGGAAATCGACATCGCTCGCGTCCACGCCGGCGGCCAGGCTCACTTGCTGGGTGCCGCCGGAGGGGTCCAGGGCGTACCAACCCTGCTGCAGGACCTCGGCTACGGTATAAGTGCCCGGCTCCAGGGATGAGAAGGCATAGGTGCCGTCCGCGGCGGTGAAGCCGGAGGGCCTCACCTCCACGCCATCCTGGAGCAGCCGTATCTCCACGCCCTCGACGGGATAATACTCTCCCTCGTCGACCTCGCCGTTGCCGTTATCGTCCACCCATTCCCACTTGCACCCGGAGATGGAGGGGCGGCGGGCATTGACGAAGTCGATATCGCTCTGGTCGTAGTCGCACAACAGCTCGACGACGTGGCTGGCGTTCGCGGGCGCGACCGCGTACCAGTCCTCCGGCACCGTCTCGGTGACGGTGTAGATACCCGGCTTGAGGCGCTCGAAGATGTAAGCTCCGTCAGCGCCGGTGACGGTCTGCAGGGGCTCGGGGGAGCACGGGCAAGCGGAAGAGAGCAGGACGGTCACGCCCTCCAGCGGGTATTTCTCGCCGTCTTGGGCGACGCCGTCGCCGTTCCCGTCCTTCCATTCCCACTTCGTCCCCGAGATGGAGAGGGAGCGGGCATTGAGGAAGTTGACGCAACCCCGCTTCTCGCCTGCGCGCAGTTCGACCGTCCACTCTCCGCTCGCGGGGTTGGTGGGATAGTAACCGGCGGGGGAGACCTCCCTGACCGTGTACGTCCCCGGCTCCAGGTCTCCGAAACAGTACGAGCCCTTATCGCAGGCCGCGTCGCTGCTGACGCAGGAAGCGACGAGTTCGCCCTCGCTCCACAGCTCGATCTCCACCCCCGCCATGGGGCAGTCGCTGAAGCTGTAGACGCCGTTGGCGTCTCCGTCCCTCCACTTGCGGCCGGAGATGGAGCCCGGCTCGGGCTCTGGTTCCGGTTCCTCATCGCACACGCCGTTGCCGAAGTCCACCGTCCGGTGCATGTGGTCCGGCTTCAGGCACACCGCCTCGTCAGGGTCGGTAGTATGGAAGTGCCCCTCGGGCACCGTGCTCTCTATGACCTCCACCTCGTAGCCGCCGGGCTCGAGGCCGGTGAAGGCATAGCTGCCGTCCTCCGCGGTCACCGCCTTCCAGGTCTTGCATCCGTCCTCCAGGCGGATGCCCACGCCGGCGATGCCCGGCTCGCCCTCGTCGCGGCGGTGGTTGCGGTTTGCGTCCAGGAACTTGCACCCGGAGATGGAACCTGGCTCGGGCTCCGGCTCCTCCTCTTCCTCGCGCACCCCGTTGCCGAAATCGACCGTACGGTGCATGTGGCCCGGCTTCAGGCACACCGCCTCGTCAGGGTCGGTGGTATGGAAGTGCCCCTCGGGCACCGTGCTCTCGATGACCTCGACCTCGTAGCTGCCGGGCTCGAGGCCGGTGAAGGCATAGCTGCCGTCCTCCGCGGTCACCGCTTTCCAGGTCTTGCACCCGTCCTCCAGGCGGATGCCCACGCCGGCGATGCCCGGCTCGCCCTCGTCGCGGCGGTGGTTGCGGTTTGCGTCCAGGAACTTGCACCCGGAGATGGAGCCGGGTTCCACCGGAGGTTCCCCGGGATCATCGTGGGTGGTGCCGGCGGGCTCAGGGACCTCGGAGGCGCCGTCCTTCTCGTCATTATCCGGCTTGCCCTTATCGGGTCCCTCCTGCCCGGCCGCTGGCTCCTCGCCGGGAGGTGTGACCGTGCCGGCGGGCTCTTCCGCGGGCGGAGCCGGGGCATCCCCCCCGTCCGGCTCCTCGACCTCGCCGTCGTCCGGCACGGTGCCCCCGCCTCCGCCTCCGTCAGAAGGCTCGTCTCCGAACAGCAAATCCTCGAGGAAGTCGATTATGTCCTGGGGCGTAAGCCCGGTATCGCCCTCATCGCCGCCGCCTCCGCCAGCCTGTCGGTAGCTCCCCTGGAACGCGAATCCGGGGGCCGTGAACAAGGCCGCCGTCAACAGGACGACCACACCCGCCAGCACACACCATTTCCTGAATCCCTGCAAGGGTATCACCTCCTCCGGCGCGGAGCGCCGTATACCGTGGTCAGATATGCATCATGCTGGTGATCCTGCGCGCGGCCCGGCATCCTCCTGCCCGCTTGCGCCGGGCTGTGCGTGGCAGCGGGACAATACCGGAGGGGTGATGATGGAGAGACGTAACGTCTCTATATCTACGCCTGGTGCTTCATGGCCACAACCGGCAAGCCTGCCCGCTTCCCAGCCTGCTCGTTCTCGCCCTTCGCTAAACCCCTTTCTTTTGTCGGCAAGTCTTTCGCTAACCTCAGTGTAACCCAGCTCCGGCCGATGTCAAACGGCGGCATTAACCGGTAAACAAAATGCCCGCGGTGGTCGCCATCGCGATCTTGCCAGGTGCCCGCGGGGCTCTACCTCTGAAATCGCGGCATAAAGCAGACCCGGCCGGCTTTTTCGCTTAGAATATTGCTGTGCGTGCCCGAAACGCTCGAGTCGAGGGAGGGATCGATGCATCCGTTGAAGCAACTCATGTACCCGGCTTCCATCGCCATCTACGGCGCCTCCAACAATCCCATGAAGATGGGGACCATCCAGCTCGCCAACATCCTGGAGACGGGATACAAGGGAGAGGTCTATCCCGTCCACCGCAGCGAGGATGTGGTCATGGGCGTCCCCGCCTACCGCAGCATCGCCGAGGTAGGCAAGCCAGTGGACCTGGTGCAACTGGTCCTCCCCACGGAAGCGGTGCCCGGGATACTGGAGGAGTGCGGCCGGGCGGGCGTGCGCAGGGCCATCATCATCTCCGGCGGTTTCAAGGAGGTCGCGGGGGAAGTGGGCAGGGAGCGGGAGCGCCAGCTCCTGGAGGTGGCATCGCGGTATGGCATCCGCTTCCTCGGCCCCAACTGCGTGGGCGTCATGAACAGCCTGTGTTCGCTGAACACCACCACCATCTTCGAGCCTCCCATGGGCGGGAGCATCGCCTTCGCCTCGCAGTCGGGGGCTTACACCGCCATGATCAACCCCTACCTGAGGGAGCAGGGCATCAGGATGTGCCAGACCCTGAGCGTGGGCAACGAGGCGGACATCGATCTCGCGGACTGTCTTGACTACCTGAGGGACGAGGACGCGGTCAAGGCAGTGGGCCTCTACATCGAGGCCATCCGTCGCCCCCGCGAGTTCATCGCCGCGGCGCGCGCCACGGCGCGGGTGAAGCCGGTGGTGGCCATCTACGTGGGCGGGACCGAGGCGGGATCGCGCTCATCCCGCTCCCACACCGGCGCCATCTCGGGGCCCGACGAACTCTACGACGGGCTCTTCCGACAGGCGGGAGTCCTGCGCGCGGACGACATCGACCACATGCTCGACCTGCTGTGGATGCTCTCCTCGCAGCCGCTGCCGGCGGGCAGGCGCATGGCGGTGATCACCAATTCAGGCGGCCCGGGCTCCTCCCTCGCGTATCATCTCGAGAGGGCGGGCTTGGTGGTGCCGCCCTTCTCCGGGGAGCTTCGCCGCAAGCTGGACGCGGTCACCGGCCCCCTTACCTACACCGGAAACCCCATCGACCTCACCTTCGAGACCAACATGTTCATCTTCCGGGACCTGCTGGAGCTGGTGTACGGGTCCGGCGAGGTAGACGGGGCCTTCATCTATGGCATCATGGGAGCGCCGGACTTCATGGTCAACATCAAGAAACGCTTCCCGCACCTGGAGGCCATGGAGGGACAGATGGACGAGACCTACCGGGCTTTCCTCGCCGAGCTGGCCGCGGTGCCGCAACAGCAGGGCAAACCGCTGGGGGTCATGACCTTCCTGGGAGCCCGCAGCGGCTCCATCCGGACCCTCATCGACAACGGGATAGCCGTCTACCCTTCGGGCTCACGTTGTGCCCGCGCCATGCGAGCCCTCGCGGACTACGCCTCTATTAGAGACGGACTCTCAAAATAATACCGGCCCCTGCAACCGCGACGCCGCGCTCATGCCTGATCAAGAACATGGACAGGCGGCCGCTGATTTGTCTGTATTGAACTATAGGGAAGTATACTCTGGAAAATATGGGAAAGGAGGTGAGGGAGATGAACGGCAATTTTAAACATGCGGCGATTCTGTTGATGTCTCTGGTGCTGCTGCTGGTGCTCGGGGCGGCGCTGCTGGCAGGATGCGGTGGAGGATCGGGAGATTTTACGAATGCGGTGCTATCGGAGTGGGAGAAGCTCGAGGACGGAGCGGACGAGCTTGTGCAGGCGGCGGACGAGGTCGACGGCGAGGCGGACCTCGCGAGTTTGTCCGGCCTGTTCTCGGAGAACCTGGACACCATCGCGGCCTTCGAGGATGCGCTGGACGGTCTGAAGGTGCCCGCCGGAGAGGAGGAGAGCACCGAGGCCCTCGAGGATTTCCTGTCCTCGTACGATGAGTACCTGGGCGCAACCGCGGATATCATAGACGAGGTCATGGGGGGAGCAATCGATCTCGAGGTGCCCGATTTCGAGGCCCTGGCGGACGACGCCCAGGGAGCACTCGATGACTATCAGGACAGCCAGGACTACAACCCGGCTCGGCTCGACAGTGGTGTATGGGACCTGGGCGATACGGTGTCGGCTGTGCTCTTCGCCCTCTATGGCGGGGAGGACCCCGATGACCCGAAGTTCAACCAGCCCCTGCAGGCGCTCGATGACTATTACATCTACTTCAACGAAGGCGACGGCGAGTCCATGTACCTGATGCTTGATTTCTCGTCGCCCATCATGGTCGAACTCAGCGAGGAATCCTTCCTGGTGCAGGTGGGAGAGGCCCATGATGCCGGGATCCAGGCGGTAGGGGACGTACAGGGGGTCGAGAGCCGCACGGACGAAGAGGGCGACTGGGTCACCGTGTACATGACCGTTGATTACACGGAGTACCAGGACATGGAGGGCAACACCGTGCCCGCTCATAGCGAGGATGTGATCGTGGAGCTGATCGAGTCCAGGGGAGAATGGTACATCTACGACGTGCACAGCGAAAGCGGCATCTGGTAGCGGCGTATCCGCTTTCCGGTGGAGCGTTGAGGGGCCCGCGCAGGCGGGCCCCTTCTATTTCATGCCGAAGAGAAAGCGGGTAGGCCGGGTCCGCCTCACCAGCAGGTCGTAGGCTGCCAGGGTGATGGCCAGCGAGGCGGTGGTGATCAGGAGGTACTTGGGGATGATGCCCCAGGTCCAGCTGTAGACGACGTAAGCGATGAGCACGATGACCGTCTGGTGCAGGATGTAGAACGGGTAGGACCCGCGGTTGGCGTAGTCCAGGAAGCCGTTGCGGAAACGCAGGTACCTGCGCCCCAGCCCCACCAGGGCGATCAACCACAGCCAGGTGGTCAGGGCATAGAGGGCGCCCAGGAAGGCCCCACCCAGAAGTGCTTTCTGGGAGTCGAAGCCAACCGTCGTATACATGGCGATGATCGCCGCCGAAAATGCCACCGCCGCTATCAGGGCGGGCTTGAGGTACTCGTCGATGACGCGGCCGAAGCGTTCGTCGCTGTAGAAGAGGAAGCCGATGAAGAACGGGTAGATGAGGAAGAGACGGTCGATGGTGTCGTCTTCGATATCCAGGGCCACGTAGAGGAAGATGGGCACGGCGAAGAGGAGGATGGCGCCCCGCCGCCGCAGGAAAGATTCCATGCGGTCCTTGAACTTGCTACCCTTGTCGCCCCGCAGGCGCAGGAACAGCGGCAGGCACACCATGGAGAACACGAAGAGGTAGATGATGAACCAGAGGTGGGCGGGCTCCAGGGTGAACGCGTTTATCTGGGCCGGCCCCACGCTGCCCGCGGTGACCTCGGTAAGGTACGGGGTGGTGAATATATAGCGGTAGTATTGCAGATAGTTCATGGTGTTGCCCGGCTGCTGCCGCAGCACGACATATACCTGGGGAGCGGCGATGACCAGCGTCCCGAAGACGAAGGGGACCAGCAGCCGCTTGGCGCGCTCCCCCGCGTACTGCCTGCCGCTCCGCTTGGCCAGGGCGAAGTACGAGGCCCCCCCGGCGATGAAGAAAAAGAGGGGCATGAACCAGATGTCCACGAACATCGTGAAGGCGTCGAATCCCTCGCTCAGCACGCCGTTCTTGACGTAGAAATCCCCGAAGTCGAAGGGACGGGCGCTGTGGAAGTAGATGAGCAGCAGCACGGCCAGCACGCGCAGCCAGTCGAGTTCATGCCTTCTATTATCTGCCTGGGAGCCCATACTCGCCACCACCCTCTCGGCCTGTCTCGTCGAACGGTCCAACCGGTTCATTCAACGCGCGGGTTTGGATTCCTCCGCGTCCGCAAGGAAAAGGGCCGTCCCGCATGGGGATACGGCCCTATGTTGCTATCGGCTGTGTGGAAATGGCCTATTCGGGGATCTCCATCTCCCCCATGAGCTCCTCGAAGGCTTCGTCCATGGATGCACCGGTCTCGGAGAGGGAGATCTTCCACGCCCCGCCTTCCTTGAGCAGGACCACCTCGAAATCGAGGCTGCCCTCGAATCCCGTGAGGGCGATGGAGGTAGCCACGCGGGCCTCGTCGCCGTTGATGGTGGCCTTGCCGACCTCATAGCTGTCGATGGCATCCGCGGAGCCCGCGACCAGCTCCTCCTTGTCGGTGACCTCGGCCTGGCTGTCCTCGCTGAGCAGTTCGTACACCGCATCGGCGTCTTCCGCCAGGGTGGCCGACATGAACTCCTCGACGACCTGCTCGGGTGAATCGTCCGCGCCGTTGCTGCCGCCACCACACCCGGCGAGTGCGGGGATGGAAACGGAAAGGGCCAGCGCCAGCAGTATGACCACGAGCTTCTTCATGTTCTTCCTCCTCCGTTGGTAGCCGTGTCGCATACGGTTCACGAGTATAGACCACCCGGCGGGGTCCCACAACCGTAGAACACCGCACCACTCCCATCCAAGTCCGTAAACCCTTTGCCCGTCCTGCCGGTTAGACCCCGGCCTCCATATTCCCGTATTCCCTGCGCTCCTGTCCGGGGCGATGAAACGGGATCTGTGGCGGGAGATGTTATAATGGCGCCAAAACTGGGCGAGCATCTCACGGTACAGGGGTTATCCTGAATCGGTACGGGTTGCTCCTCATCAGATCTGCCTAGCCGTTTGTTACTTGCCTGGTCGTTGCGGGTATTGTCTTCACATACAGGAAGCTCCTTGGAATCCGAAAGCCGTCAGATGGATGTGGCCGAGAAAAGGAGGGGCAGCATGAGTGACGATCGTCACCAGCGGGGTTGGGAAAAACTGTGTGAACTCGACGAGGCCAATGCCCGCACCCTGCAGGAAACCATGAGAAATGGGGAGCCGGAGCTGTTCGATTGGCTCGTAGGGTTCGTGTTCGGGGACGTCCTCTCCCGGCCGGTACTCGACCTGAAGATGCGGGAGCTGGCCACGGTTGCCGTGCTCACCGCCCTGGGTACGGCGCGCCCGCAGCTGAGGCTGCATATCAACGGGGCGTTGAACGCGGGCTGGACGCGCGAGGAAGTGCACGAGATCATCCTGCAGCAGGCGGTATATGCCGGCTTTCCGGCGGCGCTCAACGGCGTCGCCATCGCCCGCGAGGTCTTCGCGGACAGGGACGCCAAGGGCTTGAGCTGAGGCGTTGACCGAGGGCCATGGACCCGAGGCTTGACGTGGTTATGATGATATTTTGAGGGTTTTCCGGCTTCGATCGGGGGGAGAAAATGAGGATAGCGGTAGTCGGCTGCGGCTCCCTGGGGACGGTGGTGGGAGCCCTGCTCACCCGGGGCGGTCTCGACGTGGTGATGGTGGACGCGAAGGAAGAGGCGGTCGCGGCGCTGAACCGGGACGGCGCACGGATCGTGGGCAACCTGGAGGTCACGCAGCCGGTGAAGGCCGTGGCTCCCGAGGGCATGGAGGGCATCTACGACCTCGTCGTATACCTGGCCAAGTCCACCTACGACGAGGTGGCCCTTCCCCAGGTCCTCCCGCACCTGGGCGAGGAGAGCATGGTCCTCACCCTGCAGAACGGCGTCCCCGAGGAGAGGGTGGCTTCCTTCGTGGGCAGGGAGCGCGTCCTGGGCGGGGCGGTGATGTGGTCGGCGGAGATGATCGCCCCCGGGGTCTCCAGGATGACCTCCGACCCCGAGCAGATGGACTACGAGATAGGGGAGCTGGACGGCGGGGTGACCCCGCGGTTGCGGCAGGTGAAGGAGGTCATGGACCACGCGGGGAAGGCCACGATGATGGACAACCTCGCCGGGGTACGCTGGACCAAGCTGCTCTTCAACGTGGCCGCCTCCGGCATGTCGACCGCCCTGGGTGCCGTCGGCTCGCAGCTCATGGAGAGCGACAAGGCGACGGACGCCATCATCTATATCATGCTCGAGACCATCCTCACCGCCCGGGCACTGGGGGTGGACATGGCGCCCATGCGCGGGGTCGATCCCGGCATACTCATCGACATCAGCAGACAGGATATGGACAATACCAGGAACCTGCTGCGGGGCCTGGTCGGGGATTTCGCCGACGCCAAGGCCAGCATGCTCCAGGATCTGGAGAAGGGGCTGCGGTGCGAGGTGGAGAGCATCAACGGCTACCTCTCGGCCATGGCCGCTAAGGCGGGGGTTGCGGCCCCCGTCAATGGCCAGGTGACGCGGATCATCCGTGACATCCAGGACGGCAGGCTGAAGCTGGACTTCTCCAACCTCGACCTCATCGAACTGCCGCCGCTCAGCGATTACTTTCCGGAGGAGACATAAGCGCTGCCGCCTGACCGGGCGAGCGGGAGAGGCGCGCGGGAGAGGTTGACACGGGTATGGACGCGTGCAAGCATTTACACGCCCGCAAGCCGACAGTACCCATACGGGCACAAAAGGGGAGGTTGGGTATGAAGAAGATGCTCGTGGTCCTGGCGCTGCTGGTCCTTTGTCTGGTCAACACGGCTGCCCTGGCGGCGTGGGATGCCGCGGGACGGGCTGGGACCGTGGGCGCTGGTGCGGTAGCGGCGGACCTCGGCAGCTATGCGCCGGTCTTCAGCGAGAGCTACCTGAAGTCGCTTCCTCAGAGCGGCGGCCACTACACCTGCAGCAAGGCCAGCGACCCCTTCACTTACTTCGAGCAGGACTGGAAGGGCGTGGACCTCTACTACCTGCTGGTTCAGGAGGTGGGGATAGTGGAGGGGACGACTGGTTTCAAGGTGCAGGCTGCCGACGGCTACGGCGTGACCCTTACCTGGGAGGAGCTGCGGGGAAATGGTAATCCCCGCGGCCTGAAGACTCTCCTCGGCTATCTCCGGTCCGACCCCAGCGCGGACAATCCCAATGCCCCCGACGGCAGCGGAGCTCCATGGGTGGCGTCGGTGGAGCCCGCCATCGAACTCGACAGTTCCTTCGAGGGGCCTTTCCGCCTCATCATGCCGCAGGAGGTTGAGGGGCCGTACTCCGGAAACATCTCGTACACCAGCCCGCCAGGAAACGGCACCCCCAACTGGGACAGGGCGAACCGCCTGGTCAGGGCGATCGAGGTACTGCCGCTTCCCGCCGGGGTGACGGAGCTGACCAACCCCGAACTCGCCGCGCTGCCCGATGACGAGATAGTCGTCTACGGCAACGTCCACCCCAACCTTACCATCACCGCTTCCGCCGGCGCGGGCGGCTCCATCACGCCGTCCGGCGCCGTCATGGTCAATTACGAGGGCTCAAAGGCCTTCGCCATTGCCCCGGCGGAGGGTTACGAAGTGGCTGACGTCCTGGTGGACGGCGCCAGCGTGGGCGCGGTTACCGCCTGCGAGTTCACGGGCGTCACCGACGACCACACCATTCACGCCAGCTTCGTCCCCACGGCGGGCTACAGGTTCTTTTTCGCCGAGGGCTACACCGGGGCCGGCCTCTTCGACGAGTACCTCTGCCTCATGAACCCGGGGGACACTCCCACCACCGCCCACATAACCTACATGTTCCCGGACGGCACCACCCAGCCGC